>NZ_BADK01000151.1 GCF_000333595.1 Azospirillum sp. B506
AAATCGGTTACTGAAGAGCCACAGTCAAGCCTCAACAGCTCCAAAAGAAGAAAAGGCCGAATGCGCTTTGCATTCGGCCTTTTCGATCTGGCTCCCGGTGCTGGACTCGAACCAGCGACAAGCGGATTAACAGTCCGCTGCTCTACCAACTGAGCTAACCGGGATCGGTGACTGGCCTTTTGGCCGCCGCCGTTGTTGGCGTGGCGGGTGTATAGCCGAACCATTCGGCCCTGCCAAGCCAATTCCGCCAAGAAAATGATTTTTCTTTCGGGGAGAGGTGCCGCGGCAGGCGATGAGCATTTCGCCAATGAAAACAACGCCCAAACTCAAAAACCCCGCCAGGGGCGGGGTTGCGTTCAAGCTATCTATTCTTCATCTATACTGTCAGGTATGGAGGCACGGGCGGGAATCGAACCCACGTACACGGATTTGCAGTCCGCTGCATCACCACTCTGCCACCGCGCCATCCTGACCGGCACCGGCGCGCCGTTTCCGGTGCGCCCTCGGTGTGGAGCGGTGGTATAGCGGCATGAAACGGAGCGGTCAAGGCGAATGGTGACGATTTTTGAACATCATGTGCCGGTCGTTCGGAAGACGCCGTCACAGGCAGGGCAGGCAGCCGCTTTTCCGCCCCTTGGCAATGGCCGGGCCTGTCCCGGCGGCTCCGTATCCCTGTGGCGTTGTGTTCGCCAATCCTTTGCGGCTATATACCGCCATGGCAGGAAGCCGTCCGCTGTTCGGCTTGGTGCCGGTGTCGTCACAACACATCAATAAGCGACCGCCATGACCGATTTCGCCGCCGCACGCTATTTCATGGTCGAGGGACAGATCCGCCCCAACAAGGTGACCGATCAACGTCTCGTCGATGTCCTGTCGGAGCTTCCGCGCGAAGCCTTCGTTCCTGAGTCGGCGCGCGGCGTCGCCTATGTCGATGACGATCTCCCCATCGGCAAGGGCCGTTTCCTGCTGGAGCCGATGGTCTTCGCCCGCATGCTGCAGGCTGCCGCCGTGCAGGAGACCGACCGTGTGCTCGACGTCGGCGCCGCCGGCGGCTATTCGACCGCGGTTCTTGCCCGTCTCGCCTCCTCCGTCGTCGGCATCGATTGCGACGAGGGGCTGACGGCCGCCGCGACGGCGGCACTGGCGGGGCAGGGAATCGCCAACGCCAAGGCCGTCACCGGCCCGCTGGCGGAGGGGTACGCCCAAAACGCCCCTTACGACGTCATTGTCGTCGAGGGTACCGTCCCGGAGGTTCCGGCGTCGTTGACCGACCAGTTGGCGGAAGGCGGGCGTCTGCTCGCCATCGTCCAGGGCAAGGTCAGCGTCGGCGAGGTCCGTCTGTTCCAGCGTATTGCCGGTGTGGTGTCCAGCCGCATCCTGTTCGAGGCCCAGCCGCACGCGCTGCCGGGCTTCGAGAAGAAGGCGTCTTTCGTGTTCTGACCGGATTCGCCGGTCGGACAGGTCTTGAACTGAACCGTGCAGTTTACCTCTGCGCGGTTCTGCGCTACCGTCGCCGTCGCCCTAGCACGAAAGTGAGCACCCATGGCCGCACCGTTTGAAATCGAGGTTGAAGAGCTGGACCGCCGCCGCAAGGCCGGCGACGATGCCGTCGTCCTCGACGTGCGCGAACCTTGGGAGTTTGCGCTGTGCGCCATCGACGGCAGCCTGCACATTCCGATGAACGGGCTTCCCGGTCGGGTGGACGAGCTGCCGAAGGACCGCGATGTCGTCGTCGTGTGTCATCACGGTGGCCGCAGCGCGCAGGTCACCATGTGGCTGCGTTCCAAGGGCTTCGACCGTGCCATCAACCTGGATGGCGGTGTCGATGCCTGGGCGCGGCGAATCGACCCGAACATGAAGGTCTACTGAACATGACCGTGCGAAGCCGTTTTGCGCGCCGCTGGCTGCTGGCGACGGCCCTGACCCTGACCGCCACGATGGGCACAGCAGTGACCGGCGGTGGTACGGCGCAGGCGCAGTCCCTGGAACAGGCCCTCGCCCAGGCCTATGCCAACAACCCTACCATCGGTGCCCAGCGCGCCCGTCTGCGTGCCGTCGATGAAGGCGTGCCCCAGGCGCTGTCAGGCTACCGTCCGACGGCCCGCGTGACCGCAGGCATCTCCCGCTCGACGAGTGAGAGCAAGTTCGACGGCGGCTCGACCGGGTCGGAAGCCAACGCCAAGAGCGTCGGTGTCACCGCCACCCAGCCGATCTACGACGCCACCGTCGCCCCGGCGGTCCGCCGTGCCGAGCGGCTGGTCGAGGCGCAGCGCGCGACCCTGATCGCGTCCGAACAGTCGGTGCTGCTGGCCGCGGCCCAGGCCTATCTGGACATCGTTCAGAACCAAGCCATCCTGCAACTGCAGACCAACAACGAACAGGTGCTGCGTCGTCAGCTGGACGCCGCCCGCGATCGCTTCCGCGTCGGCGAATATACCCGCACCGACGTCAGCCAGTCCGAGTCGCGCCTGTCGGCCGCGATCGCTTCCAAGATCTCGGCCGAAGGTACGCTGCGCGCCTCCCGCGCGACCTACGAGCGTCTGGTCGGCGCCGCTCCCGGCGAGCTGAAGGCGCCGAAGCCGGCCTTCCGCCTGCCGAAGAACCTGGACGAGCTGGTCGAGCTTGCCCGCGCCAACAACCCGAACGTCCTGTCCGCCTCCTACACCGAGGCGGCGCAGCGCGAGGCGGTAGACCAGCAGTACGGACGCCTACTGCCGTCGGTGAACCTGTCGGCCAGCGGCAGCCGTACCTACGATCCGGGCCGCTCCTCCGGCGTCGACCTGAACCGGTCCGACAGCGCGCAGATCACCGCCCAGGTGACCATCCCGCTCTATCAGGCCGGCCAGCCGGAAGCCCTGGTCCGCGAAGCCAAGCAGACCGCCAACCAGGCTCGTCTGCAGATCGAGGAATCCCGCCGGCAGGTGACCGAATCCGCGGTCAGCGCCTGGCAGGCTCTGCAGACCGCCCGTGCCAGCATCGAGTCCTATTCGGCGCAGATCAAGGCGGCGCAGATCGCCCTGGAAGGCGTCCGTCAGGAGGCGCAGGTCGGCTCGCGCACCGTGCTCGACGTGTTGAACCAGGAGCAGGAACTGCTGAACGCCCGCGTCTTCCTCGTTCGTGCCCAGCACGACGAAATGGTCGCGGCCTTCAATGTTCTGTCGGCCAGCGGACAGTTGACGGCCGACCGGCTCAATCTGCCGGTCCAGAAATACGACCCGCAGGCGAATTACGACAAGACGCGGGGCAAGTGGTTCGGAACTTCGGTGACCGAATGAACGAAACGGCCCGCGAAAGCGGGCCGTTTTTGTATTATGGCTTTTTGGCCAGCCCTGCCCTAGGTTTGGGGCAGGTTGACGTCTCGGGTTGCCAAGATGAGCGATAAGGGCCAGCAAGAACCTTCGATGGAGGAAATCCTCGCCTCCATCCGGCGGATCATTTCCGAGGACGGCGAGCCGGCCAAGTCGGAAACCCAGGCGCCTTCGCCGCCTCCGCCTCCGCCTCCGCCGCCCCCACCGCCGCCCCCGCCACCGCCACCGCCGATGGTGGAGGACGACGACGATGTCCTGGAACTGACCCAGATGGTGGAGGATGAGCCGGACGATCGGCCCGACTTCGGTCAGCCGGACCCCGATCCATGGCCGGACGAACCAGCCTTCCCGGAGCCGTCTCCGCCCCCGCCTCCTCCGCCGCGCTGGGAGGATCCGGAACCCGAGCCGATGCCGCCGCCGCGTCAGGCTGCCCGCCGGCCGATGCCGGCTTTCGACGATTTCGAGGATGACGAGCCACCGCCCCCGCCGCGTCCGCGCCGCCGGCCGGTCGATCCGGACGATGGGCTGATCTCCCGCCGGACGGCGGAGGATGCCTCTCACCATCTGACCCATCTGGCGCGCGAGTTGGGCGACGACCTGTCCATCGGCCCGATGCCGCTGGGCATCCGCACGGTCGAGGAGGTCGTGCGCGAATTGCTGAAGCCGCTGTTGAAGGAGTGGCTGGACGAGAATCTGCCGACGGTGGTCGAACGGCTGGTCCAGCAGGAGATCGATCGCATGATCCGGCGGTCGCAGAAATTCTGATCCGCCTTTCTTCAGCCCCGCCTCTTTGATCCCTGGTTGAGACGTTTCTAGCGAAAGTTCGTGGTGATGTTGGAAAAGACGTACCGGCCCGCCGAGGTCGAGGAGAAGCACTACCGCCTGTGGGAAGAGTCGGGCGCATTCGCCGCCCAGCCGCAGGGGAACGGCAAGCCCTACACCATCATGATGCCGCCGCCGAACGTAACCGGCAGCCTGCACATGGGCCATGCGCTGACCTTTACCATCCAGGACGTGCTGACCCGTTACAACCGCATGCGCGGCCGCGACGCCCTGTGGCAGCCGGGCACCGACCATGCCGGCATCGCCACCCAGATGGTGGTGGAGCGCAATCTGGCGAAGGACGGCAAGACCCGCCACGATTTCGGCCGCGACGCCTTCATCGACAAGGTGTGGGAGTGGAAGGCCGAATCGGGTGGAACCATCACTCGGCAGTTGCGCCGCCTGGGCGCCTCGCCCGACTGGCCGCGCGAGCGCTTCACCATGGACGAGGGGCTGAGCCGCGCCGTCCGCAAGGTGTTCGTCGAGCTGCACCGCCAGGGGCTGATCTACAAGGACAAGCGGCTGGTCAATTGGGACCCGAAGCTGCACACCGCCATCTCCGACCTTGAGGTCGAGCAGAAGGAGATCAAGGGCAACCTCTGGCACTTCCGCTATCCCATCGACGGGGAGGAGGGGCGCTACATCGTGGTCGCCACCACCCGTCCGGAGACCATGCTGGGCGATACCGGTGTCGCGGTGCATCCGGAGGATGAGCGCTACAAGGACCTGATCGGCAAGATGGTCCGCCTGCCGCTGGTCGGCCGGCTGATTCCCATCGTCGGCGACGAATATGCCGATCCGGAGACCGGCTCGGGTGCTGTCAAGATCACGCCGGCCCACGACTTCAACGACTTCGAGGTCGGGAAGCGCTGCGGACTTGAGCAGATCAACATCATGGATCGCGATGCCCGGCTGAACGACAATGTTCCCGAGGCTTATCGCGGGCTGGATCGCTACGAGGCGCGCAAGCGGATCGTCGCCGAACTGGAAGCGCTGGAGCTTCTGGAGAAGATCGAGCCGCACACTCACATGGTGCCGCACGGCGACCGTTCCGGCGTTGCCATCGAGCCGTGGCTGACCGACCAGTGGTATGTCGATGCCGCGACGTTGGCCAAGCCGGCCATCGAGGCGGTGGAGACCGGCAAGACGGTGTTTGTGCCCAAGCAGTGGGAGAACACCTATTTTGAATGGATGCGCAACATCCAGCCCTGGTGCATCAGCCGCCAGATCTG
>NZ_BADK01000150.1 GCF_000333595.1 Azospirillum sp. B506
GGATTGGCCTGCAGCAGCGACTGGGTGCCGGCCGGTTGCCGCACCGGCGCATGGGAGGGCGGAGCCGCCATCTGCAGATAGGTGACGATCACCGGCAGATGCCCGGGCCGGCTGGCGGTGGGCACGGCGGGGCGGGTCAGGGAGAAGGGTTGGTCAGCCATTTCTGCATCATCGTGACGGGCGATCTGGCATAGCCCAACCTCTCGTAGAAGGCCAGCACCCGTTGATTGGTTTCACGGACGAGCAGCTGGACCTTCGGCATGCCGGCGGCCGCCAGCCAGCTTTCGGCCTCACTCACCATCCGGCGGCCCAGGCCCTGGCCCTGCAATGCCGGATCGACGGCGAGGTAATAGATCCAGCCACGGTGGCCGTCCTGCCCGACCATGGCCGTGGCGACGATCCGGTCGCCGGCAAGGGCGGCAAGCACCGTCGAGCTGGTCTTCGACAATGCCAGGGCAAAATCGGCCGCCGGGTCGTTCCAAGGCACCACCAGCCCGCAGGCGCTCCACAGCGTGACGACGGCATCGCGATCGTCAGCCGTACAGGGCCGGACGGTGACGGTGTGGTTCAAGGCCGACGTGCTCCTGTTTCCAGCGGCAGATCCTCCCGAAGGCCCCATTCCGCCCAGGAGCCGTCATAGATCGCCACGTCCGGCTTGCCTGCACTGGCGAGGCCCAGCGCGATGACGCAGGCAGTGATGCCGCTGCCGCAAGAGGCAACCACCGGCAGGTCGAGATCCAGACCGGCCGCGCGCGCCTTCACCCCGATGACCTCCGGCGGCAGCAGGGTCTTGGATTCGGCGTCGATCAGGTCGGTGTGGGGCAGTTGAAGCTGCCGGGAATGCGGCCGCTGCGCCGGCCGGGCCACGGCTCAGGCACCGCGCCCTCGAAGCGGGGTTGGGCACGGGCATCGGTGACCTGATCGGTATGGGCGTCGATGTTGGCCAGCACCTGATCGGCACTGCGGATCAGGTTCGGCCGCTTGCGCGCGGTGAAGGTCGTGGGCTGGACCGGGGTGGTTTCGCCCGAGTCGGTCGGTCGCCCCTCCGCCAGCCATTTCGGCAGGCCGCCGTCGAGAACCGCCACACGGTCGAAGCCGAACAGCCGGAACAGCCACCAGACGCGCGCTGCCGCGGTCGCCATGCCGGCGCTGTCATAGACAACCACGGTATCGCCGTCGCCGATGCCCAGCGCGCCGATCTTCGCAGCGAAGGTCGCCTCGTCCGGGGCCATGTGGGGCAGGGGAGCGGTGTTCGGTGCAGCCACCTCGTCGACATCGCACAGGCGGGCGCCGGGGAGGTGGCAGGCCGCGAATTCCGCCCGGATGTCACGCTTCAGGGCCGGCATGTGCCAGGATCCGTCGAGAATCCTCAGACCCGGCCGACCGAGATTGCGGGCCAGCCAGTCGGTGGAAACCACCGGGCCGGTCAGCGCTTCAACAATGCTGTCGCTCATGCTGCGCATCCTTTGGAAAGGATCTGGTGGGCGGAATATCGGTGGAGCAGGCTCAGTCCTTCAACGCGATGACGACGCGCCGGTTCTGCTTGCCCTTGTTTTCGATCTTCGTCACCTCGATTCCGCCGATCTCGCCGGTGCGGGCGACATGGGTGCCGCCGCAGGGCTGCAGATCGACGCCCTCGACATTCAGCAGACGTACCCGGCCGCTGCCGGTCGGCGGCTTCACAGACATGGTGCGCACCAGTTCCGGCTGCGCCGCCATCTCATCGTCGCTGATCCAGCGGGTGCCGACGGGCGCATCGGCGGCGATCAGCCGGTTGACCGCGTCGGCGATGGCGTCCTTGTCCAGGGACTCGGCCGGGACGTTGAAGTCCAGGCGGCTCTTGTCCGCCCCGATCTGCCCGCCGGTGACCGATCCGGGCACCACCGCGCACAGCAGGTGCAGGGCGGTGTGCATGCGCATGTGTCGATAGCGGCGGTCCCAGTCGATCTCCGCTTCCACCGCCATCGTGGGGCTGGGCAATTCCTGCCCGTCCTCCGGCACATGGATGACGTCGTCAGGGCCGCCGTCGCCCTTCACCGTGTCCTTGATGCGGACTTCGAACCCGTCGAAGCGCAGGACCCCGCTGTCGCCCGGCTGGCCGCCGCCGGTCGGGTAGAAGACGGTGCGGTCGAGCCGGATGCCGCGGTCGTCCACCGCCGTGACGGTGGCGATGCAGTTGCGGGCGTAGGCGTCCTCGCGGAAAAGCGCGTCCATATCCCCCTCGGGAAGAGTCAGGCCAGCCAGTCTGGCACCGGAAGAGTCTTCTCACGGAGGAAGTCAGGATTGAAGAGCTTCGATTGGTAACGCTGCCCCCCGTCGCACAGGATGGTGACCACCGTGTGGCCGGGACCAAGGTCTCGCGCCACCCGCATCGCGGCGGCGATGTTGATGCCGCTCGATCCGCCGAGCACCAGCCCCTGGGTCTTGATCAGGTCGAAGATGATCGGCAGCGCCTCCTCATCCGGGATCTGCATGGCATCGTCGATGGGAGCGTCTTCCAGGTTGGCGGTGATGCGGCCCTGGCCGATGCCTTCGGTGATGGAGCTGCCTTCGGACTTCAGTTCGCCCGTGGTGTAGTAGCTGAACAAGGCGGCCCCCATCGGATCCGCCAGGGTGATGCGGATGTTGGGGTTCCGCTCCTTCAGCGCCAGCGCGATGCCGGCCAGCGTACCGCCGCTGCCGACTGCACAGGTGAAGGCGTCGAGCTTGCCGCCGGTCTGCTCCCAGATCTCGGGACCGGTGGTGGTGCGGTGGCCTTCGCGGTTCGCGGTGTTGTCGAACTGGTTGGCCCAGACGACTCCGTTCGGTTCGGTCTTCGCCAGTTCCTCGGCCAACCGGCCGGAATAGCGGACGTAATTGTCCGGGTTGGAATAGGGGACCGCCGGGACCAGCCGCAGGTCGGCGCCGATCAGGCGCAGCATGTCCTTCTTTTCCTGGCTCTGAGTCTCCGGCATCACGATGACGGTGCGATAGCCCAGCGCGTTGCCGACCAGCGCCAGCCCGATGCCGGTGTTGCCGGCGGTGCCCTCGACGATGGTGCCGCCGGGGCGCAGCAGCCCGCGCTGTTCGGCGTCGCGCACGATGGCGAGAGCGGCCCGGTCCTTGACCGATCCGCCGGGGTTCAGGAACTCCGCCTTGCCCAGAATCTCGCAGCCCGTCGCCTTCGATGGGCCTTCCAGGCGAATCAGCGGCGTGTTGCCGATGGCGCCGATGAAGCCGTTGCGGATGTCCAAGGCGGGTACTCCCAAGGTCTGATGTGGATTTCTGCCGATACTATCAGGGCAGGGGGCAGCAGTTTCAAGGTGGGGGTGTGAAATGCTGCATTGAACGGAGATGGTGTGTGGAATTTGTGGGGGATNGCCAGCGCCCTCTCCTGTCAGCCTTCCCCCAGCCAGCGCTTGCGCAGCGAGTCGCGGTGGCGGGCGAGCCAGCCGATGGCGATGATGGCGACGGAATTGCGCAGACGGTTCTCATCCATCATGCGGATCGCCTCGTTGGCCGGCAGGGCCATGATCCGGATGTCCTCATGTTCCTCCTCCAGCCCGCCGGTCTCGGCGAGGTTGCGGCTGTCGACCCGGCCGCAGAAGACGGTGACAACCTCGGTGAAGGCGCCGGGGCTGACGTAATAGTCGCAGATCTGCTCGATCTCCCGGATGGTGCAGCCGGCCTCCTCCATCGATTCGCGGCGGGCCACCTCTTCAGGCGTCTCGCCCTCATCGACCATGCCAGCGACGATTTCCGTCATCCAGGCCGGTCCTCCGGCCGCGGCGGAGCCGACGCGGAACTGCTCGATCATCACGACGGTATCGAGATCGGGGTCGTACAGCAGGACGCCCACCGCCGCACCGCGGTCGCACACCTCACGCGGGGGAAGAACGTCGGTCCATGTGCCGTCGAATTTCTTGTGACGCAGGCGGTAGACGTCGATGGTGAGAAAGCCCTTGTAGGGAGTCTTCTTGTCGAGAATCTCGATGTCGGGATGGTTCATGGCAGGCGCGGTTCCTTCGGATGGCTGTTGGTGACAGGGTGCAACGCCGACGCGCCGTCTACAAGCGACCGGGACGGGGCCTGCCGTTCGGCCGGGTGTCACAGCGTCGGGTTCAGGCGCAGGAACCGGACGCGGTCGGCCGAGGTCACCGGAACGGGCGTCAGGGTGCTTCCGCGCATCACCTCAAGCGGAACGACGATCCCGGCCGGACCCAGGCCCCAAAGCTTCCGGTAGAAATCGGCCAAGCCACTGAAGCGCTGGCCGCCGACGCCGACGATCCAGTCGCCGGGACGCAGGCCGGCCGACTCGGCAGGGCCGCGCGGCGAGACCTTTTCCACCAGAAGCCGCCCTCTCTCTTCGCGCAGCGTGACGCCCAGCCAGGGTCTTGCCGGTTCCTGCCGCCGGCCATAGGCCAGCAGATCGGCCAGGATCGGCTCCAGCGCCGAAACCGGAACGAACATGTTGCCGGGCAGCGGCCGTCCTTCCACGGCCTCCGCCACCAACAGCGATCCGATGCCGACCAGTCGCCCCTCGCGGTTGACCAAAGCCGCGCCGTTGAAGGCGCGGATCGGTGGAAAGGTGAACAGCGCCTCGTCCAGCAGATATTCCCAGTAACCGGCAAACTCCCGCTTTCCGACCACCTTGACGGCGGTGGCTCCGCGATTGTCGCCGCCGCTGAGCACAAGCAGTGTGTCGCCTTCCTTGACAGCGTCGGAACCGGCCAGGCGCAGCCAGGGGGCCGAGAACCCCATCTCCGCCCGCAACAGCCCGAAGCCACTGATGGGATCGTAGGCGATCATGTTGGCGGGATAGCTGTGTCCATCGGCGGTGGAGACCTGTATCTGCGACGCCTCCATCACCGTATAGCCGATGGTCAGGATCAGGCCGGAGCCGTCGATGACCACCCCGCTGCCCTCGCGGTCGGTGCCCAGCGTGCGGGCGCTCTGGCTGTCGGCCGGAACGGTGGCGGTGATGCCGACGACGGAGCGGACGACGCGCTCCGGGTCCAGCTGTGTCGGCTCCGCTGCCCCGGCGCTGCCGGGCACGGTCAGATGCAGGCCGATCAGCAAGAGGATGGCTGCCGCCAGACGCGGCACGACCGGTGTAGAGACGACCCGCATGACGCCGCACTCCCGCGCAAGGCAGGGCCAAGGGCACCCCCGGGACCGCGCGGCCCTGTCCGTCGCGACTCGGGTGACACCAGCATGACATTGCGTTCGAGTCGCGTCTCATCAAGCCGTCATCGCGCAGTCAGCGGCCGTCAGAGCCACCGCAGCGTTGGAAACATACCGCCGCCGGTCGCTGTTGTCTTGTGCGGGTCCCGAAATCCAAGGGGAAAGGAGACAGTATGTCCATCGAAAGCGAGCAGGATCTGGAAAGGGCCGTCCAGGAGTTCCAGAGCCTGGGCGACGCGCCGGACGGATCGGAGGAGGGGCGCCGCCGCAGCGTTCTGGACGCGGACATCAAGGCGTATTACGCCAGATGCGCCAACACGATGCGGCCGGGCAAACCGCCCTCCACCGGTTGAACGGAGGATGGAGCGGGTCCGCGTGGCTGAGCGTTGAAAAGCCGGCCATCAGAAGGAGAGCGGTCCGCGATGAAGCGACTCGACACCTGCTACACCTGCCGATTCTGGGAGGGGCAGGGGCTCCGCCAACGCGGGCCCAAGGGAACCTGCCGGCGCTATCCGCCGGTGGTGACCCCACGCAGCCCGGAGGGTGACTTTCCCATCACGCTTTCCACCGACTGGTGCGGGGAATGGAAACGTGTGGCCATTGCCGTGGCAAGCGGAGACCCGTCGGAGTCCGGCGAGACCATCTATGACGATCTGGGAGAGTGACCGCGGCTTACCGCGGGTGGGGTGGGATCACCAGAACCGGCGTGTTCTCGTAAGATGGCGGCTGTCTGTCCGGCGCTGTGGCGGTCCAATCGGCGCTGAGAGCAAGAAGAGCGATCAGCACGGCCGCCAGGAACAGCAGGACCGCCGTTATGCAGTCTGTCGTCCTGACCGTTCTATCGTCGGATGCGGATGAACGGTGGCCGGTGCCATTGACCGGCGGGGCAGTGCGAAGATGTTCGGACTGGAATGGCAGAAGCACGGCGATCCTCCATCGGCTGGAGACGCCCGGCCCAACGCTGAGGCCCGGATAATGATCAAGTCTAATCCCGCACGCTCCCGCG
>NZ_BADK01000149.1 GCF_000333595.1 Azospirillum sp. B506
GCCGAAGGACAGCACGGCGGTCGGACTGCCGTGGATGCCCAGCTTGTGCTCCAGAGACACGCACTTCACCTGATTGCGCGAACCGAGGCTGCCGTCGGCGTTGACCAGAAACTTCGGCACGACGAACAGGCTGATGCCCTTCACGCCCGGAGGCGCATCGGGCAGGCGGGCCAGAACCAGATGGACGATGTTTTCCGTCAGGTCATGGTCGCCGTAGGTGATGAAGATCTTCTGGCCGGTGACGAGGTAATGGTCGCCGTTCGGCACCGCGCGCGACCGCGTGGCGGCTAGGTCGCTGCCCGCCTGCGGCTCGGTGATGTTCATGGTGCCGGTCCATTCGCCCGAGATCATCTTGGGCAAATAGAGGTCCTTCAGCGCATCCGAGCCATAGAGCTGAACCGCGTTCACCGCCCCTTGAGTCAGCATCGGGCAGAGCGCAAAGGCCATGTTGGCGGAATGCCACATCTCCTGCACCGCGGTGTTCAGCAGGTTGGGCAGCCCCATGCCGCCGCGCGCCGGATCGAAGGGCAGCCCGTTCCAGCCGCCTTCCACCAGTGCCTGCCATGCCGCGCCCCAGCCCTCCGCCGTGCGGGCGATGCCATCGGCGTCGAGCCGGGCACCCTGGACGTCGCCGATGCGGTTCAGCGGCGCCAGGACATTCCCGGCGATCTTCGCCGCCTCGCCCAGGATGCTGTCCACCATGTCGGGGCTGGCATCCTCGAAGCCGGGCAGAGCCGCCACGTCGGCCATGCCGGCAAGGTGGTCGAGGACGAAGCGGATCTCTTTCAGCGGCGGGGTGTAGGGGATCGCGGCGGCGGCCATGGGGGACCTCTTCGGGTAAACGGGGAAATGAACGGTGTCAGACGGCCTGCTGCAACTCCGGCAGGGCCTTGAACAGGTCGGCGACAAGGCCGTAATCGGCGACCTGGAAGATCGGCGCCTCCTCGTCCTTGTTGATGGCGACGATGATCTTGCTGTCCTTCATGCCGGCCAGATGCTGGATCGCGCCCGAGATGCCGACGGCGACATAAAGGTCCGGGGCCACGATCTTGCCGGTCTGGCCGACCTGATAGTCGTTCGGCACGAAGCCGGCATCGACCGCGGCGCGGCTGGCACCCACCGCAGCCCCCAGCTTGTCGGCGATGGCCTCCAGCAGGTGGAAGTTGTCGCCCGACTGCATGCCGCGCCCGCCGGAGATGACGATGCGGGCAGAGGTCAGTTCCGGCCGCTCCGACTTCGACAGCTCGGCCGAAATGAAGCTGGACAGGCCGGGATCGGGGGCGGCGGCGGCGTTCTCCAC
>NZ_BADK01000148.1 GCF_000333595.1 Azospirillum sp. B506
CCCGGGACAACCCAATCCTGGAATGCGAGCTGCCCTTTGACGGCTCCCGCTTCGAGGCCCTGATTCCACCGGTCGCCGCCGCTCCCACCTTTGCCATCCGCCGCAAGGCGTCACGCGTCTTCACGCTGGATGAGTACGTCGAGCGCGGCATCATGACCGACCGCCAGCGGGCGGTGCTGGTCGAGGCTGTGGCCGCCCGCCGCAACATCCTCGTGGTCGGTGGCACCGGCACCGGCAAGACGACGCTGACCAACGCCCTCATCAAGGAGATCGAGCGCGCCACCCCGCACCACCGGCTGATCATCATTGAGGATACGGTGGAGCTTCAATGCAGCGCGCCCAACGCGGTACCGCTGCGCGCCACCGAACATGTCACCATGCTGCGCCTTCTCAAGGCCACCATGCGCCTGCGCCCCGACCGTATTCTGGTGGGCGAAACGCGCGGGCCGGAGGCATTGGCGCTGCTGAAAGCCTGGAACACCGGCCACCCCGGCGGAGTCGCCACCGTCCATTCCAACACCAGCGACAGCGCCGGCACCGCCGGCTTGGTCCGGCTGGAAGGCCTGATTGCCGAAGCAACCCCAACGCCGATGCACACGCTGATCGCCGAGGCGGTCAACCTGGTGGTCAACATCGAAAAGACCTCGTCCGGCCCGGGCCGGCGCATCGCCGCCGTTCTCGCCGTCGAGGGTTTCGACGGCAGCAATTACGTCCTGTCACAACTCGGATAAAGACCCCATGCGCAATCCCCTCTTACGCGGTGTCTCAGCCGCCACCCTGACGGCTGCCCTCACGGTGCTGACCGCCGCTGCCAATCCGGCACTCGCTGCCGGCGGTGGCGGTGGCGGTCTTCCTTGGGAAGCACCGCTCCAGACCTTCGTCAACTCGCTGACTGGGCCGGTCGCCTTCGCCATCTCGCTGCTCGGCATCGTCGTCTGCGGCGCCATGCTGATCTGGGGCGGTGAAATCAACGAGTTTGCCCGCCGCTTCGTCATGCTGGTGCTGGTGGTCGCACTCTTGGTCTTCGCCACCAACATCCTGACCCAGCTTTTCGGTGTCGGCGCGGTGATCACCCTCGCCGGCGCCGGGGTGGTGCTGGCGTGACCGGCGGCGGCGCCAGCGGGCTGCGCCGGACGGAGTTCCGCCGGGCGCTGCACCGCGCCAACCTGCTGATGGGCGGGGAGCGCGAGCTGGTGATTTCACCGCTCTGTTGCCGGCGGTCGATCCGACG
>NZ_BADK01000147.1 GCF_000333595.1 Azospirillum sp. B506
CTTGGGCGCGCGACGGTCGGTTGATGGAGCTGGAACCTTGGCCCGTTCGGCTAGACCGGATCGCGGAAGTAGAGGCTCTGCGTGCCATAGACCGGGGCATGGCCGGCGGTGAACACCAGCACGTCGCCCGGCTCGCTGATCCGGCCGGCCTCGTCCTTCACCGGGGCTTTCAGCCGCATCACCTCGTCAGGCGTCAGCAGCGGCCGGCTCACCTCGTGATAGGAGCGTGTCACCTGCTGCAAGACGGCGCCAAAGCGCGATCCGCTGGTGGAGATGTCCTCTTTGACGATCGTCGTGGTGCCGGTCATCTTCGACAGCCACTCGGCCGTCTCGACCTTGTTCGGCGCGTAGGCCACCCGGACATGGCAACTGGACAGAATGCTCTCGTCCTTGCCGTAGAGGCTCCAGAGCTGAGCCACGTCCTGAACGATCACATAGGCCTTGATGCCGTAGCCGGTGATGAAGGACAGCGCCTCCTGGAAGACCTCCAGCTTGCCGAAGCTGGCGAACTCGTCCAGCAGCAGCAGCAGACGGTGCTTATGAAGCGCCTGCTCCTGGCCGTCGACGAAGGTCATTTCGTCGCGCACCAGCACCCGGACGATCTGGTTGATGACCAGCCGCATCAGCGGCTTCAGCCGGTCCTTGTCGGCGGGGCGGACAACCAGGTAGAGCGACACCGGCAGCTTATGGTCCATCAGGTCGCCGACCATGAAATCACTGCGCCCGGTGTTCTGCTCCACCAGCGGATCGCGGTAGAGGCTCAAGAAAAGCCCGGCGGTGGAGAGGATGGGGGCGCGTTCCTCGTCCTCGGTGTTCAGCATGTCGCGCGCCGCTGCCGCCACCACCGGATGGGCCACCGCCTCGCCGGTTTCCGCCTTCCAGAGATGCCGGTTCTCCAGCATCTCCTCGTACAGCTCGATCACCGGTCGCTCGGGATCGGACAGGGCCTGCGCCACCGCCGGCAGGGTGACGGCCCGCCCGTCCTTGGCTTCCTTGTAGCTGAGATGGAGGATGACCCCGGTCAGCAGCGCATGCGCCGACGCTGCCCAGTGGTCCAATTGCCCGGTGCCCTGGGGGTCAACCATGATGGTGACGACGTTCTGCACGTCGCCCACCTCGTAGAGCGTGCCGAAGCGGATTTCCGCCAGCGGGTTGAAGGCAACGCTGCCCTCGGCCGCCGCCGGATCGAACTTCATCACCACATGGCCCTGCGCCTTGCGCCAGCCCGCCGACATCGCCCACAGCTCGCCCTTCATGTCGTGGGCGACGACGCTGTGCGGCCAGGACAGCAGGGTGGGGACCACCAGCCCGACGCCCTTGCCGGATCGCGGCGGCGCGATGGCGGCGATGTGCTCCGGCCCGTTGTGCCGGAGATAATGCAGCCGGCCGGTCGCCGGATCGGTCCAGCCGCCGACATAGACGCCAGCACCCGGCTTGTCCGCCGCCGGCAGTAGCCCGCTGCGCTCCACCTCGCTGCGGCCCGCCCAATGGGCGGTGCCATGCACCCCTTCGTGCCGGGTGGCGCTGCGCGTCGCCAAACCAACGGCCAGGACATAGGTCAGGATGCTGGCGCCAAGCCTGCCGAGAAAGCCGAGATTGGCTTTGTCGAACACCTCCTTGGCGTTCCAGTACCAGTCCATCTGCCACTGGAACCACGCCCACGGCGGATAGAAGACGCCAATCACCGGCTCCCCCAATGCCGGGTGATAGCCGAGACTCTGCGCCACATACTGGGTGCAAACGCTCGACAACCCGACCACCGTCCCGGCTAGCAGCAGCGGCCCGAACAGCCGCGCCCGTGATCGCTTGCGCTTTGGTTGGAGAGTCGGACTCAGCGGGCCGGCTGTCGTCATCGCTTGCGCCCTCTCGATGGGGAAAGGAGGCGGCCTCGGCTGTCCAGCTCGACCGTCTGCCCCACTCGCCAGGTGCTCGCCTTGGCGGCCTGGGCGGGGGTGACCGGCTTGACCAGCGTCTCGCCGCCTCGATGCAGCAGCACCACCTCGGCACCGTCTTGCAACCTACGGCGGCCTTGGTAGACCACCGGGCCGGCGTCGCTCGCCGTCCAGAGGCGCGTATAGTCTATCGACGTTACCACTTCCCTCCTACTGTTCCGCTGGGAGACGAAGTCGGTGACGGATGTAGATCCTTCGGCCTGGGTCATACGCTCGGCAAGCTGGGCGCGCTTCTGCTCAAGTTCGGGATCGGCAAAGCGCACCTCCAGCCCCTTCATCGCCGCGAGCTGCGCCACCTGAGTCCGAAATTCCTGGCTGCCCTCCACCACCAAAGCCCGGCCACGGAAGCGGTCATCGGCCAGCGACAGGGCAAGGAAGGCCGCCCCGGTGGTGACCTCGGTCACCCGTACCTGGGTCGCCTCGTCGCTGACCACCCCGCCATCCTCCACCCGGTAGACCAGCGCGCCGTCCCTGCCGGCCTTCGGGCGCAGCCGCTCATAGACGATGTGCCGGGCAACATCGGCGTCGGTCGCGGTCAGCAGGTTCTCCGCCATCCGGCGCTGCCGGCGGGACCGGCTGCGCAGCACCGCCACCGCCACCTCGTTGCCCCGGCTGGCCTCCACTGCCAGGAACTCTTGCCATGTCGGCAAGCTCTGCCCTGCCGCCTGCTGGCGTTGCCGAGCCTGCTCCTGCCGCCACGCCACCGCATCGGCCCGGCGCTGATGCGCCAGCATCGTGTAAGCATGTCGGCGCTCGGCCGCTGTCAGCACCGGGCTGCGCTTGATTTCCGCCCGCCGTGCCGCATACCACCCTACCAGCTCCTTGACGTGTTCCGCCTGCGCCTGCCGCTGGGCCGCCCGTTGGGCCGCTCGCGCCTTTAGCAGCGCCTCCCGCTGCGCCTGGTACTCTTGGTACAGCGCCTTGCTGTTGCCGTGGCGGTGCAGCGGCACTTTCTGATAGCTGCGCCCTGGTTGGGTCGGATCGCCGGCCGGCGCTGATGTGACAAAACGGGCGGCTTCCGCCGCCCCTTGCGAACTGTCACCGTTCGGTCGGCGTTGGATCGGCGCCGGGGGTGGCTCATAAGCCCCCAACCGCTTCGTCAGCGATTTGGCCGACAAGCTGCGGTCAACGCTGCTCGCCTTCACGCCGAGTCCTGTTTCCTCCTGCACGATGACCAGACCGGCGCCCTTCCGTCGGATCGCCAGCCCATGGCGCTCCAGCACCGCGTGCAGCTCGCCCCAGTTCGCCGCCTTGGCTGCCCCCTCCACCAGCTCGGGGCCGGCCGTCTCCTTCACCCACCGCAAGAATGACGCCTCGCCCGCGTGCGCCTCAAAATCACCCGGCCGGCCGGCCAAGGTCGGGCCGTCCATCGGGTGGAGCTGCAATCCGTGCTTCTGCTCCAGCCCCCGGCACAGCCGGAACAGCTCCTGTAATCGTAGAACGGCTCGATGCAGCGGAAGCTACGGGGATGCACCCGGTTGATCGCGATGTGAAGATGGAAGTGCTGGGTGTTGCTGTGGGCAGCGCTGATCCGCTGGTGCTCGGCAAAGCCGATGCCGGCGCACAGCGTGTCCTCGATGTCCTCCAGCTGCGCCCTGGTCGGTTCCTCCCCCTCGGGGAAGCTGACGATCAGGTGATAGCTCTTGTCCCCCTTGGAGCGCTTGTTGCGTTCCTGGGTCGCCAGGATCTCACGGATCGCCCAACCCGGTTCTTCCGAATGGCAGTTGGTGATGCGCGACCACGCCATCTTTTCCCCGCCGCCCTTGGCGTCCAGAATGTAGTCCGCCGTCCGCGTCCATAACTGGGCCGCCGTCTCGGTTTTGGCCGCCAGAATATAACGACCCAATCTTGCGAAATCGGAGGTCGCCGCCGTCCGCCTGACCCGCTTCGCGATCATAACCGGGTCACCGCATGGCGAAGATCGTCCTGGGTGTCCTTGATCTGCCCCAGCAAATCACGGATGTCCGCGACGGGCACACCCCGCCCTGGCATGTCGGTCAGCCACAACTTTAAGAGGCCGCCCAGTCGGCCAAGGTCGGCGTTCACTTTCGCCAGCCGCTCGACCGCATCAAGGTCCACCACGCTGCGCGGCTGATACCCCAGTCCGACACTCCGCAGATAGGCCGACACCGACAATCCGGCCGCCGCTGCCTTCGCCTCAATGCGCGCCCGCTCGCTGGGCGACACCACCACCCGAAGCGGCCGGTTCCGCTCCCTCGTCTCTGCGGTTTCCGATCTCGGCATGGTGGTTTCCTCCCTGGCGTTCAAAGCGGCGGCAGCCGCCGTATGCCTCGCAGAGCAAGATCAGCGTCGAGCCCGAAGGGCGAGTAAGCGCGGGTGGTGGGGGACGACACGGCTTCGCCGTGTTGGCCAACAACACACATCTTGCGATCCTCAAACATGAAATCGTATGAAATTATCTGCAACTGTCTGAAATGGCCTATACCAACCGAGTCAAAAACGCAGAGTTTCGCAGTTTCTTTCATATAATTTCATACGATTTCACATAATTTCATGAGTATCATCCCGGAAACACCCGCTATTTCAGATAATTTCATATACTTTCAGAAAATTTCATATGGTTGCAGATAATTTCATATGTTGGTAGTGTTCTTTGACTTGGCGCAGACATGAGGCGGAGGATGAGCGACCAACAGCCCAAAAAGCGGCGGAAGGGCGAACACCGCGCCCTGTTCCTCACCCGGATCGACGTGATCCGCACCGAATTGCAGCAGGGCTGGCCGGTCAAATCCGTCTACGAGCGGCACAAGTCGGAATTGCAAATGTCCTATCCTCAATTCTGGCGATACGTGTCCTCCCTGATCCTGAAAGGGACACCGAAGGGGAGCGGCACCGCCCCTCCCCATGAGGCTGTGCCCCCCCCGGTCGGCACTCCAGAACAGCCTCCCGCCAAGCCCACCGATCCCGATGGCGGCCCTGTGATCCGCCAATTTGAATACAATCCTCGCGCGAAAAATCCCGAGGACTTGATTTAAGGAGTCACCGATGGCTACCAAGGCCCAACAGGCTGCCAATGAGGCCCTGACCGCCGCCCCGGCCTTATCTCAACTGGCGCCGCAAATTCACATGACACTCCAGGGAAAAGGGGGTGTCGGAAAGTCCATGGTTTCGTCCCTCCTGGCCCAGTACCTCACCGCCAGCGGTCGGCCGATCACCTGCATCGACACAGATCCCGTCAACGACACCCTCTCAGGCTATGCCGCCCTCAAGGTTCGCCGCCTCGACCTCTTGCAGGGCAACCAGATCAACACCCGCAACTTCGATGCCATGATCGAGCTGCTGGTCTCGGAGGATGCCAGTGTCGTGGTCGACAATGGCGCCGCCTCCTTCCTCCCCCTCACCAGCTACATGCTGGAAAACGGCGTTGCCGACCTTCTGGCCGCCTCGGGCCGCCAGCTCGTCGTCCATACCGTCGTCACCGGAGGGCAGGCTATCATGGACACCCTCACCGGCTTCGATCAGCTCGCCCGCCAACTCCCTGAAAGCGCGCAGATGGTGGTGTGGCTCAATGAATACTTCGGCGACATTCTCGCCGAAGGAAAGGGATTCGAAGAGATGAAGACCTACCAGACCAACAAGCATCGGGTGAAGGGGCTGGTGCGGATCAAGCGCTACACCGGGGAAACCTTCGGCAAGGACATGGAAATGATGCTGGATCGCAAGCTCACCTTTGATGAAGCGGTCAGAAGCCCTGATTTCGGTCTGATGGCAAAGCAACGGCTGACGATGATGAAGCGCGATATCTTCAACCAGATTGCTCTTGTCGTCTGACGGCCATGGACGTCCAACGGCTCATAGGGGAGGTCGCCAAGCGGCACAACGTGCTGCTCGGCCCCTCTGACCCGATCCTCGTCACCCTCACCCTCAACGAGCTGGTGCTCGCCCAGTATGTCGAGCGGCTGACCGCCACGCTGGAACAGGCAGAGGACCGGACGGCTGCGGGATCGGCCCAGCAGATCGCCGCAGCCCGCGAGCTGGCCGGCAAACTGGTCACCGAAACCGGCGGCTATGTGGCCGAACAGGTCGAGGAAGCCGGCAGGGCCGTCCAGGCGCAGCTTATCGCCTCTCTCGGCCGTCAGGTGCAGGCCGCACAAGAGGCCGCCCAACAGGCCGCCATAGCCCGCCGGACGGCTTTCTACGCCGCCCTGGTGGCCGTGGGAGCCGTGTGTTGCCTCTCCGGCGGTCTGCTGGTCGGGGTGATCGCCTTCTAGGGCTGCCTGGTAGTCTGACACCGCCAGCCGGCGGCCGGCCGATCCAACGGTGACATTTTGCGATGGGTGTTACCCGCCCGTTTTGTCACATCAGCACGACAGGGTGCCGACCGGCCGCCTCTACGGTGACGTTTTGCAATGGGGGGCAGCCGCCCGTTTTGTCACATCAGCACCGCAGGACGCCCACCGGCTGACCGCCTCTGCGGTGACGTTTTGCAATGGGGGGTGCAGCCGCCCGTTTTGTCACATCAGCACCGCAGGGTGCCCACCGGCTGACCGCCTCTGCGGTGACGTTTTGCAATGGGGGGTGCAGCCGCCCGTTTTGTCACATCAGCACCGCAGGGTGCCCACCGGCTGACCGCCTCTGCGGTGGCGTTTTGCAATGGGGGGTGCAGCCGCCCGTTTTGTCACATCAGCACCGCAGGGTGCCCACCGGCTGACCGCCTCTACGGTGACGTTGTGCAATGGGGAGCAGCCGCCCGTTTTGTCACATCAGCACGATAGGGTGCCGACCGGCCGTCTGTTCCAGTGGTGACGTTTTGCAATGGGACTAGGCCCCTGCTCCGGATAGCAAATGATTGGACACCAGGGATGAAGGAAACTTCATTTTTCTCCCTTTTTTCCAAACAAATCAAAAAGTTCTGGTTGTTTGCTGCCCCGGTGGGCTTGTGGGCAGAGGTGGGCGGCGGTGGGCAACCGCAATAGCGGTGGTCCACGGTCGCCTGCCGGTGCGCCCGAAGGCGCACTGTCCACAAATCCACCGGGAAGAGGCGGGGAGTTATCCACAGCAGGAGTTTCAGATTCTTAGATTCAACTTCTGGAGCGAATAAGTCATTGATACAGAAAGGAAATATCTCTCTTATTGTGACTTAACGGGCGGTTTGTTGTGACTCAACGGGCGGGTGCTTGTGACTCAACGGGCGGTTTGTTGTGACTCAACGGGCGGATGGCTGGGCCTTCAACTGCCCAGGAAGTTCCTTCCGGAACCCGGCATACTCTGATGTGACTCAACGGGCGGATCGGGCAACGGAAAGGGTAAAGACACTTCGATAGGAAGGGGTGGGAAGAGGCTTGATGGAGGGGGTGTGTGACTCAACAAGCGAACATGACGTGACTTGACACTGATGTCACGTCACAATACCGTTTCCCGCATGAGTCGTACCATTGCACAAAAAACCAACGCACTCGGCTTCCCTAAAGCTGGTGAGTTGATTGAAATTACCGGCGCTCATGAGCTGGAAGCCATGGATCGCGCCGCTTTGAACCTGCTCTACCAGCACGCTCATAGCAGCGGCAACCTAGGTGAACCTGGGGCTGAGTGGGAACTGCCGATGCATGTCCTTCGCCCGTCTAAGCATCAAAGTAATGACCGGGTGCGTGATAGCTTGGATCGGCTAATGCGCGTTGTTGTAAACGTACCATATAAGGATCAAAAGACAGGCGAACCTCGGACGATAAAGACGCACCTATTTGAGTTCTTTGACCTGTCAAATGATGAAGCTGCGTCTCGTTCAAGCGTGCGCTATGGGCTCCCGAAGAAGCTTCAGCCTATCATTGCTCAGTCAGGGCACTGGGGCCGTATCCGAGCAGAATTGATTTGCTCGATGACAAGCAAGTATGCCGTTGCGCTCTATGAGCTGGTTCAGCTTCGGGCGGAGATGGAACGGTCTGTGGAGACGTTCTCCATTGATCGCTTTCGTGATCTGCTGGGCGTGCCTCCTGGGCGCCTCACGCGCGGCCCTGACTTTGTCCGGCGTGTTCTGGAACCTGCGGAATTAGAGGTGAACGGCCTTACCGACCTCGGTGTGAAGTTGGAAGTTCGGCGCGAGAAAGGGCCACGCTCTGCTATCGTGGCGGTCACAATTGCATGGTGGAAAAAGGAAGGAGAGGAGTTCCGGGAAGCTCTCAAAGAACGTCAGCGATCAAAGGTTGGCCGAATGGCTCGCTTGCGCGGTTCTGTAGAGGAACCTGTCCTGTAACTAAGGTTCCAGCAGCTCGTGCAGTGGCTTTCCCACCACACGCGCCAGCAAAGCCATATAGCTGAGGCTAGGAGAATAAAATGATCGCTCAAGAAAACTGATATAATTCTGGCTTATGCCAGTCAGTCTCATGATGTCTCGTTGAGAGAGGCCAGCTTCTAGACGTGCTTTCTTGAAGTTTCTTGCGAATATTAGAAGCTCCGGCGGTGCATCCTCTTTTGCAGAGGGCTGCTTATGAGGCTTGCGTGTGGAGAGCGGTTTTTTGACATCTTCTGTCACGATTGAAGCGCCTTCACTTTGGCTGTGAAGGTTTCAGCGTCGATGAAGGCTTAAGCAGTTCATGCAGCGGCCTGCCCACCACACGCGCCAGCAAGGCCATGTGTGTCAGGCTGGGATCAACCACAGCCCGCTCCACATCGGACACGTAAGCCTGCGAGACGCCAATTCTCTTGGTGATGTCAGTTTGTGTCAGGCCAGCAGCGAGGCGAGCCTGTTTGAAATTATGGGCAAAAATCATCAATTCCACTGGCTTGTCTTTATGAGACACCCGGCGTTTACGAGAGGCTGGCTCCGGCTTTTCCTCTGGATCAACCAAGTCTATCGCCTGCATTTATTGTTCTATGAAAGAAGGTATCAAATAACGTGGCCTTGTAAGTGATGCTGCACTATACACGGCCGAGCCGACTCGCTTCTTAAGAAGTTACGAGGGGGCAGGGAGGAGTTAACAGCAAGAAATTTGGATTTCGCAACCCAGTCATTAGGTGCGCCACCTCTCACTCCCGATCTAACCCGGCGTTCTGCCGTGTTTGCGCTTTCACATTACGGGCACATTTTGGGATTTCAAGCATCTTGCGCCCTCTGATCCATAGGCAAAG
>NZ_BADK01000146.1 GCF_000333595.1 Azospirillum sp. B506
CCCGCCATCAGCCACAGGGTGTTGGCGCCGCGATAGTCGTTGCCGGTGGTCGGGTTGTAGGGCAGATGCCGCTCGCCCGGCTTCCACGGCTTGATCCAGGGGGCTGTCCCCTCCTTGAGCTGGTCGATGATGGTGTCGGCGACGGTCTGGACGAACTCACTCGACGCCATGGCCATGGCCCTCCAGCTCGTCGCCTAAGTCGGCGTTCGACTCCCAAGCGTCGGCCTCGGTCAGCGCAGTTTCCTCGAACGCGCCCAGCGCCTCGGCCTCGTCGGGATCGACCTCGACCACCACCCCTGGCGTGCCGAAGTCCGACAGGCTGGTGGAGAGGATCGCGTCCTGCTGGATGCGGATCGGCGCCTGTTCGGCGTCATTGGCCGCCGGGGGCAGTGCCCCGGTCGGAAGGCTGTTGTTGGACATTGCTCGTCCTCCGGTAAGCCGTGGTGTCAGCGGTATAGGGATCGGCTGGCGCCGCCTCGGGCACCGGCTGGGGGAAGGGCTGGCGCGGCGCTGCCGCGTCACCCGAAGCAGCGCCGGCCGCAAAGGTCACACCCGCGCCGTAGTAGCGGGCGACATAGCCGTTGCGGAACCCGCGCTCGAAACTGCCGGTGTTGTAGGCGCTGAGCGCCGCCTTCAACGCCTCCTGGCCGGGGCCGTGGCGCTCAACCGCCCGCCCATAGTTGGCGGTCAGGATCGCCGCACCGGCTTTCAGGTTGGTGCAGGGGTCGAACATCTGCTCGACCGTGTAGCCGAGCTTCGGCAGGTTTGCTGAGTTCACCTGCATAAGGCCGAGATCGACCGTGTAGCCGGCGGCCATTGCCGAGCTGGCCAACTTCACCGCGTCGGCCACATCGATGGCCGGTCGCGCCAGGGAAGCGCCGTTGATGTTGATCGCCAGGGGATTCCCCCCGCTCTCCACCCGGACGATCTCCTGCACGGTCTGCGGCGCCACGTCCGACGCACAGGCAAGAATGAGGTCGATCATGACGCCCCCTGCACAAGGATGGGACGCGCGGTGCCCTGGATGCTCTCCAGCGGCAACGCTCCGAAATAGCGGCTGTCGAAGGATGCCGGGTGATGGGAGGACACCACCCACACGGTGCCGGTCTCGACCCGGTAGCGGCCGGGCGGCAGCACCGGCATCGGCCGGTCGGCGCCGTCCGCGGCGAGCGGCCGGCTGTTGGTCAGCAGCACGCCGTTCACCCGAACCCCCTCGGCCGTCAGCTCCACCTCGTCGCCGGCCTGGGCGACGATGGGCTTGAACAGCGGTTGATAACCGCCGGGGCAGGACCCCGCCGGCACATAGCCGCGCT
>NZ_BADK01000145.1 GCF_000333595.1 Azospirillum sp. B506
ATGATATCGGCGCCATTAGCTCGGGCTCGCGCCTTCATCGCGTTGACTTCGGCGAAGACGTAGGGCGGCAGGCGCTTGATGCGATGGAATTCGGTGTTGGACATGGACGCTCCGGAAGACCGCTCCGGTCACGCCACGAACCCAAGAGACCTGCGGACCGGGACTGACGTTCTACCGCCCCGACGCGACGGAAGCGAGGCAAATTTCGCGTCGCGGGCCAATGCGGTCACGCTCGGCTCCCGATTGCCCGCCAGGGCCACGCCCCGGTCAAGGACGGGGCAGTTCCCGTATTCATATTGCGGTCAAACCTAACTGTGTCTTAACCGATTGTCTTTCATACCCTCGCCCTCCGATATAGTCCTTAGGTATCTGGAATTAGTCCCTAGGTGCCTTTTCCGGCTGCTGAATGGTCCTGCTGGGTGGAGAGATGGATATGACCTCGCTTCTGAAGTCTGCCGATGGCCTGCTTGGAAACATGCGTTTCACGCGAAAGATGGCATTTGCCCTGTCGGTTCCGATGGGCGGCGTGATCGTGCTGTCGTCGCTTCTGGTGTGGGGACAGGTCGTTTCCAGCCGCCGGGCCGCCGATCTCACTGCAGTCACCCGCCTGTCGGTGGACATGACCGACCTTTTGCATGAGTTGCAGAAGGAGCGCGGGTCCTCCTCCATCTTCCTCAGCGGCAAACTGGCCGACGACCGACGCCGTCTGGAAACGGTGCGGAACGCCGCGGACACCCGGCTGGCGGAGCTGACCCGGCAGGTCGCCGGCGCCCGCATCCGCGATCCGCATGTGGCTGCGGCGATTGCCGGAGCCCGCGACGCACTGTCGCAGCTGCCCGGCCTGCGCGCCGGCGTCGACGGCATGGCGCAGTCCCCGATGGAGGTGGTGGCAAACTACACCGCCATGATCCGCAAGCTGCTGGATGCCGCCGGACAGGCCCGCACCCTATCCGACGACAGCGACCAGATGCGCGCCGCCGACGCCATGGTCTCACTGTCGGAGGCGAAGGAACGGCTGGGCCAGCAGCGCGCCGTGGGCGGTGGTGCCTTCCGCAAGGACCGCTTCCCTGCCGACGCGCATGAGCGCTTCATCGAGCTGTCGGGCGAATACAAGGCGCTGATGGGCGGCCTGAAGGGCAAGCTGACGGCGGAACAGGCACGCTATTACGACCAGACCGTCGCCGGTCCGGCCATCGCCGAGGTCGAGCGGATGCGGCGGATCGGCGTCGCCTCCGCCTATGGGGCCGGCAACCAGGGGGTCGATGCCGGAAAATGGTTCGACGCCATCACTGTAACCATCGACATGCTGCGCAGCGTCGAGACCCGCGTCGCCGACGACCTGATCGGTCTGGCCAACCGCGACGCCCGGGACTCGGTGAACCGGCTGACCGGCATGATTGCCGGCTTGGCCGTCCTGCTGGGGATAGTGACGCTGATCGCCGTGCTGGTCGCCCGCAACATCACCGGACCGATCGCGCGCCTGAATGGCGACATGGCGCGGCTGGAGGCCGGCGAGCGCGACCTGAGCATCCACGGCGCCGAACGCGCCGACGAGCTGGGTGCCATGGCCCGCAGCCTGGACCAGTTCCGTCTCAGTCTCGCCGAAGCGGACCGCCTCGCCGACGAGCAGCAACGGCAGCAGCAGGAGCGTCTGCGTGAAGCCGACCGCATCGAGCGGCTGGTCGGAGAATTCGACCAACATATCGAAGCGGTCGCCGAAGAGCTGGCCGGCGCCGCCAGCGGCCTGCGTGGCAATGCCGAGCAGATGAGCCGCATCGCCGCGGACACCGAATCGCATGTGCTTTCCGTCGCCCGCGCATCCGAAGGCGCGTCCGGCAATGTCCAGGCCGTCGCCGCGGCAGCGGAGGAACTGTCCGCCTCCATCGCCGAGATCGGCCGTCAGATGGCCGGCTCGACCGAGATGGCGGAACGGGCGGTCACCGACGTCCAGCATACCGCCAACGTCATCTCGGACCTCAGCGACGCCGCCCAGCAGGTGGGCGAGATCGTGCGGATGATCACCGACATCGCCAGCCAAACCAACCTGCTGGCCTTGAACGCGACCATCGAGGCGGCCCGCGCCGGCGAGGCCGGCAAGGGCTTCGCCGTCGTGGCGCAGGAGGTGAAGCAGCTCGCCAGCCAGACCGCAAAGGCGACAGAGGACATCACCGCCAAGGTTGCTGAAATCCAGTCGGCGACCGGCCAGACCGTCACCGCCATCGGCGACATCGGCACGGTCGTCACCCGGATCGAGGAGAACATCTCCGCCGTCGCCTCCGCGGTCGAGGAGCAGAACGCCGCCACCGCCGAAATCGGCCGCAACGTGCGGCAGGCCGCCGACGGCACCGATCAGGTCTCGGACAGCGCCGCTCTGGTCAGCAGCGAAGCCGGCCGGGCCGGCGCGATGGCGAGGGAGGTGCTGTCGATGGCCGATGCCCTGAAGCGGAGCGCCGACG
>NZ_BADK01000144.1 GCF_000333595.1 Azospirillum sp. B506
ATGTAGTTGCAGGTGCCGTTGAGGATGCCGTGGATTTCCGACACGGCATTGCCGGCCAGCCCCTCGCGCAGCCCCTTGATGATCGGAATGCCGCCGGCCACCGCCGCCTCGAAGGCGACGGTCAGGCCACGGGCTTCAGCCTTCCGGGCAATCTCGGTGCCATGGACGGCCAACAGCGCCTTGTTGGCGGTGACCACATGCTTGCCGGTCTCCAGCGCCGTGGCGACGGTGTCACGCGCCGGGCCTTCCGAGCCGCCGATCAGCTCCACCACCAGATCGGCACCGGATTGGGCAGCCAGGGCGACGGGATCGTCAAACCATTGCACCTGCGACAGATCGACGCCGCGGTCCTTGCCCTTGGAGCGGGCGCTGACCGCGATCACCTCGATCCGGCGGCCGCAGCGCTGTTCGATCAGCGGGCTTTGCGCGTCCAGCAGCTTCAGGACGCCGGCGCCGACGGTCCCGAGGCCGGCGACGGCGATTTTCAGGGGGGCTTGCTGGGCGTTCGGCATCAGGCTTTCGCTTTCTCGGATTCCAGAAGGGCGGCGCGGGCCGCCGGGTCCTTGCTCGCCGCGACGCCACCGGCGTTGGAGCGGAAGAACTCCTTGATGTTGCGGGTCGCCTGGCGGATGCGGTGGATATTCTCCACCATGGCCAGACGGACATGGCCGTCGCCGTATTCGCCGAAGCCGATGCCCGGCGCCACCGCGACCTCCGCCTGCTGCAAGAGCAGCTTGGAGAATTCCAGCGAGCCGAGATGGGCGAACTGCGGCGGGATCGGCGCCCAGGCGAACATCGACGCCTTCGGACTGGGGACTTCCCAGCCGGCGGCGGCCAGACCCTCGATCATCACGTCGCGGCGCTGCTTGTACATGTCGCGCACCTGCTGCACGCAGTCCTGCGGACCGTTCAGCGCGGCGGCGGCAGCGACCTGGATCGGCGTGAAGGCGCCATAGTCGAGGTAAGACTTGATGCGGGCCAGCGCGGTGATCAGCGTCTTGTTGCCGGTGGCGAAGCCGATACGCCAGCCGGCCATCGAATAGGTCTTCGACATCGAGGTGAACTCGACCGCGATCTCGCGCGCTTCCGGGATCTCCAGGATCGAGGGCGGCGGATCGTTGTCGAAGAAGATCTCGGCATAGGCCAGATCGGACAGGATATAGATGCCGTGCTTACGGCAGAACTCGACGATCGGGCGGTAGAAGTCCAGCCCGACCACCTCGGCCGTCGGGTTCGACGGGTAGTTCAGCACCAGCGCCAGCGGCTTCGGCACGCTGTGGCGGACGGCGCGCTCCAGCATGATCATGAAGCTGTCGATGTCGGTCGACGCCCCGTTCTCCATGCCCACCGGCAGGTGGCGCACCGAGGCGCCGGCCAGGAGAAGCCGAACGGATGGATCGGGTAGCTGGGGTTCGGCACCAGGATGATGTCGCCCGGACTGGTGATCGCCTGGGCGAGGTTCGCCAGACCTTCCTTCGAGCCGATGGTGACGATGCACTCGGTCTCGGGATCGACGTCGACGTTGAAGCGGCGCT
>NZ_BADK01000143.1 GCF_000333595.1 Azospirillum sp. B506
GGACTGATCATCGCCGCCTTCGGCAGCGAGGTCCGGCAGATCACGCCCCGCGGCTGGCCAAGCTGGCGGCGGAGGAGGCGGAGGCAGCCGTCCATTACGAGCCGATGACTGCGGAAGAGGCGGACAAGCAGCTTCTGCACGGCCCGCAACTGCCGGGCAACGCCATGGACCAGGACGAGATCGACCGTCTGCTGGCCAGCTTCGACTGACGCCATGCTGCCCGGCTCCCCCACCAGCAGGCTCGGCGGCCACGCGGCCCAAGGCAGCGGAACCGGTGCCGGTCCGTTGCCGCTGCTGGCACGAGCCGGGTGGACAAGCCGTGCCGAAGGGCATGCCAACCCGAACAACGGCAGCATTCTGCTTCTCCTGTCGCTGTTCCTGCTGCTTCTGGTCTTCTTCATCGTGCTGAATGCCCAGTCGGTGCAGACGGCGCAGAAGGTGAAGGCGGTTGCCGCATCGCTGGAACGGACTTTTCCCAGCTTTGTCATCGACCCGCGACTGCGCGACGGGTCGGAACCGGTGGCATCGCGCGCCGGGACCGTCTTTGCCGTGCAGCGGCTGGAGGAGGTCGGCACCCTGTTCGCCACCGCGGTCGCGGTTTCCAAGGTCGAGGTGGTCGCCCCCGGCCAGCTGCTGGAGGTCCGACTGCCGGCCGACGACCTGTTCCTTCCGGGAACGATGACCCTGCGGGCGGATCGCCAGGGACTGATCGACCGCATTGCCGACGCCCTGCGCCAGTCGCGCCAGGGCGAGCGGGTGGAGTTGGATGCGCTGCTCGGCATCGGGCCGACGGGGACGCCCAGCCAGCCGCCGGGGCCGGTCGCGCGTGCCGGCGTGCTGGCCCGCGCGCTGGTCGGGGACGGGGCGCCGGCCGGCAATGTCACCGTCGGGATCGAACGCGGCCAGCCCGGCGGGGTGAGGCTGCTGTTCTCCCTGCGCTGGGACGAGGGACCGGCGGCCCGGCCGGTGGCCAAGCCGGCAAAGACTCCGCTCTCGACCCGGACGGAGGTGCGGAAATGATCCGTGTGCCGGGCATAGCCGACAGGGCAGGAGCGGAGGATCGCGGCGGCCAGCGCAAGACGCTGTGGCTCATCAGCTTCACCGACCTGATCTCCTTGATGCTTGCCTTCTTCGTGCTGATGTATTCGATGAGCGAGCCGGAGGCGGAGCGCTGGACCCGGCTGGCGAAGGGCATGTCGGAGGCGATTCCCGCGGCAAGGTCGACCGCCGCCGGCCCGTCGGACCGTCCGAGCGACCCGGGCGCCGCCTTCAACGCCATGGCGGTGGAGGCGCGGGCGGCCATCGACCTGCATTATCTCGCGGCGCTACTGGGAAGCCAGCTGCGATCGAATGCGGAACTGGCGGTGGTCGATGTCCGGCGCGAGGACGACCGGGTCGTCATCCGTCTGCCGGGGGAGCGGATCTTCGATCCCACAGGCGCCGCCTTCACCGAGGAGGGACGGCGTGTGCTGTTTCTGCTGGGTGCCGTCATCGGCCGCATCGGCAACCGGATAGAGCTGGTTGGTCATGCCGAACACGAGGATTCGACTGGCGGGGTCGCCTGGGAACGGGCGTTGACGCGGGCGGTTGCCGTCTCTGCCGCCCTGCGCGAGACCGGTTATCGCCGCGATCTGGTGGCGCGGGCGGTGATGATGCCGGTGGATCGGAGCGGATCGGATCGGGCCGGTGTTGCCGGCGATGTGTCGATGGCGGGCGTTTCAATGGCGGGCGGGCGCCTGCCGGTGGACATCGTCGTGCGAGAGGAAGGGGCGGATTGAGGTGACGGACGGGTCGGCCCATCGACGCAAGCGCTGGCTGCGCGGCTGTGCCGCCGCGGTGGCGCTTTTTGCCGTGCCGGTCCTGCTGTCTCCTCTCCCTGCCGATGCCGCCCAGCGTCCGGTGCGTGCCGGCACTCACAGGGATTTC
>NZ_BADK01000142.1 GCF_000333595.1 Azospirillum sp. B506
CATCGGGGAAGACGTCGCGGGCGGTGCGGTTGGGATTCTCCTGCATCGCGTTCAGGAACTTCGAGGCCCCGCCGGCCCCCAGGAAATGCGCCATGTACAGTTCGGTCGAGCCGATCTTGCCGTCCACCGTCTCTTCCAGATACTCCTTGTTGTCGCGGGTGTATTCCGCGGCCATCAGGGCCGACGCGGTCGGATCCTTGCGCAGGTCCAGGATCTCCTTCTTCATCTCCGGATCGGAGACATAGGGCCGGCCATCGCTGCGGGTCTGGATGGCGTTGGCATATTTGCCATAGCCATGGTCGGCGCCATGGTCCTTCATCGTCTGCAGCCAGGTGCTGTCGATGAACTGGTAGAGCCCCGTCGCCGAGGAGGAGGAGGACTTTACGTCCGTGCGGTATCCGCTCTCCACGGCAGCTTTTTCCATGAGGTAGGAAAAATCGACCCCCGTCTTCGCGCTGGCATTGCGCACGGCCGCCTCCACACTGGCCGGACCGCGGGCGGTGGCGGCGGCCTGGGCGGCGGCGTTGCTGGGATTGCCGAGAGCGGAAGCGTAGGTCATGGGTCGATCCCCGTGTGATGGCCCCGATGGGAGGCAGCCTCTCCTATGCAGACGCCGTGCCAGTCGGTTGGAGCCTTGATGAGGCCCCAAGGCGGGCCTAGCCTCTCTGAACGGAGACGGACGCGGCAACCCGCCCTCTCGCCAAGCACCATCCGATGCTGTATGTTGACGTATAGGTAAATCAAAACCAAGACTCTGGGAGAACGCCCCGCCATGACCTACACCGCTCCGGTCGACGACCTGCGCTTCGTCCTGAACGAGGTGGTGGGCCTCGACGCCATCGCCGCCCTGCCCCGGTGCGACAGCGCCGCCCCCGATCTGGTCGACGCCATCCTGGAGGAGGCCGGCAAATTCGCCTCCGGCGTGCTCGCCCCGCTGAACCGGGTGGGCGACAAGGAAGGGGCGAAGCTGGAAAACGGCGTCGTCCGCACCGCCACCGGCTGGAAGGAGGCCTATGGCCAGTTCACCGAAGCCGGCTGGAACAGCCTGCCCTTCGAGCCGGAGTATGGCGGGCAGGGCCTGCCCTGGACCGTCGCCTTCGCGGTGAACGAGATGTGGCAGGCCGCCAACCTGTCCTTCGGCCTGTGCCCGCTGCTGACCCAGGGTGCCGTCGACCTGCTGACCGAGCATGCGAGCGACGGGCAGAAGGCGGTCTATCTGTCGAAGATGATCTCCGGCGAATGGACCGGGACGATGAACCTGACCGAGCCGCAGGCGGGCAGCGACCTCGCCGCGGTGCGGACCAAGGCGGTGCGGGCCGGCGACGGCAGCTATCGCATCAGCGGCCAGAAGATCTTCATCACCTATGGCGAGCATGACCTGACGGAGAACATCGTCCATCTGGTGCTGGCCCGCCTGCCCGACGCACCGGCCGGCATCAAGGGCATCAGCCTGTTCATCGTGCCGAAATTCCTGCCCAATGCCGACGGCACGCCGGGCCAGCGCAACGATCTGCGCTGCGCCAGCCTGGAGCACAAGCTGGGCATCATGGCCAGCCCGACCGCGGTGATGGCCTATGGCGACGACGAGGGCGCCATAGGCTACCTCGTCGGCGAGGAGAACCGCGGCATCGAATATATGTTCACGATGATGAACAATGCCCGGCTCGGCGTCGGCATCCAGGGCGTGGCGATCGCCGAGCGCGCCTATCAGCAGGCCCGCGACTACGCGAAGAGCCGCGTGCAGAGCAAGGATCTGGCCGATCCCAAGGGCTCCGGCGTCGCCATCATCAAGCATCCCGACGTGCGCCGCATGCTGCTGGACATGCGGGCCAAGACGGAAGCCGCCCGTGCGCTGGCGCTCTATGCCGGCACGCAGCTGGACATCTCCCGCCACCACGAGGACCCGGCGGTGCGGGCTACCGCCACGGCACGGGTCGATGTGCTGACCCCCATCGTCAAGGCGTGGTCGACCGACATCGGCTGCGAGGTGGCGTCCACCGGCGTGCAGATCCATGGCGGCATGGGCTTCATCGAGGAGACGGGGGCCGCCCAGCATTACCGCGACGCCCGCATCACCCCGATCTATGAGGGCACCAACGGCATCCACGGCAACGACCTGACCTTCCGCAAGACCGGCCGCGACAAGGGGGCCGCCGCCCGTGCCTTCGTCGCCGACATGCGCGCCACCGTTCAGGAGTTGGAGTCCGCCCCCGGCGACGACCTCGCGGTGATCCGCACCGAACTGTCGGCCGGGCTGGACGCGCTGGACAAGGCCATCGACTGGATGGTCGCGACCCAGGCGGAGGGCGACCTGCAAGGCGCCGCCGCCGGCGCGGTGGCCTACCTGAAGCTGTGGGGCACGGTTGCCGGCGGCTGGATGCTCGCCCGCTCGGCGATGAAGGCGATGGAGGGACTGCGCCAGCCCGGCGCCAACGCCTCCTTCCTGGAAACCAAGCTGATCGTCGCCCGCTTCTACGCCGAGCAGGTCCTGGCGACCGCGCCGGCCCTGCTGCCGACCATCGCAAGCGCCCGCAACACGGTGATGGCGCTGAGCGAGGAGCAGTTCTGACCGAAATGTCAGGCCCCTCTCTCCAAGTGGGAAAGGGGCTTTTTCTGCATCGCCCGCCCTGTATCCTTCTGTTGGTGCTCAACAGCTCCGACTTTTCGGGGGGTTTTGTTATCGCCTATCGAATGAGCATGGCCCGAATGGCCGGCTGAACATCCTTGTTATCGGTGATAGCGTCTTATTATTCGCGTCACAAACAAAGATGGAGTCGAAAGCCATGACAAGCACGGAGACTCAGACCGAGACTCATAAGGGCAGCTGCTTTTGCGGGGCGGTGGAGGTGGAGGTCACCGGTTCACCGGAGGCGATGGGCTATTGTCATTGCCGGTCCTGCCGCTCCTGGTCCGGCGGTCCGGTCAATGCCTTCACCCTGTGGAAGCCCGACGCCGTGCGCGTGACCGCGGGCGCCGAACATCTCGCGACCTTCCAGAAGACGCCGGTCAGCCAGCGCCAATATTGCGCGAAGTGCGGCGGGCACCTGATGACCATCACCCGCCGCTCGGCCTCGTGGAAGTCTTCTCCGCAACGCTGCCGACCCTGGCCTTCGCCCCCGCCGTTCACGTCAACTATGCCGAGACCGTGCTGCCGATGCGGGACGGTCTGCCGAAGCTGAAGGATTTCCCGGCCGAGTTCGGCGGCTCCGGCGAAACGATGGCGGAATAGCGGCTCCGCTCACCAGTAACGCATCGCATCCGCGTACAGCCCGCGCAAATCGTCCTCCGACACCGGGCGCGGGGCGATGGTCAGCAGGCGTTGCTGAGCGGCGGCGCCCCTGACCAGCCCCGGAATGTCAGCCTCGCCATAGCCCAGCGCCGACAGCCCGTTCGGCAGGCCGGTCGCCCGCATCATCCCGATCAGCCGGGTCGCCAGCAGCTCGCCACCATCCTCCGGCGCCGCGCCTCTCACGTCCGCCCCCAGCGCCTCGGCGGCGCGCAGATGGGCTTCCGGGGCGGCCGGGCCGGTGAAGCGGAAGGCGGCCGGGGCGTTCAGCACCACCGAGATGCCGTGCGGCACCATCGGCTCCACCGCCTCATAGCCCGTCGCAGTGAAGCTGTGGTTCATCCCGGCCACCGAATAGGACATGGCGTGCGGGATGTGCACCCCGGCATTGCCGAAGGCCAGACCGGCCAGCGTCGCCGCGAACATCAGGGCGTCGCGCGCCTCGGCGCAGTCGGGGTCGTTGACCGCCCGCTCCAGCCACTGGCCGCCGAGCCGGATCGCCTGGAGGCTGCCGATGTCCGACCACGGGTTGGCGCCCTGATAGGGCGGGCGGGCCGTCGGCTGCTCGGGGCGCGGGCGGGAGCGGAAGGGGCGCGCGGTGTGGCTCTCGATGGCGTGGGTCA
>NZ_BADK01000141.1 GCF_000333595.1 Azospirillum sp. B506
CGCACGGACCTGGATCGACGGCCCGTTCCGGCGCCAGCAGCAGCGCGGCGCCGACAAGCATCGGCACCCGACCCTCGCGCGCAGCGGCAAGCCCGAGAACGGCAGTGCGGAAACCGGCACGCAGGGCACGCTCCGGCCCTGGGCTGGCGGGGAACTGGACTCTTCCGGTGCGGTCATCGGCGGCGCCAACACTTGGTGGAAGCGGGCGCGAGTCTACGCATTCGCCGGAGTCGCCGCAATCCCGCGGATGGACGGCGCCAAAAGGAACCGGGCGGGAGAACGGGAGACCGCTGGGATGATGGGTGGACGGGGCACCCCGCTTCCGCTCAGCGCGCCTTCATCGCCCCGGGCTTGGCCGGCAGCCGGTCGAGCAGCTCGTCGATATAGGCAGTCTCGTCCTTGCCGGACATGGCGGCGAAGCCCTTCAGCATCTGGCTGCTGAAGGTGAAGACGCCGGCAAGGTCGATGTGCCACGATCCGCCTTCGCGGACGAAATCGGCAGGGACCAGCGCCGGCCGGTTGTCGACCATCAGCAGGCCCGACGCCCGGTCGCCCTTCACCCGCACCTGTCCCAGCGCGCTGCGGGAGATGACGTTGGGTCCGAGCCAGCCGGCAGTCAGCGCGTGGTTGGCGATGTCGCCGACCGACATGCGGCGCAGCTCCGCCGGGCCGAGATAACGGCGCAGGCCCATGGCGGCGAAGCGCTCCGCCGGTTCCAGCCGCTGCAACGGCGCGTCGCCGGGCTGGCGGGCGGCATCGCGCACCGATTCCAGCGTCTTGACCGAATTGCGGGTGAGCAGCGGAATCACCGCCGAGCCGCGCTTTTCGGCCAGCGCGCTGCGGGCGGCGTCGAAGGTGGCGGCGACCTCGCGCTCCTCCGGCGTTTCGCGCGGCGGGGCGGCGAAGCCGGTGGCGGCGGCGATCAGGACGACGAAGAAGGCGAGAAAGGCGACACGCATGTCGAACACAACCCAAGAGCGGTGAGGAAGGTCACGCCTTCGCCTCGACGCCGAAGAATTCGAGCTGCCAGCGCATCTCTTCATCGGTCATCGGATAGTGCGTGCCGTCGCGAGCATTAAGCGCGGTTTTTGGCGGAATCTGGGCGAGCCGCAACTGGACCTGCCGGGCGAAGCGCATGGTCAGCCCGGCACGCCACACCAGGGCGGTGACGGCGCGTGGCGCATGGGTGGCGACGATGCGGTCCACCACCGGCAGCGGAATCTGCGACAGCTCCGCCAGGGCGGCCATGACGAAGCCGCGGTCGCCCTCCACCATCGATCCCTCGATCAGCTTCTCGGTCAGCTTGCCTTCCTTGTTCAGGCGGGCCGCCTTGTCTCCGGGACGTTCGACCGGCTTCTCCGGTCCGGCGGCGGCACCGCCGACCGCCTCCTCGCCGAAATCGACCGGGCCGGACGGCAGGCCGGGGGCTCCTGCGGCGGCCTGCCCGACCCGTTGACGCACCGCCTCCACCAGCCCGCGCGTGGCGTCGGGGTCGAGGTCGTCACGATCCTGCAGCACCTTCAGCAGCTTGTCGGCGACAAAGCTGGCCAGCCGCGCCACCGCACGGGCCGGCAGCCGCGGGCGGCGGACCAGCGGCGAATGCCACGGCTCATGCTGCGGCGCCTGGTCGAGGATGCGGTCGAGGGTCTCCTCACGGATTTGGGCCGACGGGTTGCCGAGCAGCGCCGTCACCGCCGCCTCGTCGTCCGACCGCGCGATGGCATCGGCGACGGAAGCGCTGACATTCTGCCGGCTGGCGATGGCGGTCATCGCGCCCCGCACCGGCCCCTTCATGATGATGTCGGTCAGATCCTCCTCGGTGAGGATCGGCGAATGCTGCAGCACAGGGGCGCAGACCGACAGCTCGACGTCGCGGGCCAGCCGGTTGATGACGCCATGCGGGGCGTTGGGCAGGTCCTTCAGCGCTTCGGCCAGGATGCCGCGCACCTCGGTCGCCTGGTCGCGCGCCAGGGTTTCCAGGCACTCGACCGTCAGCCGCTCGATCTGCATCGCCTGGTCGGCCGACAGTTCCGGCAGCAGGCGGGCGATCTTCCGCGCCACCGCCTGCCGCACCATCACCTCGCGGTCCTTGGCCAGCAGCAGGTCGGCCTGCCGTGGAGTCCCGGCATTGGTGGCGATGGCGCGCCGCACTTCGGCCGCGGCATCGGCGGCAAGGAAATACAGAAGTTCAGGCCGGGTCCTGGGATGTTCGGCCACCTTCCGGCGGACAGCCGGATCCTCGCTCTGCACCATCCGCTTGGCGGATTCGTAGTCGGCGGGGTCGAGTGCCTCGGGACGCGGGTTGGCGGGCGGGGTCACGGGGCAGGCTCCGGGGCGGAAACGTCGGGTGAAGAGATCCGGGATGCCGCCTGATGGGCGGGGGCCAGGGCGTAATGGCCCTTGCCGCTCTTCTTGGCGTCGTACATGGCGGCGTCGGCGCGCTCCGTCAACTCCCGCACCGATTCGCCGCGACCCGGCACATGCACGGCGATGCCGATCGACAGGCCCAGCGGCTTCTCGGGGCTGGCCGACAGGTGGACCAGATCGCGCATGCCGGTCAGCAGCCGGTCGGCGACGATGCGGGCCTTCGCCTCGTCGGTGCGGCCCAGCCACAGCACGAACTCGTCGCCACCAAGCCGTCCAGGCAGGTCGCCGGGCCGCACCCCGGTGGTCAGCAGCGTGCCGATCGCCTTCAGCACCGCGTCGCCCTGCTGGTGGCCATGCAGGTCGTTGACCGCCTTGAAATTGTCGAGGTCGACATAGAGCANGGCGGACGGCCCGCTGTCCGGCCGGGAGATCGACTCCTCCAGCCGCTCGAGAAGTGCGGCGGTTGAACAGGCCGGTCAGCCCGTCGCGCTCCGACAGCCGGCGCAGCCGCTCCTGATAGGCGAGATGGGCATGCGCGATGCCGATATGGTCGGCCACGCCCGACATCAGCTGGCGGTCGTCGTCGTCCCATGGCTCCGAATCGGCGGTGCGCCAGACCAGAAGCGCGCCATTCACCAGCTGCCGGTATTCGGTCCGGTCGCCGATCAGCTGGACATCGCCGAGCCGGTCGACCACCAGCCCTTCGCCATTGGCGATGCGGTCGAGCAGCCCGCAGCCGACATCCGGAAGCTTGGCGCCGAACTCCGCCACCAGCGACAGGACCACGCGCCCGCCGCCGGTCCCGCTCCCCTCCTCCGCCCGGTAAATCCGGCAGCCGTCGGCGCTGAGCGCCCTTGCGGTCTCGGTCGCGGCAACGGCCAGCGCCTCCGCGGCGTCGAGACGGTCGCGCAGGGTGTGGACGATGTGGCCCAGCAGGCGCTCGCGGTACCGGATGCGCGCCAGCTCGTTGGAGCGCAGCACCTGATCCGTCACGTCGCGGCAGACGCCGCGGGCGCCGATCCAGTCGCCCTGGGGTCCGAACAGCGGCAGGGCGGAGGCGACGACGCAGGCCGGCGCGCCATCGGCGCTTTTCAACCAAAGCTCGGTCTGGTCGACCGCACGCCGGCAGTCGAAGGGAAGCGGCAGGTCTTCCGCCTCCTCCAGCGCCAGGGTGCGCGGGTCGCGGCCGATCAGCGCGTCGGCCGGATAGCCGAGGGCGCCCTTGTGGCTGACGAAGACAAAGGTGCCGTCCGGCCCGGTTTCCCAGGCGAAGTCGGAGGAGACCTCCACCAGATCCTTGTAGCGCCGTCGCGATTCGGTCAGCGTGTGCCGCAGCTGCCGTTCCAGCGTGTCGTCGCGGCCCAGCAGCAGGAACCCGCCGTCCAGCAGCGGCACGCCGGCCCATTCGACGATCATGATCCCGCGCAGCGATTCCACCGGCACCGACCGCAGCCCCGGCGCCACGCTGGACGCCGACAGCCAGTTGCGCAGCTCCGGCAGCCAGCGCGCATCGCTGTCCATCATGTCTTCCGCCTCGGCATTGGCCTCGACGACAGCAAGAGCCGCATCCATCCGCAGGGCCGGGCCGGGATACAGCGCGACCAGGGTCGCTTCGCCGGTCTGGCCGGCGGCGGAGGCGGTGTTACCGGTGGTCAGGGGAAGATCCACGACAATCCCAGAGGGCAATCCACGCGGCTTGCGGGCCACGAGGCAGACGAAGCGATAAATCTTAGGCTGCAAACCGTTGCAAGCCCTGTTCCATGCTACCTCTTTAGGGATTAATCTTCAATCAACCTACGAGACAGGGGAAGTCCCCATAGCGGTGACGTGGCAGGTGACCGCACCGGCGACCGCGACCTCGTGAAGCGCCTTGCGGCCGGATGGCGACGGCCCCATTCTTGGGGGATGACCGTCCCGACCTCCCCCGCCGCACCGGCGCCCGGTTCCGCAACCGGCTCCGCCACCGGACCCGTGACCGATCCCCTCGCCGCCCTGCGCGACCGCGCGGTGTGGGTCTTCGATCTCGACAACACGCTCTATCCGGCGTCCTGCAATCTGTTCGCGCAGGTCGACCGCCGGATCAACGAGTTCATCGCCACCCATTTCAACATCGGCATGGACGAGGCGCGGGTGCGGCAGAAACGGTTCTTCCGCGACTATGGAACCACGTTGCGCGGCCTGATGACGGAGCATGATGTCGATCCGGCCGCCTACATGGACTATGTCCACGATATCGACGTCACCGGCGTCCAGCCCTCCGCCCTGCTGGCCGATGCGCTGGCCCGTCTGCCCGGCCGCAAGATCATCTATACCAACGGCTCGGTCCGCCATGCCGAGAATGTCGCCGGCCGGCTGGGCATCCTCGACCGGTTCGAGGCGGTGTTCGACATCGCCGCCGGCGGCTATGTGCCCAAGCCCGATCCCCGCCCCTATGCCACGCTGGTGGAGCGCCACGGCTTCGACCCGGCCGACGCCTGCATGGTGGAGGACATCGCCCGCAACCTCGCCCCCGCCCATGCGCTGGGCATGACCACCGTCTGGGTCCGCGGCGAGCAGGAATACGAGAAGGCCGGCGTCGGCGCCGGGGTCCACATCGACCACACCGTCGACGATCTGCCCGCCTGGCTGGCAGCGGTGGCGGGAGTCTAGGCGCTTTGTCGCAAACCGGCCGATGCCGGCCGCGGGTGTGGTTGACAGGGGGCGCTATGCGGCTCCATGGTGCCGTCCCTTGGACAATCGACAGCAGAACGACCGCGCCATGAGCCACGCCAGCCTGCAAGCCACCATCGACGCCGCCTGGGAAAACCGCGCCGATCTCACCACCGCCACCACCGGCCCCGTCCGCGACGCCGTGAACGCGGCGCTCGATGCGCTGGATGCCGGCGACCTGCGTGTCGCCGAGAAGACCGCGGACGGCTGGAAGGTCAACCAGTGGCTGAAGAAGGCCGTGCTGCTGTCCTTCCGCCTGAACGCCAACGAGATGATCCCCGGCGGCCCCGGCGGCTCCTCCTGGTACGACAAGGTTCCGCCGAAGTTCGAGGGCTGGAGCGAAGGCCAGTTCCAGAATGCCGGCTTCCGCGCCCTGCCCGGCGCCATCGCCCGCAAGTCGTCCTATGTTGCCCCCGGCGTCATCCTGATGCCGAGCTTCGTCAATGTCGGCGCCTATGTCGACAGCGGCACCATGGTCGACACCTGGGTCACCGTCGGGTCCTGCGCCCAGATCGGCAAGAACGTCCACCTGTCGGGCGGCGTCGGCATCGGCGGCGTGCTGGAGCCGCTGCAGGCCGACCCGGTCATCATCGAGGACAACTGCTTCATCGGCGCCCGCTCCGAGATCGTCGAGGGCGTGATCGTCGAGGAAGGTGCTGTCATCTCCATGGGCTGCTACATCGGAGCCTCGACCAAGATCATCGATCGTCACACCGGCGAGGTCTTCATGGGCCGCATCCCGGCCTATTCGGTCGTCGTCCCCGGCTCGCTGCCCGGCAAGCCGCTGCCCGACGGCACGCCCGGCCCCAGCCTGTACTGCTGCGTCATCATCAAGCGCGTCGACGAGAAGACCCGGTCCAAGACCGCGATCAACGACTTGCTGCGGGATTGATCCGGCAGCCGTTCCACCGTCACCCCCGCGAAGGCGGGGGTCCAGGCGTCGCACACAGCACTCCGGCCTCTGCACCTGGATCCCCGCCTTCGCGGGGATGACGACCGGCGGAGGCCGGGCCGGTTGGAAAAGAGCAGCATGACCATCGACCCCGTCGCCCTCGCCCAGGATCTGATCCGCTGCCCCAGCGTCACGCCGCGCGACGACGGCGCGCTCAGCGTGCTGGAGGCGGCGCTGGCGCCGATGGGCTTCACCTGCCATCGCCTGCGCTTCCAGCAGGAGGGAACCGAGCCGGTCGAGAACCTCTATGCCCGGCTCGGCACCGACGGTCCCAACTTCTGCTTCGCCGGCCACACCGACGTGGTGCCGCCCGGCGACAAGGGCTGGACGGTCGACCCCTTCGCCGGCGCGGTGATGGGCGGGCGGCTGTTCGGCCGCGGTGCGGTGGACATGAAGGGTGCAATCGCCGCCTTCGTCGCCGCCGTCTCCCGCCGATTGCAGGACGGCCCGCCCGCCGGCTCGGTCAGCCTGCTGATCACCGGCGACGAAGAAGGGGTGGCGATCAACGGCACCCGCAAGGTGCTGGACTGGCTGGCCGAGCGCGGCGAGCGCATCGACGCCTGCGTGGTGGGGGAGCCGACCAACCCCAAGGCGCTCGGCGACATGATCAAAATCGGCCGGCGCGGCAGCCTGACCGGCTTCCTGACCGTGTTCGGCGCGCAGGGCCACGTCGCCTACCCGCATCTGGCCGACAACCCGCTGCCGCGGCTGGTCCGCATGCTGGCCGCCATCACCGAAAACCCGATGGACGGGGGCACGGCACATTTCCAGCCCTCCACCCTGGCGCTGACCACCATCGACGTCGGCAACAAGGCGACCAACGTCATCCCGGCCCAAGGCAAGGCGATCTTCAACATCCGCTTCAACGACGCCCACACCCCGGCCAGCATCGAGGCGTGGCTGCGCCGCAGCTTCGACGCCATCGGCGGCGCCTATGAGCTGGAGATCTATTGCTCCGGCGACAGCTTCGTCACCCCTCCCGGCCCGCTGACCGAGCTGGTGGCCGACGCGGTGGAGGGAGTGACCGGACGCCGGCCGGACTACTCGACCACCGGCGGCACGTCGGACGCCCGCTTCATCAAGAATGTCTGCCCGGTGGTGGAGTTCGGGCTGGTCGGCCAGACCATGCACAAGGTGGACGAATATTGTTCGGTGGAGGATCTGCGCCAGCTGACCGCCATCTATGAGTCGATCCTGAAGGGCGTGTTCACGCGCCTTGCCGGGTGACCAGCCTGACCGGGACGCTACGATGCCGCTGACCCCCCCCGCCATCCTGTCCGCCCTGACCGGCGCCTGGCGGCTGGCCCGCTTCGACCGGACGGGGATGGAGTTCTTCGACCGCACGCCCGACGGCGCGCTGAACTCCTTCTACGCCGCATTGGTGGTTCTGCCGGCCTATGCGCTGCTGCTGGCGATCCGCCTGTGGGACCAGCTGGACGGCACGCCGGTCCTGCAGCTGGTGACGGTGGAGGGCATCGCCTACATCGTCAGCTGGACCGCCTTCCCGCTGGCGCTGTTCCGCATATCGGCGCTGCTGGGCAAGGAGCAGCTCTATCCCGGTGCCTTGAGCGCCTACAACTGGTCGGCGGTGGTGCAGATGGCGATCTATCTGCCGGCCATCCTGCTGTCCGCCACCGGCCTGTTGCCATCGGGGGTGTCCGAGGCGCTGGTCTTCGGCGTGATGATGGCGATGCTGACCTACCAGTGGTTCGTCCTGCGCACCGCCCTGTCGCTGTCGGGCCTGGCCGCCGCCGCGCTGGTGATGCTGGACCTGTTCCTGTCGGCGGCGATCAGCGATCTGGCGGATGGGATGCTGTGAGGGCCAGGGAAGCCCTCACGACACCCTGAGCCATCCTTACCCCTGCGTGCTGACACCCGCGTCGGCGAAGGTCGCCATGCCGGCATGGCAGGCGACGGCCGACTTGACGATGTTGATCGCCAGCGCCGCACCGGACCCTTCGCCCAGCCGCATGCCGAGATCGAGCAGCGGCTCCTTGCCGATCAGCTGCATCAGGCGGGTGTGCCCCGGCTCGACCGAGCGATGGGCGACCATGCAATGGTCGAGCGCGCGGCGGTCTGCCTTGTAGAGCACCGCGGCGGCGGCGGTGCAGGCGAAGCCGTCGAGCAGCACCGGAACGCGGGCGACGCGGGCAGCCAGGATGGCGCCGGCAATGGCGGCGAACTCGTAGCCGCCCAGGCAGCGCAGCGCCTCGAACGGATCGTCCTTGGCCTGCGGGTTGGCGGCGACGCCGGCCTCGACCGCGGCGATCTTGCGGGCCAGCCCGGCATCGTCGATGCCGGTGCCGCGGCCGGTCCAGTCGGCCGCCTCGCCGCCGAACATGGCCAGGCACATCGCCGCCGCCGAGGTCGAGTTGGCGATGCCCATCTCGCCGAGCGCCAGCAGCTGGACGCCCATTTCAACCGCCATCATGCCATAGGCCATGGTGCGGCAGCACTCCTCCTCACCCATGGCCGGACCCTGGGTGAAGTCGGCGGTCGGGTTCTCCAGGTCCAGCTCATAGACGCGCAGGTCGGCGTCGGCCACCTCGCAGAGCTGGTTGACCGCAGCCCCGCCATTCTGGAAGTTGGCGACCATCTGCACCGTCACCTCGGCCGGATAGGCCGAGACGCCGCGGGCGGCCACACCATGATTGCCGGCGAAGACGGCGACGCGGGGGCGGCGCACGTCGGCCGGGTGCTCACCCTGCCAGGTCGCCATCCACTGCGCGATCTCCTCCAGCCGGCCGAGCGAACCGGCCGGCTTGGTCAGCTGCCGTTCGCGCTGGAGGGCCGCGGTGCCGGCCTCCAGGTCGGGGCCGGGCAGGTTGCGCACGAGCGCGCGGATTTCCTCGAAGGTAACGGCGGGCTGCTGGTTGCTCATGATCGGTCCTGAGGGGTGAGCGCCAAAAACGGCGCGACCTTGCACCCATCCGGCCGTCAAGTCAAAGCGCCAGCGTAGGGCATTTTGCCCCTTCCCCGCCCGGTCATCTCCAATCGGTCAACGGACCTGACGCCGGCTTCACGCCGCCTTGGCGACCGCCTGGGTTTCGGTAGCGCCCGCGGTGGCCGACGTCACCGGCGTCGCCGATTCGGAACCGACGATCCGGCCCAGCCCCAGCCCGAAGCCAACGGCGACGCCACTGCCCCCCGTCTGGTCGGTCCGCACCGGCTCGTCGCGCATGCGGCGATGCTCCTTGTCGCGCAAGCGGGCGGGCCGGCCGC
>NZ_BADK01000140.1 GCF_000333595.1 Azospirillum sp. B506
GGCATGACCTGTCGGAGCCGACCTGTCGGGCGCCAAGCTGTTCAGTGCCCGGCTGACCGGTGCCAACCTCGCCAACGCCAACCTCTATGCCGCCGACCTGCGGCTGGCCAACCTGGAAAAGGCCGATCTGCGCCGGGCCGACCTGCGCGGCGCCTGCCTGCGCGGCGCGGTGTTGAGCGACGCGACGCTGGTGGAGGTCGACCTGCGCGACGGCACGCTGCTGCATTACGACACCAGCGGCGGGATGTATGCCCACGAGTATGAGGACTCCGTCCTGACGTCGGAGTTGACGGCGGCGACCATCCGCGGTGCCGATCTGTCGCGGGCGAAGGTCGCCAATGCCTTCGTCATGCAGACCGACCTGACCGACGCCATCCTGCGCGGCACCAAGTTCATGCGCGCCAACCTGACCGGCTCCAACCTGACCGGCTGCGACCTGACCGACGCCGACCTGACGGAGGCGAACCTGTCGGGCGCCCGGCTGTCCGGGGCGGTGATGACCGGCTGCGCCATCAACCGCACCAATTTCAGCGGCGCCACCCTGATCGGTGCCATCCTGGACGCCGCGCAGATGCGGTCCCCCAACCTGCAGGCGGCGGTGCTGGCCAAGACGCTGGACAATCCGGAAGACGACCTGCGCGAGATGCTGATGGAGCATCTGTCCTGGATCGACAGCGGCGGCAAGGCCGGCAAGCGCGCCGACTTGTCGGCTCTGGACCTGTCCGGGCGGAAGCTGGACGGCATCAATCTGTCGGCGGCGATCCTGCAATGCATCGCGCTGCGCGGCGCCAATCTGTCGGGGGCGGCGATGGCGATTGCCGACCTGTCGCTGGCCGACCTGCGCAAGGCCGACCTGTCGAACGCCGATCTGCGCGGCGTGAATTTCGAGCGTGCCACCCTGACCGGCGCCGACCTCAGCGGCGCCCAGCTCGGCCCCGTCCATATCCAGACGATGAGCGGCCATGTCTGGCGCGCGAATTTGCAGCGGGCCCGGCTGGGCATGGCGCTGCTGCGCAAGGCCGATCTGCGCAAGGCCAACCTTGCCGGCGCCAATCTGGCCGGCGCCGACCTGACCGGGGCCGACCTCAGCGAGGCCGATCTCACCGGCGCCGACCTGACCGGGGCCGACCTGACCGGCACCATGATGGATCAGGCGATCGTCGAGGAGGCGATCGGGCTGGCCGGCTGAAAGGCGCTTTCGGACAGCGAAGCTCAGGCGGAGGGTCCACCCCGCCGCGCCATCCAGTCGCCGGAACCGTAGACGCTGCGGACATGGTGGACCAGCAGGTTGCGGGCATCGATCAGTTGGCCCATCCGCTCGCGGCAGGCGACGATGCCGGTGTCGGGATGATAGACCGGCGCCAGTTCGCGGAAGCGCCGCCGCACCCGATCCTCGTCGAAGCACCATTCATTGACGAAGCCGAACAGCTGGGCGGCATCGCGCACGTCGGTGATGCGGCCGTCGAGCGGCCGGAAAGACAGGCGTTGCAGCGCGTGGGCCAAGGTCTTG
>NZ_BADK01000139.1 GCF_000333595.1 Azospirillum sp. B506
TGCTTGCCCTGGAGTGACTGGCTTGGCCACCGATCTCATGCGCCTGGGTTGTTGTCCCGGCGCCAACACAGCGGTTCCGACAGCCGGTCGATCAGAAAGTCGGCAAGCACCCCGACCTTGGCCGGCCGCGTGCGGGCCGAGGGCGTGATGAAATAGAGGCCGCCTTTCGGCAGCGACCAATCGGTCAGGATCGCGGTCAGGCGCCCTTCGGCCAGATGTTCCGCCGCCATGAATTCCGGGAGCTCTGCGATTGCCAGCCCTTCCAGCAGCATCGGCACCAGGGCATCGGCGTTGGTGACACGCAGCTGGCCTGATGGAGTGACGCTCTCCTCCTCGCCGGCCCTGTTGGTGAAGTGCCAGATGTCCTGTCGGCGGCGGTAGGCATAGCCCAGGCAATGGTGGCCGTTCAACTCGCGGGGGTGCCGCGGTTCGCCATGGCGGGCGAGATAGCTGGGAGCGGCGAGCACCACCGGCGATACCCCGCATAGCCGACGCGCCACCAGCGAACTGTCCGGCAGCACCGCAATGCGCAACGCCGCATCGAAACCGTCGCCCACCAGATCGACGACAGCGTCGCTCAGATGCAGGTCGATGGAAATCTCAGGATAGAGCCGGAAGAAGTCCGGCAGCAGCGGCGCCACCCAGCGCAGCCCGAAGGACATCGGCACCGCGAAGCGGATCAGGCCGCGCGGGCGGCTGGACATCTCGCGCACCGCATTCTCCGCCGCTTCCGCCTCGTCATAGAGGCGGGTCGCGCGTTCCGCGAGCGAATGGCCGAAATCGGTCAGGGCCAGCCGGCGGGAGGTGCGGTTGAACAGCCGGGCTCCCAGCCGCTCCTCCAGCCGGCCGACCGCGCGCGACACGGTGGCGACCGACACGCCCATGGCGCGGGCGGCACCGGCGAAGGAGCGCTCCTCCACCACCTTGGCAAACATCGCCAACCCTTCGAAATCCGGCAGCTTCGACATCACCAATCCTGCAACGATAATTTTCAGTCATTTCTATTTCGATATGTACTGGCCGTCGATAGCCTCGTCTCCAGCGAACAACCCAATTCCAAGGAGATTTCAGATGTCACCTAAGCTCGATGGCAAGATCGCCCTCGTTACCGGCGCTAACAGCGGCATCGGCCTCGCCACGGCCAAGCGTTTCGCCGCCGAAGGCGCCACGGTCTATCTGACCGGCCGCCGCCGGTCGCAGTTGGAGGCCGCAGTGGCGGCTATCGTCGCCGCCGGTGGCAGGGCGACGGGCGTGCAGGCGGACTCCTCCAACCTCGCCGACCTCGACCGGCTCTATGCGCAGATCCAGAGCGAGGCCGGGAAGCTCGACGTGCTCTACGCCAATGCCGGCGGTGGCGGCATGCTGCCGCTGGGCGCCATCACGGAGGAGCAGTATGAGGACACCTTCAACCGCAATGTGAAAGGCGTGCTGTTCACCGTGCAGAAGGCGCTGCCGTTGCTCGGACGGGGCGCGTCGGTGATCCTCGCCGGCTCCACGGCGGGCAGCATGGGCACGGCGGCCTTCAGTGTCTACAGCGCCAGCAAGGCGGCGGTCCGCAACTTCGCCCGCAGCTGGATCCTGGACCTGAAGGACCGCGGCATCCGCATCAACACACTCAGTCCCGGCCCGGTCCGCACGCCCGGTCTGGTCGAACTGGCCGGTCCGGAGGCGGCGCAGCAGCAGGGTCTGGTC
>NZ_BADK01000138.1 GCF_000333595.1 Azospirillum sp. B506
CCTTCATGACGAAGCCGAGCGCCTCGTCGGTGGAGCCGATGTTGGGGGCGAAGCCGCCCTCGTCGCCGACATTGGTGTTGTGGCCGGCATCCTTCAGCTTCTTCTTCAGCGACTGGAAGATCTCGGAACCCATGCGGATGGCATCGGCGCCGGTCTCGGCGCCCACCGGCATGATCATGAATTCCTGGATGTCGATGGGGTTGTCGGCATGGGCGCCGCCGTTGATGATGTTCATCATCGGCACCGGCAGCAGCGAGGCGAAGGCGCCGCCGACATAGCGGTAGAGCGGCAGGCCGGCATCCTCGGCGGCGGCGCGGGCGACGGCCAGCGACACGCCCAGGATGGCGTTGGCGCCCAGCCGGCCCTTGTTCTCGGTGCCGTCCAGGTCGATCATGGTCATGTCGAGCACGCGCTGGTCGGCGGCATCCATGCCGGTCAGGGCCTTGGCCAGTTCGCCATTGACCGACTGCACGGCCTTCAGCACGCCCTTGCCGCCGAAGCGGGACTTGTCGCCGTCGCGCAGCTCGACCGCCTCATGGGCGCCGGTGGAGGCGCCCGACGGCACCGCAGCACGGCCGAAGGCGCCGGTCTCAAGGGTGACGTCGACTTCGACGGTGGGATTGCCGCGGCTGTCGAGGATTTCGCGGGCGCGGATTTCGGTGATGGCGCTCATGGGAAGGGATGTCCCGTTTCTTGAGGGATTGCGGTTTGCAGAATTGTCGGCCGGGAGAGGCTTCGGGTGCGCTCAGCGCAGCTTCGGGCGCCGGTAGATGAACCAGTAGACGGCGCCCACCATCACCGCTCCGCCGATCCAGTTGCCCAGCGTGACGGCGGCGAGGTTGACCAGATAGTTGCCGACCGGAATGGAGGGGGCGGCGCGGCCGAGATCGTGCCAGAAGCTGTCCGGCGCACCCCATTCGATCAGCAGGCCGAGCGGGACGAAATACATGTTGGCGACGCAGTGTTCGAAGCCGGCGGCGACGAAGGCGGCCACAGGGAAGGTGATCGCCAGGATCTTGTCGCCGACGCTGCGGGCGCCGAGCGCCAGCCAGACGGCGAGGCAGACCAGCACATTGCAGAGGATGCCCAGGAAGAAGGCTTGCGTCGTCGGCAGCGAACTCTTGGCCACCGCGAAATACAGGGCCGAGGCGCCGACCGCGCCATGGCCGAAGGTGTATTGCCCGGACAGGAAGACCAGAAGCGCGGTGCCGGCGGCGCCGACGAAATTGCCGATCCACACCGTCGTCCACACCCGCATCATCTCGCGGGCATGCAGCCGGCCGCTGGCCCAGGCCATCACCATCAGCGCATCGCCGGTGAACAGCTGTGCGCCGCCGACGACCACCAGGATCAGGCCCATGGAGAAGACCAGACCGCCCAGCAGCCGGGTCAGCCCATAAGGTAGCATGCCTTCGGCGCCGGACATGGTGACGGTGGCGAACAGGCCGCCCATCGCGATGAAGGCGCCGGCCAGGACCGCCAGGGCGAACAGGGTGGGGGTGTCGTAATGTGCCTTCTTGACGCCGAGATTCTCGGCAGCAAGTGCGATGGCGTCGGGCATCAATGCGTCGAGAGTTTGCGGGGTTGGCTGGCTCCAGCCGCCCACATCCTTGCTGTCCATGTTCATCGGTCGATGTCCTCGCTGCCGCGCATCGTGCAGGCCCGTTGGCGGATTTCGCTCCCGCCATGTAGCTTTACTACATACTCCTGTCGGGAGGAGGCTGGCAAGAGCGCCGCCTGGGCAATTCCGTCGCAGGGGGGCGCGGAAAGCGAGGGGGTAGACACCAGAAAATGAAGGATTTACAGGAGGTGTGCCGCCTCTCTTGCGTTGGTTGCGCTTCTGTAGCGTTGCTACATCATGGCGCTGTCAACGCCGGGCGGGCTTGGGTCCCAGCACGCAGGCGACGGCAGCCAGGATCAGCACCAGCGCCGCCGCCAGCCGCGGCGTCACCGGGTCGCCCAGCAGCAGCACGGCGCCGCCCACGCCGACCACGGGGATCAGAAGGGTGCTGACCGCCGCCTCACCGACCGTCAGGCGGCGGACGGTGACGTACCACAGTGCCTGCGCCACGCAGATCGAACAGACGATGTGCCAGGCGAAGCCGACCCAGACCGCCGGGTGAAGCTCGGCCAGGGCCGGCCGCGCCTCGGTCGCCGCGAGCCCGATCATCGGCAGGGCGCAGAGCACATACTGCCAGCCGGTGATGACCATCGGATGGGTGCGCCACACCCGGCGCTTCATAACGATGGTGCCGAGCGCCCAGGCCACTGCCGCCACCAGCATCACCGCCGGACCTGCCAGCGCGGAGGGCGGTGCCGACAGCGCCTCCGGTCCCAGCAGCACCAGCAGTCCGGACAAACCGCAGGCCAGCCCGGCGATCTGGCGCGGCCCCGGCCGTTCGCCCAGCAGCGGGATCGCCAGCAGCGTCGCCCACACCGGCATGGTGAAGGCGACGATGGCCGCCTGCGAGGTCGCCATCAGGCTCTGGCCCAGCGCGGTGCACAGGTTGAAGACCAGCACATTGCACAGCCCCGCCGCCACCAGCGCCGGCCATTCCCCCCGCTCGACCCGCAGCCGGTGCCCGGCCAGACGCGCCGCCCCCAGCAACAGCACCGCCCCGGCGCTGAAACCGATGGCGCGCAGGCTGAAGATCGGCACCTGCGTCAGGATCGTCTTCACCGCCGGCCAGTTCAGGCCCCAGAACAGGCTGATGACGGCGATCAGCAGGTATTTGACGGGATCGCGGCCGGTGCCGCTGGCGGCGATGGCGGTCATGCGCCGGTCTTGCCCCCGGTCTTGCCTTCGAACCCATCCAGGAAGCTCGACAGGTTGGCGGACAAATCGTCGATGGCGTAGCCGCCCTCCTGCACCAGCACCGTCGGCAGGCCGGCGGCGGCGATCAGCGCACCCATGCGGGCGAAGCCCGGCGTGGTGACGCCGAAGGCGGCCAACGGATCGTTGATGAAGGTGTCGAAGCCCAGCGAGACGAACAGCATCTCCGGGGCGAAGCGGCGGATCTCGTCCAGCCCTTTGCCGATGGTCCTCAGCACCGTCGCCTCGTCGCTGCCGATGGGCAGCGGCAGGTTCAGATTATAACCCTCGCCGCGTCCGATGCCGCGTTCCTGCGCATAGCCGGCCATGTGCGGATAGAATTCCGCCGGATCGCCATGGACCGAGACGAAGAAGACATCGTCGCGCTCATAGAAGATGTCCTGCGTGCCGTTGCCGTGATGGACATCGACGTCGATGATCGCCACCCGCGCCGGCCGGCCCTGGGCGCGCAGCAGCGGCAGCACCGACTCCGCGGCGATGGCGACATGGTTGAGGTAGCAGAAGCCGCCGGCCATATCGCGGGTGGCGTGATGCCCCGGCGGCCGGCACAGCGCATAGGCCGCGCTGTCGGCTCCGGTGGCAACCAGCTTCGCCGCATGGATGGCGGCGTTGGAGGCGGCACAGGTGGCGGCCCAGGTGCCCTCACCGATGGGACAGGCAGTGTCGAACATGTGCCAGCCGGCTTGACCGACGATGCCGGTGGGATAGTTGGGAGCAGCCTGCATCTTGTGGACGTTGGGCAGCACCACGTCGCCCATGTCGCCCGCCGCGACCCAGCGGGCATGCGCCGTCTCCAGGAAGGCGAGATAGGCCGGCGTGTGGACCGCGGCGCGCGGGGCGGAGCCGTAATCGTCGGGCAGGATCAGGGCCTCGCCCCGCTTCTCGATCAGCGAGGCCAGCGCCCCGACCCGCTCCGGCTTCTCCGGCAAGGCGCGCAGCAGGCCCTTGTTGAAATAGGTGGCGGGACGGTGGAGGGCGGCGTCGGGGTGATGGACGAACTTCATGGGGACTCTCCGGAGAGCTTATGCGCTCAGGGCTTTCCAGCCGTGGCGACCAGCGTTTCGAACAGCACGGCGGCACCGCGGGCGCCATCGGCGGGGGCGATGTTCTCGACCTCGTTGTGGCTGATGCCGTCCTCGCAGGGGATGAAGATCATCGCCGTCGGTACCTTGCCCGCCACATAGACCGCGTCATGGCCGGCGCCCGACACGATGTCGCGGTGGCTGAAGCCGAAGCCGCTTGCCGCCTCGCGCACCCGGTCGACCAGCGGCTTGGCGAAGGGCGTCGGCGGGAAGTGCCAGAAATCGGCGATCTCCGCGCTCACCCTGTTCTGCTCCGCAATCGCCGCGACGGCGGCGCGGAAGCGGCGGTCCATGTCGGCCAGCGTCCCGGCGTCGGGATGGCGCAGATCGACGGTGAAGAAGACCCGGCCGGGGATGACGTTGCGCGAATGCGGGTGGACATCGAGGATGCCGACGGTGGCGCAGGGGTCGCCTGCGGTTTCCAGCCCGACCCGCTGCACTGCCTGCACCATGGCCGAAGCGGCGACCAGCGCGTCGCGGCGCAGGCGCATCGGCGTCGGACCGGCATGCGCCTCCACCCCCGTCACCGTCACCTCGTACCAGCGCTGGCCCTGGGCGCCGGTGACGACGCCGATCTCCTTGCCCTCGACCTCCAGCACCGGCCCCTGTTCGATGTGGGCCTCCAGATAGGCGTGCATCGGGTGATCGACCGGAGCAGAGCCGGCGTAGCCGGTGCGGACCAGCTCGTCGCCCAGCCGCGCCCCGTCCTGCGCCACCTTGTCGAGAATCTCGTCCAGGGTGAAGACACCGGTGACGACGCCCGATCCCATCATCGGCGGCGAGAAGCGGGACCCCTCTTCATTGGTCCATACCGCAACCTCGACCGGATGCAGGGTTTCCACCCCACGGTCGTTCAGCGAACGCACCACCTCCAGCGCCGCCAGCACGCCGAACACGCCGTCGAACCGCCCGCCGGTCGGCTGGGTGTCGAGATGGCTGCCCATCACCACCGGTGGCAGGCTGTCGTCATGGCCCTTGCGGCGGGCGAAGATGTTGCCGATGCGGTCGACGGTCACCGTGCAGCCGGCGGCCTCGCACCAGGAGACGAACAGGTCGCGGCCGGCCTTGTCCTCGTCCGACAGGGCGAGGCGGCAACTGCCGCCCTTCGCGGTTGCGCCGATCTTCGCCATCTCGGCGAGACTGTCCCACAGGCGCTGGCCGTCGATGGGCAGATTGGATGGGAGGGACATGGAGACTCCACGCAGAATTGTTCGTTGATGGCGGGGGAGCGGTCAGGCCGCCTCCTGCCGCTCACGCGCCCGCAGATCGACCATCGCCAGCACGGCGCGGAGCAACGGCACGTCCACGCCGGTGCGCTCGGCCAGCTCGATCACCGAACCCAGGATCGCATCCAGCTCCAGCCGGCGGCCGGCCTCATAGTCCTGGAGCATCGAGGTCTTGAAGTCGCCGACGCCGGCGGCCATGGCGATGCGCTCGTCGACGCTGGTGGCGAAGACCACGCCCAGCCTTTCCGCCACCGTCTTGGCCTCCAGCATCATGGCGCGGCCGGCATCGCGTGTGCCGGGATCGTTGCACAGCCGGCCCAGCGTCGATCCGGTCAGCACGCTCAAGGGGTTGAAGGCGAGGTTGCCCCAAAGCTTCACCCAGATCGCCTGCCGGATGTCGGCGGTCTTCGCCGGCTGGAATCCCGCCTGTCCAAACAGCGTCACGATGCGGTCAACGGCGGGATTGTTGCGGTCGCCGGCATCCCCGAAGACGAATCGCTGGTCGCTGACGTGGCGGATGCGGCAGGGGCCGTCGCCCTCCACGGCGACGAAACTCGTCGCTCCCACCACCCGGTCGGGATCGATGGTGCGCCACAGCAGCCCGTCGGGATCGACGCTGGCGAGCGGCCGGTCGGCCAGCGGCTCCGGCTGGCGGTGCGGATACCACCAGGGAATGCCGTTGACCATCGGCACGATGGCGGTCTCCGGCCCGAGCAGCGGCGTCAGCGTGTCGATGGTGCCGCGCAGCGCATGGGCCTTGACGCAGAGGAAAACCAGATCCTGTGGGCCCAGCGACAGGCTGTCGTCGGTGACGCGCGGGGTGAGGCGGGCGACCCGGTTCAGCGGCGTCACCATGGTCAGGCCGTTGCGGCGGATGGCCGAGGCTGCGTTCGGCCGGGCGACCAGCGTCACCTCGGCGTCGGTGGCGCCCAGCCGGGCGGCCAGCAGGCCGCCGACCGCGCCGGCCCCGATGATGGCGACCTTCATTCAGTGCGCTCCTGCCGGAACTTTTTGCAGGTCGTCCGGGATGTGCCAGGACTTCCCCGGAATGGCGTCGAGCAGGCTGCGGGTGTAGGCGTCGCGCGGGTGGGTGAACACCTCGCGCGCGGTGCCCATCTCGACGATCCTGCCGCGGCGCATCACCGCGATGGTGTCGCAGACCTGGGCCGCCACCCGCAGATCGTGGGTGATGAACAGCATGGCGAGGTTCAACCGCCTGCGGATGTCGTCCAGCAGCTCCAGCACCTGCCCCTGCACCGACACGTCGAGCGCCGAGACCGGCTCGTCCGCCACCAGCAGCTTCGGCTCCATGGCGAGCGCGCGGGCGATGCCGATGCGCTGGCGCTGGCCGCCGGAGAATTCATGCGGGAAACGGTCGGCGGCCGAGCCGTCCAGACCCACCATCGCCAGCAGGTCCCGCGCACGGGCCAGCGCCTTGCTGCGGTCCTCGCCGAAGGCGACCGGCCCCTGCGCCACGATGTCGCCGACGCGATGGCGCGGGTTCAGCGAAGCGTATGGGTCCTGGAACACCATCTGCACCGCCCGGCGGTAGGGCCGGAAGCCCTTGCGGTCGAGCGACAGCAGGTCGGTGCCCTCGAACAGGATGCGCCCCGAATCCGGCTTGATCAGCCCGACGATGGAGCGGCCGAGCGTTGATTTGCCCGATCCGGACTCGCCGACCAGACCAACCGTCTCGCCGGGATGGATGGTGAGCGACAGGTCGTCGCCGGCCACCACCTCCTTCGACTTCTTGAACAGCCCGCCGCCGACGTTGAACACCTTGCGCACCTTGTCGGCCACCAGCAGCGGGGCGCCGGCCTTGGCATGGTCGTCGCGGTGTTCGATGTAGTGCGGGACCGAGGCGATCAGCTGGCGGGTGTAGGGATGCTGCGGCCGGTTCAGCACGTCCGACGCCGGACCGTATTCCACGAGTTTCCCGTGACGCATCACCGCCACCCGGTGGGCGATCTCGGCCACCACGCCGAAATCATGGGTGATGAACATCATGCCCATGTGGCGTTCGGCCTGGATCGAGCGGATCAGGTCGAGGATCTGCTTCTGGGTGGTGACGTCCAGCGCCGTGGTCGGTTCGTCGGCGATCAGGATGTCTGGCTGGCAGGCCAGCGCCATGGCGATCATCACGCGCTGGCGCTGGCCACCCGACAGGCGGAAGGGATAGGCCTCGGCCAGTTCGGCCGGGTTGGGCAGACCGACCTGCGCCAGCAACTCCACCACGCGGGCGCGGCGGGCAGGGGCGGTCAGGTCGGTGTGCTCGCGCAGGCTCTCGCCGATCTGCCGGCCGACCCGCATCAGCGGGTTCAGCGCCGTCATCGGCTCCTGGAACACCATGGCGATGCGGCCGCCACGAAGGCTGCGCTGCTCCGTCTCCGGCATGGTCAGCACATCCCTGCCCTTGAACAGGAGGCTGCCGCCGGCGACGCGGACATGGGGGGCGGGCAGCAGGCCCATCATGGCGTGGGCGGTCATCGACTTGCCGGAGCCGGACTCGCCGACCACGCAGAGGATCTCGTTGGGATTCAGGGTGAAGGTCAGGTTGTCCACTGCCAGCGGGCGGTCGGCGCCCGGTGGCAGCGCGATGCTGAGGCCACGCACATCCAGAAGGGGCACATCGAGAAGCGGCGTGGTCATGGCTGCGGTCTCCGTCGCTGAGCGAAGCAATTCCAACTGGTTCATCCGATCACCCGCGCGACCGGGCGAGCTTCGGATTCAGGGCGTCGTTCAGCCCCTCGCCGACGAGGTTCAGCGCCAGCACCGTCAGCACGATGGCGAGGCCGGGGAAGACGCTCATCCACCAGGCCTGCCGGATCACCGTGCGGGCGGCGCCGATCATGTAGCCCCAGCTCATGGCGTTGGGATCGCCCAGGCCGAGGAAGCTCAATGAGCTTTCCAGCAGGATGGCGGTCGCCACCATCAGCGAGGCCGACACGATGATCGGCGACAGGCTGTTGGGCAGGATCTGGCGCAGGATGATGCTGGTGCTGCTCTGGCCGGTGGTGATGGCGGCCTGGACGAACTCGCGGGTGCGCAGGCTGAGGAACTCGGCGCGCGCCAGACGGGCAAGCGGCGGCCAGCTGACGATGGCGATGGCGAGCACGATGGTGGTCAGGCTTGGGGTGAAGATGGCGACGAGCACCACGGCCAGCACGAAGTTGGGGATTGTCTGGAACAGCTCGGTGAAGCGCATGATGGCGTCGTCGACCTTGCCGCCATGGAAGCCGGCGAGCGCCCCCAGCGTGACGCCGATGGCGAGTGCGGCGGCGGTGGAGGTCAGGCCGATCAGCAGCGACACCCGCGCCCCGTGCGCGATGCCCGACGCGATGTCGCGCCCAAGCATGTCGGATCCCAGCAGCGCATCCTCCGACAGCGGCGGCTGGAACGGTGCCGTCGCCATCTCCCACGGGTCGCCGGGGAAGAAGACAGAGGCGAAGGCGGCCAGAACCACGATGGCGATCAGGATCACCAGCCCTAGGACCGCGCCCTTGTTGCGGACGAAGGCCCGCCAGAAATCGGATTTCATCATTGCGACACCTGGTTCATTGGGAGACCTGGATGCGCGGATCCACAAGGCCATAGAGGATGTCGGTCAGGATGTTGAAGAGGATCACCATGATCGACGTGACCAGGAAGATGCCCAGCAGCACCTGATAGTCGCGCTGCAGCACCGCCTCGAAGGCCAGCCGGCCGATGCCGGGCCAGGCGAACACAGTTTCGATCAGGATGGACCCGCCGACCAGCTGTCCGGCCTGAATGCCGGCCACGGTGATGACCGGCAGAATGGCGTTGCGCAGGACGTGGCGGGTGACGATGCGGCTTTGGGTCAGCCCCTTGGCCTTCGCCGTCTTGACGAAGTCGAGGCCTCGAACCTCCAGCATCGAGGCACGGGTGAGGCGGGCGTAGCTCGCCATGTAGAACAGTGCCAGGGTGATGACCGGCAGGATCAGGTGGACAGCGACATCCGCCACATGGGCCAGCCCGGTATAGCCGGCGCCGATGGTCTCGTAGCCGAAGGCCGGCAGCCAGCCCAACTGGATGGAGAACAGCAGGCTCAGCATCAGTCCGATCCAGTAGATCGGCGTGGCGTAGGCCAGCAGCGCGATGACGGTGATGGCGCTGTCGGCCCAGGTGCCGACGGCGATTGCAGCCAGAGTGCCCAGCGCCACGCCGGCGGCGAGCGCCAGCAGGAAGGCGGTCAGCGTCAGCACCAGGGTGGCCGGCAGCCGTTCGGCCAGGATGTCCCAGACCGGCCGCTGCTGGCGGTAGGAGAAGCCGAGATCGCCCTGCACGACCTTGGCGACATAGGTGCCGAGCTGTTCGTAGAGCGGCCGGTCGAGACCGAACTGCTCGCGCAGCTGCGCCACGAACTTCTCGTCGGCGGCCCCCGCCTCGCCCGCCATCACCATGGCCGGATCGCCAGGGGCGGCATGGACGAGGAAGAAGTTCATCACCACGATGGCGATCAGGATCGCGGCAGCCTTGACCAGGCGGCTCGCGAACAGTTGGGCGAATCCCAGCATGGGCAGGTTCCTAATTCAATCGCCGCGCTCTTACCCCCTCTCCCCCGCTCACGCGCAAACTTCGTTTGCGCTGACGCGACAGGCGGACCTTCGGTCCGCCGAAAGCGGGGAGAGGGTCGGGGTGAGGGGGGGCATAGCGTGGATTCTCGGGGAGGGGCCGCTGCGCGTCCCCCTCACCCTAACCCTCTCCCCGGGGGGAGAGGGGATAGCGGGGGGAGATGAACGACTACTTCGCCAGCCAGACGCTCTCATAGGTGTCGTTGACACCGATGGCCGTCGTGTTGGCGTTCTTCACGCGCTTGTCGAGGAAGGTCGGGAATTCCATCTCCAGCAGCCACACCACCGGCAGGTCGTCGGACAGGATGCGCTGGACCTCGCTGTACTGCTCCTGGCGCTTGGCCGGGTCATTCTCGCGCGAGGCCTGGTCGAACAGTTCGTCCACCTTCGGGTTGGAATAGCCCATGGTGTTGGTGAACAGCACGCCCTTGCGGATGTTCGACGAGATGTAGGTGCGTGCGACGCCAAGCGCCGGGTCGCCATACTGGTAGAGGAAGTTGGTGGTGATTTCGTAATCCCAGTTGGCGACGCGCTGCGCCCAGCCGGCGGCGTCGGTGCTTTCCAGCACCACGGCGACGCCGACCTTGCCCAGCGCCTGCTTCAGATACTCGCCCAGCCGGGTCCAGGTCTCGCCATAGGGCATCGGCATCAGCTTGACGGTGGCGCGCACGCCCTTGGCGTCGGGCTTCAGCCCCATCTCGTCGAGCAGGGCCTTGGCCTTCTCCGGGCTCGGCTCGTAGGTCGTCACCTTGGGATCGTAGAACTTGACCACCGAGTTGATCGGGCCGGTCGGCACGCGGCCGAGGCCGAACCAGATCTTGTCGCGGATGAACTTGCGGTCGATGGCGTAGGCGATGGCCTTGCGGAAGCGCTTGTCGTCCAGCGGCTTGACCCGGTGGTTGATCTCCAGCCACGCCATCGGCGCGACGAACTCGTAGCCCTCGGTGGTCAGGGTGACATTCGGCAGGGTCTTCATGCGCGGAACCTCGAAGGGCTCCAGGTCGCTGTACTGGGTCTGCTGCACCTGCCCGCTTTCCAGCGCCAGCGAGCGGCTGGCGGCGTCCGGGATCACGCGGAAGGTGATGCCGTCGAGATAGGGCAGATCCTTCTTGTAATAGTCCTCGTTGCGGACGAGCTGGATGTAGCTGCCCTTGACCCATTCCTTCAGCTTGAACGGACCGGTGCCGATCGGCGTGTTGTTGGCCGGGTTGGTGCGGTAATCGCTGCCCTCATAGATGTGGGCCGGCACGATCGGGGCCGACGACACCTCGAAGGCCTGGATGAAGGCCGGGAACGGCTCCTTCAGCTTGAATTCGACGGTGTGGTCGTCCAGCGCCTTGATCGACTCGCAGCGGCTGAACACGGCGCGGGCGCGCGGGTGGACCTCCATCAGGAACTTGGAGGTCGAGAACACCACGTCGGCGGCGCTGAACGGCTTGCCGTCGTGCCACTTCACATTCTGGAACAGCTTGAAGGTGTAGGTCAGGCCGTCCGGCGACACCGTCCAGCTTTCGGCAAGCGACGGCAGCGGGTTCAGCTTGCGGTCGTAGGTCAGCAGGCCCTGATAGATCTTGCCGGCGACGGTCTGGGTCGGCCCCTGCTGGTTCAGGCCCAGCATCAGGGTCGGCGGCTCCGGCTGGACGATGGAGTTGAGGACACCGCCGCGCACCGGCGTCTCCTGCGCCATGGCTGGGGCGGCAACCAGGGCCGCCGTGCCCGGAATGGCGAGTGCCGCGGCCAGCAGGCCGGCGGCGGCGGCGCGGTGGACGCTGCGGCGGAAGCCGCGTTGGAGGCTGGCGGGGATACCGGAAAGGCGTCGTGTCATGCGGGTGTCCTCGTCTCCAGATGGTGTCGTTGTGGTTTGCGACCCTGTCGTCTTCGTTCTTCTCTTTGCAAAGGCAGGCGGGTCAGCGCGGTCCAACCGGCCCGGACGTGCTGTCCAGCCAGCGCAGCAGCGAGTCCCATTCCAGGACGCCGGCACGCGGGTAGGCGCGCTCATACTGCTGGGCGGTATGCTCGCAGACCTCCGGCGAGGGGTAGACCAGCGGACGGCCGCCGGCCAGCGCCATGATCTGCTGCTTGCAGGCCTGCTCCAGGTAATACATCAGCACCGCGGCCTCGGCGACGTCCTGTCCGACGGTCAGCAGGCCGTGGTTGCGCAGGATCATGCTGTGATGGTTGCCCAGGTCGGCGACCAGCCGTTCCCGCTCCGCCAGATCGAGCGCGATGCCTTCGTAGGTGTGGAAGGCGATGCGGTTGTACCAGCGCAGCGAATGCTGGGTGATCGGCAGCAGCCCGTCGGCCTGGGCGCTCACCGCCATGCCGGCGTCGGTGTGCAGGTGGATCACCGCGCCGACGTCCGGGCGGGCCTTGTGGACGGCGCTGTGGATGGTGAAGCCGGCCGGGTTGATGGCGTCGCCGTCGCGCCCGTCGACCAGGTTGCCGTCGATGTCGACCTTCACGAGGTTGTCGGGCGTCACCTCGTGGAACATCAGGCCATAGGGATTGATCAGAAAATGATCGGGCGTGTCGGGAATCCGCGCCGACATGTGCGTATAGATGAGGTCGGTCATGCCCAGCCGGTCGAACAGCTTGTAGGCGGCGGCCAGATCGGTCCGCGCCTTCCACTCCACGTCGGAACAGTTGCGGGTGGCGTGCGGGGCGTGGGCGGCGTTTGCTTTCAGGGTGGCGGCGATCATCGGGCAGGGTCTCGTCAGGAAAGAGAGGTCAGAGGGGTTCCAGGCCGCACCAGCCGGCGATGAACAGCGCCAGCACGCGGGTCACGTCGCGGACGCTGTCCAGCGAGACCGATTCGTCGATGCCGTGGATGCGCGTCGCCTCCGGCCCGTAGCAGGTGGCGGGCGTGTCGCCGTAGAGCTGGAAGAAGCGGGCGTCGGTGGTGCAGGTCAGCGCCACCAGCTCCGGGTCGCCGCCGCGCACGGCGCGATGGCTGTCGGCCAGCAGGGTCACCAGCGGGTGGGCCGGGTCGATCTCACAGCCGGCGGCCTGGAAGCCGTTCCACTGCAGCTCGATCCCCACGCCGGACAGGGCCGGGTCGGTGGAGCGCGCCTGCTCCACCGCCCGGGTCACCTCGGCGCGGACCGCCTCCGGCTCCTGCCCGGGGAAGAAGCCGAGCCGGAGGTCGAGCGCGCAGCGCGTCGGGACTGACGACGGCCACTCGCCGCCCTCGATCCGGCCGAGATTGATGTTGACGGGGTGGGCATGGCCGCAAAAGGCGGGATGGCGGCAGGACGGTTCGTTCCACCGCACCTCCAGCGCCTTCAGGTGGGCCGTCAGCGCATAGGCCGCCTCGATGGCGTTCACCCCGGCCGAGGTGTCCAGCACATGGGCCGGTGTGCCGGTCAGCACCAGCCGCAGCCACATCACGCCGACCTGGGCGATGGAGATGGAGTGGTTGAACGGCTCCGGGATCACGGCGGCATCGGCGCGGTAGCCGCGATGCAGGCAGGCCAGCGCGCCGTTGCCGGTGCACTCCTCCTCGATCACCGATTGCAGATAGACCGGGGCGGCCGGCTGGAAGCCCAGGTTGCGCAACGCCGAGAAGGCGGCGGTGTAGGCGGCGATTCCGGCCTTCATGTCGCCGGCCCCGCGGCCATAGAGGCGTCCGTCGGCGATCCGCGGCTCGAAGGGCGGGGTCGTCCACATCTCCGCCGGGCCGCTCGGCACCACGTCGATGTGGCCGTTCAGGATCAGCGAGCGGCCTTTCGCGTCACGCGGCTTGTGTACGCCGACGACATTCTCGCGGCCCGCATAGGCGCCGGGGAGAACCGGTGGCGAGAAGCCCGGCATGCGGGATATCGCCCGCTCGTCGATCTCGAAGCGGTCGACCTCCAGCCCGAGCGCGGCGAAACGGTCGGCCATCAGCGCCTGCGCCCCGGCCTCTTCCCCCAGCAGCGACGGCTGACGGACAAGCTCGGAGAGATGTGCGACACAATCGCTCTGCATCGCGTCGGCAGCATCCAGGATCGCAGCGCGCAGGCCGTGATCGGGCAATGCATGGTCGAGACGATCTGCCGTATCTCGTGTCATTCCAAGTCCTTTGTCCGTTTCCATTTCGCCACTGCGGTGCGGACGCACCGGCGGGTGGAAAAAGACGAAGCTGTTGCGTTGCGGCCTATCCCAAATGGATATGGCCACCATAACGGTGCATTATGCAGTGTCCGGCTTGGCGATGTTTGAAGGCCGCCATGTGTCGATTAGGAAGGCATCCAATCGATGAGGCAAATAAGCATTTTTCATTTCGCCCATGAATCTGATTTATGCCGCAGTTGCTCACAGCGCATTCATGTGCGTAGAATTTGGGCGGTGACAGGAATGCACCGGAATCGGGCAGCGATCGAAAGGGCGGGAAGGTGAATGAAACCGAGGCGGAACGGCAGGCCCTGGCCCGCCTGGGCCAGCAGATGGACTGGAACCTGCTGCGCACCTTCATGGTGATCGTGCAGGAGGGCAGCATCACCAAGGCCGCCGTCCGCCTGTTTTTGACGCAGCCGGCGGTGAGCCTCGCCCTGAAGCGGTTGGAGGAGCAGCTTGGCCGCACGCTGATCGACCGCGGCCCCGGCCGCTTCGCCGTCACCGCCGCCGGCGAGCAGGTCTATGACGAGGCGGTGTCGATCCATGCCACCGTGTCCCGTCTGGGCGCCCTGGTGCGCGACGCCAAGGACGAGATCAGCGGCCATGTCCACATCCTGATGACCAGCCGCATCCAGACCCCGCTGCTCGACCGCTCGTTGCGGGAATTCCACCGCCTGTACCCGCTGGTGACCTTCCGGATCGATGTGATGGCGTCCGCCGACGCCCATATCGCCTTGCAGCAGCGGGTCGGCGCCATGGCGATCTGCCTGCTGCGCGAGCCGATTCCCGGCCTGTCCAGCCAGATTTTCCTGCGCCAGACCTACCGGCTCTATTGCGGTCCGGGTTTCCGCCTGTTCGGCCAGCGCGACATCGACATCGCCGAACTGCGTTACGAGAATTTCGTTTCCTTCACCTCCGACCAGATCGACGGCGCCCTGTCGCCGCTGACCCTGTTCCGCGCGCGGGAGGGCTTCGCCGGCCGCGTCGTCGCGTCGTCGGCCAATCTGGAGGAGGTCCGGCGGATGATCGTCTGCGGCCTCGGCATCGGCCCGCTGCCCGAACACATCGCGGCCCGCGACGTGGACGATGGCCTGCTGTGGGAACTGCCGCCCTATGAGGGCATCGCGCCGGTCAACGTCCACCTGATCTGGAACGAGCAGGCCAAGCTGAACCGTGCCGAGCGGGCCTTTCTGGACTATTTGCAGACGGCGCTCGCCAGCGCGCCGGCCAGGGAGCTTGCCGGCGTGGCCGAACCGATGCCGGATGGCGCCTGACCGGGGCGGTCATCGGTGATGGTCACGCACCACCCGCGCCGCGATCCGACGCCACCGCCCGCGCCAGAACATCGAAGATGCGCCGGTCGGCCATCTGGGCGACGTTGAAGCGCAGAAATCCGGACGCTGACTGCGAGACGCTGAAGACGTCGCCGGGAGCGAGGACGATATTCTCGCGGAGTGCGGTCCGCGCGACATCGGCAGCGTCCAGCCCATCGGGCAGGCTGCACCAGAGATAGAAGCCGCCGCGCGGCATCAGCCATGGTTGCAATCCGACCGCTTCCAGTCTGGACGCCGTCTCGCGCCGGACCCGCGCCAGACGGCGGCGCAGCCCATCCAGATGCTTGCGATAGCTGCCGTCGTTCAGGGTCGCGAGGACGAGGTCGGCCACGGCTGGACTCGGCCCCCCGAAGTTGGTCGCGACCTGGAGATCGACCAGCGCCTCCACCCAGTCCGGCCGCGCCGCGATGTAGCCGCAGCGGATCGAGGCGGACAGCGTCTTGGAAAAGCTGCCGATCCGGATGACGCGGGCAAGCCCGTCGAGCGCGGTCAGGCGCGGCGACGGTTCCGGCTCGAAACCGGCGAAGATGTCGTCCTCGACGATGGTCAGCTCCTGCGCGGCCGGATCGTGGGCCGTGGCGGCGCAGAGCAGCCGATGGGCGGTCTGTGGCGTCATCGTCGCGCCGGTCGGGTTGTGCAGCGCCGAGTTGGTGATGTAGAGGCGTGGCCGATGCGTCGCCAGCGCCTCGGCGAACCGGTCGGTGTCCGGCCCGGTGCGGGTGTAGGGCACGCCGACGAACCGGGCCTGATGGGCGCGCAGCAGGGCCTGGAAATTGAAATAGCAGGGATCGTCGACCAGAACCGTGTCGCCGGGCCGCAGCAGGAAGCGGCAGATCAGGTCGATGGCCTGGGTTCCCGAGGCGGTCAGCAGGATCTGGTCGGGGCCGGCCGCGAGTCCCTCGTCGGCGAACTGGCGGGAGAGCAGCCGGCGCAGCGGGAGCGATCCGCGCGTGGCGCCATAATCCGCCAGCAGGGCGTCGTCGGCGCGGGCGAGCTGGCGGATGGCCCGGCGGATCGCCGCGGTCGGCATCCAGTCGGCCGGCAGCCATCCGCATCCCGGCTTCAGCATCTCCGCCCCGGCATCGAGCGACTGCCGCGACACCCAGAAGGGATCGATGGCCCGGTCGCGCCGTGGCTCCACCTCGGCCAGGGCGAGCGGCGGCAGGCTGCCGGACACGTAGAAGCCCGAGCCCGGTCGCGACTGGATCACGCCTTCGGCCGCCAGCCGGTCATACGCCTCCACCACGGTCGAGGGCGACACGCCCAGGGTGGCGGCGAAGCTGCGGATCGAGGGCAGCTTTTCTCCCGGAGACAGCGTGCGGCTTGCCATGCGGCGGCGGACCGCCTCCATCACCGCGCCGGTGCGTGTGCCCGTCCTGTTCGCCATCCCGTCATTTCCAAAAGTGTATTGCTATATGATCCAGTACAGTTCGATGAAATTGTACGGGAGTGTCGCTGTCTGCGCCAGCATCCATCGCGCTAGGATTGCCCTTGGAAACCAAGTGCCGGAAGGAACGGGCGGGATGCGACGGTCGACAGCAGGGTGGGGCAGCGGGCTGCTCGGCGTGCTCATCTTCAGCGGCTCGCTGCCGGCGACGCGGGTCGCGGTCGGTGGCTTCTCGCCGCTGTTCCTCACTGCGGCGCGGGCGGTGATTGCGGCTGCCCTGGCGGCAGCGCTGCTGGCTCTGCTGCGGCAGTCCTGGCCGGCGCGGCGCGACCTTCCCTCGCTCGCCATCGTGGCGCTCGGTGTCGTCGCCGGATTTCCCCTGTTGACGGCGCTGGCGCTGCAACACATCACCTCGGCGCAATCGATCGTCTTCATCGGCCTGCTGCCGCTCGCCACCGCCCTGTTCGGTGTGCTGCGCGGAAGCGAACGGCCACGGCCGGTCTTCTGGCTGTTCGCGACGATGGGAAGCCTGACCGTCGCCGGCTTCGCCCTGTGGCAGGGCGGCGGTGCGTCGCTGGCCGGCGATCTGCTGATGGTCCTGGCGATCCTGCTCTGTGGCCTTGGCTATGCCGAAGGAGCGGCCCTGTCGCGGCGGCTGGGCGGCTGGCAGGTGATCTCCTGGGCGCTGGTGCTGGCCCTGCCGGCGATGGCGCTGGCCGCGTTGGCGACGATGCCGGACGACTGGATGGGAATCGAGGCACCGGCCTGGGTCGGACTCGGCTATGTCTCCGTGTTCAGCATGCTTGTCGGATTCGTCTTCTGGTATCGCGGGCTGGCGTTGGGCGGCATCGCCGGGGTCGGGCAGTTGCAGCTGCTCCAGCCGGGCTTCGGCCTGCTGCTGGCTGGTCTGCTGCTGCACGAGCCGGTCGCCTGGACGATGATCGCCGCCACCGGGCTGGTCGTGCTCTGCGTCGCCGGGGCCAAACGCTTTGCCTGAGCGCCTCAGCCAGCCCGTGCAGCGTCAATCCGGCGGGCGTCAGGCCGGCGTGTCGCGGTGGATCTTGAACGGCGCCCAGGACTGGCTGACCGGCATGATCTCCACGCTGTTGATGTTGACGTGCGGCGGCAGCGAGACCACCCAGCGCACCGTCTCGGCGATGTCCTCCGGTTGCAGCGGGTTGGCCCCGGCATAGAGCGCATCGTAGGCGGCCTTGTTGCCGCCGGTGCGCACCAGGGTGAATTCGCTTTCCGCCAGGCCCGGCTCGATGGAGGTCACGCGCACGCCCTGGGCCGACAGGTCGCTGCGCAGGCCGAGCGAGAACTGCCGCACGAAGGCCTTGGTGCCGCCATAGACGTTGCCGCCGGGATAGGGCCAGTTGGAGGCGACCGACGCGAGGTTGACGATCAGCCCGCGCTGGGCGATCAGCCCGTCCAGCAGCAGTCGGGTGACGGTCACCAGCCCGGTGATGTTGGTGTCGATCATCGTGCGCCACTGGTCGAGGTCGCAGTCCTGCGCCGCCCCGGTGCCCAGCGCCAGCCCGGCATTGTTGACCAGGACGGAGATGCGGGCGAACGCCTCCGGCAGGCTGTCCAGGGCGGCGCGGGTTGCTGCCTCGTCGCGGATGTCGAAGCACAGCGGATGAACCACAGCCGGCCCGCCCAGAGCCTCGACCAGCGCATCCAGCCGGTCCTGGCGCCGGCCGGTGGCGACGATCCGCCAGCCCTCGGCGACCAGCCGCCGGGCGATGGCGTCGCCGAATCCGGAGGTGGCACCGGTGACGATTGCGATCTTCGGGGCGGCGATCTGCGGGGCGGTGTTCGACATCCTATGGTCTTTCCTCGTGACGGAATGGCGTGGCAACCATATAGCCCGAAACGGTCNGGGTCGATGGTTGCCAGCGCACCGACCTAAAGCGATGCTCCGCCGCAGACAAGGATCTGCTGTCCCGTGATGGCGGCGGCCCAATCGGACAGCAGGAAGCCGGTCAGCGCCGCCACCTCCTCGGGCTTGATGAAGCGGCCGATCGGAGGAAGTTTCGGCGGCACGCCGGTGCGGTTCGGGTCCTTCAGCATCGGCGTATCGGTCGCCCCGGGCGCCACCACATTCACCGTGATGCCGCGCGGCGCCAGTTCCAATGCCCAGGACCGGGCAAGCCCGACCATCGCCGCCTTGGTCGCCGCGTATTGGCTGCGGCCGGCGGCACCCTGGGCGGTGCGGCTGCCGATCAGGACGATCCGGCCGCCGCCGTCCGGCATGCGGGGAACCACATGCTCGACCAGTTCGGTGGACGCCTCCACATGCAGGCGCCACATCGCTCGGGCGTCGTCCGCGGCCAGTTCGCCGAGCTTGCCGACGCGCATGACCCCGGCGGCATGGACCAGCGCATCGATTGGCGCATCGGCCGGTGGCAGTCCGGCCAGGGCCTCCGCCGCGGCCCCCGGCTCCATCAGGTCGGCCGGGGTGAAGCGCAGGTTCGGATGGTCGATGGCGGGGGCTGAGCGGCTGATTCCTTCGACCAGCCAGTCCTCTTGCAACAGCCGTTCGGCGATGGCCGCACCGATCCCCGAACTGACCCCGGTGACGAGCGCGCGGCGGGGCCGACGTTCCGAATTCATTGCGGCACTCCTCCTCACGCCACGGTCAGCGCGATGCGGCCGAGGCCGGGGAAGTCGGCCACGGCGCGGCTGCCGGGCTGAACGAAGATCGTGCCGGTGCAGGATCCGGTGGTCACGGTGTCGCCGGCATGCAGGCCGCCGAAGGGGCGGGCGCCGACATTGGCGAGCCATCCCAGCAGGCGAATCGGATCGCCGGCCTTGTTGCCGCCGATCACGTCGATTTTGCGCTCTCCATCGATGTCGAGCGTCAGCGGCTGGGTTACCGGATCGATGCGGCGCCAGTCGGCGGTGGCGGCGCCGACGATCAGCGCGCCGTGGTTGGCCTGATCGGCCAGTGAGGCGAACGGACCCTGCGATCCGTAGGCGGCGAAACGGCTGTCGCAGATCTCGAAGGCGGGATGGACCGACCCGATGGCGTCCAGCAGCTCGTCGCGCGTCCAGGGCTCGTCACGGGCGGGCAGGTCGCTTTTCAGGCGATAGACGATCTCGGCCTCGATGCCGATCACGCGGAACATGCCGGCGGGCAGAGTCTCTCTGTCGAAGAACAGCGTCTCGGCATGGATGGGAGCGCTCGACGGCTCGGCATCCGGGGCCGACGCGCCAACTTTCCAGGCGGTCACCGGGCCGATGCGGCGGGCGACCTCGGTCTGGATGGCGTAGGCGTCGGCCTTGTCGGCCGGCATCGTTGCGGGCGGCAGGGTGTCGAGCGGGCGGTTGTCGCGGCGCGCGGCGAGCAGCGCGTCGGCGGCCGCAACAACGGCCTCGGCGGTCATGGTCATGGGACAAGTCCCCGAAGGAGAAGGATGCGGACGGGAGCGCCCCGGAAGGCTTTGCCGGTGGCGCCCCCCAACGCCGATCAGCGGATGCCCACCCAGTCGGGCGAGACGCGGCTGTATTTGATCGCCTGCCGGAAATAGGTGAAGGCGACATGCAGGTCGCCGTCCGCCGTCTGGGTGACCGACGGGTAGGAGTATTCCCGGTTCAGGCTGTCCTTGGAATTGTTGGTCATGCAATAGCCGTCGCCGACCTCCAGGTTCCGGCGCAGCGGCCAGGTCAGCCCGCCATCCTCCGACAGGGCCAGCGTCAGCGGTGCGCGCGGCGCCCCCCAGAAGGCCTTGCGGGCCGGCGCCTCGGCCTTCACCGGAGCCGGAGTGACAGCGATTGCGGCGGCGCCACCACCGGCCGGCACATCGTCCTCGATCTCGTCATAGAGCGAGGCGCGTCGCTCGGTGGCATTCTCGGCACTCGATTCGTTGAAGACGATGGCGAGCCGGCCGTCGGCCAGCGCCGTCACCTGGATCGAGGAGTTGTTGTTGGGCAGCTCGGTCGCCACCGGCGCGCTCCAGGTCCGGCCATTGTCGGTGGAGACGCTGCGATAGACATGGTCGGCCCAGCGGCTGCGGTAGAAGGCGGCCAGCATGCCGTCGCGCAGGGGCACCACGCTCATGTGGACGCAGCCGACGCTGTCCGGCACCGGATGCTCGGTCCAGCTTTCGCCGCGGTCGCTGGAGATGCGCACCGCGCTGGTGTCGTTGTCGCCCACCCACTTCTCGCCCGGCGTGCCGTGGCAGAGGAAGGTCGGCAGCAGCCAGTCGCCATTCGGCAGCACAACCACCGGCTGGCGGATGAAGATGCCGTCGCCATTCGTCCCCTCGAACAGGGTGCGGATCGGTCCCCAGCTCTGCCCGTGGTCGGCGGAGCTGCGGCAGCGCACGAAGGCGGTGTCCTGGTTGCCGGATACTTGCGCGGTGTAGAACAGCCACAGCGTTCCGTCCGGCGCCGGGAACAGCACCGGGTTCTGTTCCGACCGGGTCGGGTCGTCGGACAGCTTGACCGGATGGGTCCAGCTGTCGGCGCCCTTTGGCAGGCGGGAGAAGTAGATCGAGATGTCGGGAATGCCTTCCTGGGTGCCGCCGAACCAGACGCAGCCGAGATCGCCATTGCCGAGCACGGTGATGTTGGCGGCGTGGTTCTGGACGCAGGGCGACGGCAGATAGGCGTCGCGGCGCCCGGCGTCCCCGTCCGCGGGCGCAATGCACCCGCGTTCGATGGTGGAGGGCAGGGTTGAGGATGTGGTCATGGCGGTCACATGGGAACGGAGGAGAAGGGGAAGCCGGTCACCGTGCTTCGGCCTGTGGCGGGGCCTGTGTCGGGGCGGCGACCATCGCCGGGGCGCTGCGGCCGCGGATCAGACGCTCGACCACCATCACCGCCATTGGCGTCAGCAGGGCGACATACATGTTGTCGATGCCGTAGGGGTTGCCCAGGACATACCAGACGGTGGTGCTGACGGTGGCGCCCAGCAGGCCCAGCGTGGCGCCCAGGTTGCTGGCGAACAGCGGCAGGAAGAAGCCGATCATCGCGACGACCGTGATCGACAGGCGCAGGGCGCGGGTGAAGAAGGACAGCTTCAGGATTTCCGGCACGAAGAAGACGAAGATCAGCGGAAGGAAGCCGATGATCAGCGACAGGATGCGCGTGGTGCGGAACTGCTGTTCCGGCGTCGGATTCTTCCACGGCACGTAGAAGTCACGCACCGCCAGCGAGGCGATGGCGAGCGCCACCGTGCTGACGCTGACGAAGACCGAGGCGACCAGGGAGGTGGTGACGACGGCGGCCATCAGCGGGTGCATGGCGTCCAGGAAAACCGGCAGCGCATACAGGCTCTTCATGTCGGGGTAGAGGTAATGGGCGGTGACGCCGATCAGCGCCAGCATGATGCCCAGCGGCAGACAGAAGATCGCGGCGTAGATGGAGGAGCGCTGGGCTTCGCCGGCGCTGCGGTTGGACGAGATCGCCTGGATGACGAACTGGGTGGAGAAGATGGCGCCGACGGTGCCGATGACCCAGGCGAAGACGGTTGGCATGCCGATCTTGCCGTCGATGGTGAAGTAATGGGCCGGCAGCTTCTCGACCATCGGGGCGATGCCGCCGCTCAGCGACAGCGCGGTGCCCAGCAGCAGGGCGATGCCGATCAGCTTGATGGCGCTGTGCAGGATGGTGACGTAGGCGATGCCCTTCAGGCCGCCGAACACGTAATAGAAGGTGCTGACCACCGCGATGATGACCATCGCCCAGGTCAGGTCCAGGTTCATGACGGTCGAGAGGGCGGCCGCACCGCTGATGTAGTTGCCGACATTCACCAGCAGCAGCGCATACATCATGATGATCGACACCGTCCGCATGGTGGAGGTGCCGTAATATTTCGCGATGGCGGCGGAGATGGTGTATTCGCCCGAGCCGTAGATGCGCTTGGCGAAGAACAGGCCGAACAGCAGGAAGCCGATGGAGGCGCCCAGAACCGACCAGGCCGAGGCCATGCCGGAGGTGAAGGCTTCCTGCGCGGTGCCGACGGTGGATTTGGCGCCGATGAACTCGGACATCAGCAGGACGCCGACGACGGCGGCCGGCATCGACCGCGCGGCATTCATGAACTCGCCGTTGTTGCGGCTGCGCAGCCGCACCGTCAGCCAGGAGGTGAAGAGGATGTAGAGGACGACGATCCCCAGGATGAGCGCACTTTCTCCACTGGTGAAGTGATTCATGGACGGGTCTCCCTAACGGGCGGATGGATCCGCCTTCAGTGTTGTTCGGGGGATTGGCGCCGCCCCGCTTCGTCGCGGCGCCATGCGGCGTGGAACAGCGTCACACCGCTTCGGCATAGCGGGCCGCGAGGGCCTTGATTTGCTGGTCCACCTCGTCGGCGATCAGCACCGGGGCGCGGCTGAGGCCGACCTCCGGCATGGCGCGGCAGAGCGCGCGCTTGACCATCGCCGGTGGGAAGCCCAGCGCATACAGCTCCTTGCGGAGCGTGCTGAAATGGGTCTGGTGCGCTTCGGCTGCGGCGGCATCGCCGGCCACGAAGGCGGCATGGATGCCGTTGAGCGTCACCGGGGCGATGTTGCCGAGGCCGGAGATGCAGCCGGCGGCGCCGTTGCGCAGGCCATGCAGCACAAGAGAATCCGGCCCGACCAGCACGTCGAAGTCGGCCCGCTCGCGCGCGATGGCGAGGAAGCCGTCCAGGCTCTCCTGCGAGCCGGCGCTGTCCTTGATGCCGATGATGTTGGGGTGGTCGGCCAGGATGCGGGCGGTCTGCGGTTCCAGCGTGTTCCCGGTGCGGGCCGGGATGTTGTAGAGGTAGAGCGGCACCGTCAGCGCGTCGGCGACACGCAGGTAATGGGCGATCAGCTCGGCCTGGGAGCAGGCGATGAAGGACGGCGTGATGGCGGAAACCGCCTTGACGCCCAGATGCTGGATCGCCTTGCCCAGCGCGATGGTCTGGTGGGTGGAGATCTCGCCGATATGGGCCAGCACCGGCACCTGTCCGGCGGCGGCCTCGACGCAGATCTCGGCGACCGCCAGCTTCTCTTCGAAGGACAAGGCGTAGAATTCGCCGTTGGTGCCGGCGCAGAACACGCCATTGCCGGCGGACGCCTGCCGCTTCACCTGCCGTCGCAGCGCTGCGATTTCAATGCGCTCATCGCCATCGAAGGGGGTGACGATCGCGACGAAGGGGCCGCCGATCTTGCTGCCGCTGGTCTTGCTCATGGGATTGGCCTTTTAACGAACAGGATGGAGATCGCGCCGCGCCGTCAGGCGGCGGCGCGGTACATGTCCAGGATGTCTTCGCGGCTGAGGTCGCGCGGGTTGTTGTCGAGCAGCCGGCGGATGGCGTGCGCCTCTTCGGCCATTTGCGGCAGATCGGCCTCCGGCACGCCGAATTCCGACAGCTTCATCTTGCAGCCGAGAGCCACGCACCAGTCATGGGCCGCCTTGAACACCAGGGCCGGATCGGTGGCGGGCTTCATCCCCAGTGCGTCGAGCACGGCGATGGTCTTGGCCGGGACGGCCGGCGCGTTGAAGGCGAGCACATGCGGGAAGATCAGCGCGTTGGCGGCGCCATGCGGGATGTGGTGGCGGGTGCCCAGCGGATAGGCGACGGCATGGCCGGCGGCGGTATGACCGGACCCAGGCAGATGCCACCATAGAAGGACGCCAGCGACAGGCCGGCCCGCGCCTCGCGGTCGCTGCCGTCGGCAATCGCCCGCGGCAGGAAGCGGCCGACCAGCCGGATGCCTTCCAGCGCATAGAGGTCGATCAGCGGGTGGGCCTTGCGGTTGGTGTAGGCCTCGACGCAATGGGCCAGCGCATCGACGCCGGTGGCGGCGGTGACGGCGGCCGGCACGCTCAGCGTCAGGTCGGGATCGACCACGGCGACGTCGGCCAGCATATGGACGCTCTGCACCGCCAGCTTGCTCATGGTAGCCGGGTCGGTGACCAGGGCGCGGGTACCGACCTCGCTGCCGGTGCCGGCGGTCGTCGGCACCTGGACCAGGGCGGCGCGCTTGCCCGCCACCTTCTCCGGCCCGACCACGTCGCGGATGGTCTGGCCGCTGCCGGGCAGCACGGCGGCCAGCTTGGCCAGATCCATGGCACTGCCGCCGCCGAAGCCGATCACCACCTGCGGCTCGATCCGTTCGGCGACCGCCAGCAGCGCCTCAAGGTTGGGGACGTCCGGTTCCGGCTTGATGTCGGCGAAGACGGTGACGTCACCCTCCAGCCCCAGCCGGTCCACCCGCGCCGCGTTGAAGGCGTCGGCGACCACGAGGATGCGGGTGAAGCCGCGTTCGCGCACCCAGCGGCCGGACTCCGCCGCCGTGCCGGCGCCGAAGACGACGCGGGCCGGGCGGAGCAGCTCGATTGGGGTTGTCAGGTCGATATGGCTCATGGTCGGGATCCTCAGGCGGCAGCGCGCACGCGGGCGGCCGCCAGCTTTTCGGCGTAGTCGATGGCCTCGATCAGGCTCAGCTCGTTGGCGATGCCCTTGCCGGCGATGTCGAAGGCGGTGCCGTGGTCGACGGAGGTGCGGATGATCGGCAGGCCCAGCGTGATGTTGACGCCGCTCAGCGCGTCCCAGGTGCCGGTTTCCGGATTGACGTTGAAGCCCAGCAGCTTGACCGGGATGTGGCCCTGGTCGTGGTACATGGCGACCACCGCGTCGTACTGACCGGCGCGCAGCTTGACGAAGATGGTGTCGCCCGGCACCGGCCCGACCACGTCCAGCCCGTCGGCGACGCATTGCTTGATGACCGGCTCGGTCACCTCGATGTCCTGGCGGCCGAACAGCCCGCCTTCGCCGGCATGGGGGTTGAGAGCGGCGATGGCGATGCGGCGGCGCGGCAGGCCGAGCCCGGCCAGAGTCTCCTCCGTGCGGTCGATGACGTAGCGCAGCCGTTCAGGCGTCAGCTTCTTGGGCACGTCCTCCAGCGCGATGTGGGTGGTGACGTGGCTGACCCGCATGTTGCCATGGGCCAGCATCATCACCGAACCGCGCGCGCCGGTCAGTTCGGCCAGCAAATCGGTGTGCCCGGCATAGTGATAGCCGGCCTTGTTCATCGCCTCCTTGTTCAGGGGCGCGGTGACGATGCCGTGGATGCGGCCGGCTTCGGCCAGCCGCACCGCGCGCTCCACCGCCAGATAGGCGAAGCGGCCGCCATCGACCGACAGCACGCCGGGGCGGATCGGCTCGCCCTCCGGCCCGGCCTGGAGGCAGGCCAGCGCCGGCCATTCGCCGTCGACGTCCGTCACTTCCGGAAAGTCGAGGTCGCTGCCCAGCGCATCGCGCGCCGCATGGAGGGCGGGATTGCTGCCGATGACCAGCAGGCGCAGCGAGCCGTCGGCCAGCCGGTCCTTCAGACGCGCGCAGGCCTTCACGATGATCTCCGGTCCGACGCCGGCCGGATCGCCCATGGTGATGGCCAGATGCGGTGTCATGCTTGTTCTCCCTGAAGATGTGGCGCACCCAGCGCAAGCAGCCGGCGCAGCAGCGCCGGGGCGCCGAACGCGCCCGATTTGGAAATGACGCGGACCCCATCGAAGCGGCCGCCGCGCAGAATGGAGCAGGGAACCCCGGGCCAGACATGGCCGTCGAGGTCCAACCGGTCGGCCTCCAAGGCCAGGCACAGGCCGCGCAAGGTCTCGCCGCCTGCCACCAGCAACGTGCCGGGCGGATCCAATTGGCGGACCAACCGGGCGAATTCCCATTCGATCCGGTGAGCCGCGTCGGCACGCGACAGCCCGTCGGGCAGGGCGAGGGTGGCAAGCGCGATGCCCTCATGGTCGAGCCGCTGCGCCAACACCGCGGCGGTGGTGGGGCCGCCGTCGGGCAGGGTCAGCACATGCTCCGAACAGGCGTCGATCTGCGCCGTCATCGCCGGATGGTTGGTGCCGAACAGTCCCAGGATCGGGCGCGGCAACCGGAGTGTCACGGCATCCTCGGCCATGGCGCCCATTTGCCGGGCGAGCGCGCCGGCCAGACCGCTGCTGCCGCACCACAGCACCCGGCCGACCAGCGCAAGGCCGGCGGCGGCGATGGCGTCGAGGTCGGCGTCGGTCTCCGCATCCCACAGGCTGACGCCGGTCGGCACCGGCGCGCCGGGATTGCGGAGCCGGACGGTCTGGCCTTCACGCTCCAGGTCGGCGCGCAGGTCGCTGGCCGCGGGGGTCCAGCTGCGCCCGTCTTCGCCCCGGGCGAGTTGGATGCCGCCGCGCGTGATGCGGCCCTGATAGGGAAAGGCGGGGGCGATGATGACGTGATCGGGGGCCGTGGCGGCGATCCAGGCAGCGATCTCCGCCCCGGCATGGCCGCGCAGCAGGCTGTCGAGTTTGGCATAATGGAGCGTGGCGGGCGTGCGAGGCAACCCTGCGGCAATGGCGGCGACCCGGCGGCGCGCCTGATCCCGCGTCGCTTCCCGTGTGCTGCTGTCGAAGGCGAGGCCGTTCGACAGGGCAGGATAGGGAAGGCTCTGCCAGTAAACCGGAATCGGACCGGCGAAGACAGCGAACTGGGCGGCGGTGTCGAGCGCCCCGGTCAGGTCGTCGGCGATCAGGCACGGGTGTCGCGCCGCCGATGCTCCGGCCAGCGAGCCGATCTGTGGAACCATGCTGTCCATGGGTGGTCCCCATCCTGGTGAGCGGCGGCGGCCTTGAACCGACGACCCGCTGCCGGGCGCTTCCGCTGCCCTTGACGATGACCCACTCCATCACAGCGCTGCGGAGATGTCAATATGTTGTAATGTTGTTGGAGGTAAAACGCCGCAGCGGAGCGGACAAGATGCCATTACATGTTTACATGATCCGGTCATCATGGCCCTCTCCCACACCGGGATACGGCGGGGGATGGAAAAGAACGCCATGCCGAAGCTCTAGAGCGACAGATCCAGCGCCCGCCCCTCGAACACACGGTCGCGCGACCCCTCCAGATGCTTGCGCATCCGCGAACGCGCCGTTTCGCCGTCCCGTTGCCGGATGGCGTCGAAAATGCCGCGATGCTCGTCATACACACCCGTCAGGCCGGAACTCGGTCCCATCAGCGACACGCCGTGGAACTTCATGCCGACGGAGATGTGGTCCTTCAGCGCCTGCATCGACGACATGTAATAGTGGTTGTTCGTCGCCTCGGCGATGGCGGTGTGGAAGGCATAGTCGGCATCCTCGCGGTGCCGGTGGGCACGGGTTGCGTCGTCCATCAAATTCAGCGCCGCGGCGATGCGGTCGAGCGCGGCGTCGTTCCAGCGCAAGGCGGCGTGGTAGGCATGGTCCGGCTCGATGGTCAGCCGGAACTCGTAGCAGCGCTGGATGTCGGCGATGGTCTCCACCGGGGCATAGCCGAGCACCGGCTGGCTTTCCTCCGCAGCCACGCGGACGAAGCTGCCGGCTCCCTGGCGGGAGTAGATGAGTCCGTCATTCCGCAGGCGTTTCAAGGCTTCCCGCACCACCGGGCGCGACACCTGAAAGCGGGCGGCGAGGTCGTTCTCGCCAGGCAGACGCTCGTCGGGCTGGAAGTCGCCGGCGCTGATCTGGGCCAGCAGCAGCTGGTAGACCCGCGTGACCAGCGGAGTTTGGCGGGCGCGGAGCAGCGGCACTGCTTCCCCGCCGTCGGACGCCGCACCGGTCATCGCGCCGCGTTCACTCACATCCATCCTGTCGCTCCCGATCTTCCGGCCGCCCAGCGGCGGCCGGCCTTATGCTGTCAGATATTTGTAAACATGTAATAGCCAACTTGCCAGCCTTTCAAGTGGGGAGTGCCCCGCATCAGCAAGCCTGCTGTTCGGCCAGGAACAGGCGGTAGGCCGGGTTTGCGGTCTCGTCCCAGCAGGGATAACCAAGCTCGTCCAAGCAGCGCCGGAATCGCGCCCGGTCCCTGTCCGGCACCTGGATGCCGGCCAGCACGCGGCCATAGTCGGCGCCGTGGTTGCGGTAATGGAACAGCGAGATGTTCCACTCCTGCGCCAACCCGTTCAGGAACTTCAACAGGGCACCCGGCCGTTCCGGGAACTGGAAGCGGTAGAGCAGCTCGTCCCGCAACCCGCGCACCCGCCCGCCGACCATGTAGCGGACATGCAGCTTCGCCATCTCGTTGTCGCTCATGTCCAGCACCGGGCAGTTCAGCCCGTGCAGCATTTCGATGATCTGGCGCTTTTCCGCGTCGCCCTCCGTCAACTGCACGCCGACGAAGATCTGCGCCTCGCGGTCGTCGGCATAGCGGTAGTTGAACTCGGTGATCGACCGCTTGCCGAGCGCCTGGATGAACTGCCGGTAGGCACCGGGCCGCTCCGGGATGGTGACGGCCAGCAGCGCCTCGCGCCGTTCGCCGATCTCCGCCCGTTCGGCGATGTGGCGCAGCCGGTCGAAATTCATGTTGGCGCCGCTGCCGATGGCCACCAGCCCCTTGCCCTGCAACCCTTCGCGCCCGGCGTATTTTTTAAGGCCAGCCAGACCGACCGCCCCCGACGGTTCGGTGATGGCGCGGGTATCCTCGAAGATGTCCTTGACCGCGGCGCAGATCTCGTCGGTGTTGACGGTGATCACCTCGTCCAGCAGTTCGCTGCACAGCCGGAAGGTCTCGCTGCCGACCTGACGGACGGCGACGCCGTCGGCGAACAGCCCGACCTGATCCAGTTGCACCCGCTTGCCCGCCGCAATCGCGGCGCCCATGCTGGCCGCGTCGTCGGGCTCGACGCCGATCACTTTCACGTCGGGGCGCAGGAATTTGACATAGGCCGCGATCCCGGCGGCCAGTCCGCCGCCGCCGATCTGCACGAAGATGGCGTCCAGCGGATGCGGGTGCTGGCGCAGGATTTCCATCCCGACGGTGCCCTGGCCGGCGATCACATCCGGATCGTCATAGGGATGGATGAAGGTCAGGCCCTTCTCCGTCTCGATCTGGCGGGCATGCAGATAGGCGTCGTCGAAAATGTCGCCGTGCAGCACGACCTTGCCGCCGCGGCTCTTGACCGCCTGGACCTTGATGGCAGGCGTCGTCCGCGGCATCACGATCACCGCCTTGATCCCCAGCTTCTGCGCCGACAGCGCCACGCCCTGGGCATGGTTGCCGGCCGACGCGCACACCACCCCGCGCTCCCGCGCCTCCGGGGACAGGCCAACCATCTTGTTGTAGGCGCCGCGCAGCTTGAAGGAGAAAACGGGTTGCAGATCCTCACGCTTCAGCAGCGCCCTGTTGTTCAGGCGCTGCGACAGCCGCGGCATCGGGTCGAGCGGGCTTTCGATCGCCACGTCATAGACGCGCGCGGTGAGGATCTTGCGGACATACTCGTGCATGGACATCGGCCTTTTCGAACAGCTGGCGGACAGCATAGCAAAGTTGCGGTGGGCTGACGCTATGGCGCCTGCACCGCACGGAAGGCGATGGGTACGGCGATGCGCATCACCTCGATGAAGCGGCGCAGGCGGGCCGGCTGGTGGCGGGCCGGCGGGTAGACCAGACTGACCGGCAGGGTGGCCGCCTGCCAGTTCGGCGCCAGATGGACCAACCGCCCGGCCGCAAGATCCTCCACCAGCGCCCATTGTGAGGCGATGGACGCTCCCAGCCCCAGGATCGTGGCGTTGCGGATCGCCTGCAGCCCGTCGGTGGACAGGCGGGGCCGGATGGGAAAGCTCACCGTTTCGCCGGTGCCGGCATTGGTCAGCGTCACCTCGTCCCGGTAGAAAGTTCGCAACGCCAGCCAGGGCAGCTCCGCCAGTTCACCCGGATGCTGCGGCACCGGCCGGTCGCCGAGCAGTGCGGGGGCGGCGACGGCGATCCGCGGCACCTCCGCCAGCCGCAGGGCGACGACCGACGGGTCGGCCACCTCGCCGACGCGGATGGCGCAGTCGATGCCCTCGCCGATGAAATCGGGCATGCGGTCGTGCAGAAGCCATTCCACCGTCATCCGCGGATAGCGGCGCAGATAGTCGGCGACCGGTCCGATCAACTGCTGCTGTCCGAAGGCGTGCGGCGCCACCACCCGCAGGTGGCCGGTCGGCTGGTCGTCGGCACCGCGGACATCGCTTTCCAGGATTTGCCAGCCGGCCAACAGATCCTTGGCTCGCTCGTAACAGCGGGTGCCGTCCTCTGTCAGGCTCATCCGATGGGTCGAGCGGTGCAGCAGCCTGACGCCCAGCGTCCGTTCCAGCAGTTGCAGCCTTCGGCTGACCGTCGGCTGGGTGCTGCCCAGCTGTGCCGCCGCAGCCGACAAGCTGCCGGACTCGACGATGCGGACGAAGGTTTCCAGCAGGGCGATGCGGTCGCTGCCGACCGCCGAAGGATCGGTGTTCATACGCCCAGCGTATAGCAAATCTACACCCTGTCCGGCTACCCTCGGCTTCCGCTCGCCGCCATACTCTTCCTCAATCAAGCCTATGCCTGTTCCTGAGGGGATTGCACGATGTCAACCATTCAAAGCGCGCATGCAACGCCGCTGGCGCAGCAGATGCCCCTGGCGTCGGCACGCGACAGCGGGATGAGCCGGCCGCTGGTCTTCCTGCTGGCGGCCGGCGCCGGTCTGGCCGCGGCGACGCTCTATTACAGCCAACCGATGCTGGGCGTTCTCGGCACCGACATCGGGGCGGCGGACCGGACCGTCGGGTGGGTGCCGACGCTGACCCAGCTCGGTTACGCCTTCGGCCTGCTGTTGCTCGCACCGCTGGGCGACCGCTTCGACCGTCGCCGAATCATCCTGGCGAAGGTCTCGGTCCTGGTGGCGGCCCTGCTGGCGGCGGGCTTCGCGCCCTCCATCGGCACGCTGCTGGCGGCGAGCCTGGTGATGGGCCTGTCGGCGACGCTGGCGCAGGACATCGTTCCCGCCGCCGCGACGCTGGCCCCGGCGGAACATCGTGGCCGGGTGGTCGGCACCGTGATGACCGGCCTGCTGCTGGGTATCCTGCTGTCGCGGGTGGTCAGCGGTGTCGTTGCCGAGCAGTTCGGTTGGCGTGCGGTGTTCGTCGCCGCTGCCGGCAGCATCGCCCTGCTGGGCGCCGCCCTGTGGCGCGGACTGCCGCGCTTTACCCCGACGACCGATCTCGGCTATGGCGAGTTGCTGGGATCGCTGGTCACGCTGTGGGGCCGCCATCCCGGCCTGCGCCGGGCAGCGGTTGCGCAAGGCCTGCTGTCGCTGGGCTTCAGCGCCTTCTGGTCGACGCTGGCGGTGATGCTGCACGGTGCGCCGTTCCATCTGGGCGCCGCTGCGGCGGGGACCTTCGGGCTGGCGGGTGCGGCGGGTGCGCTGGTGGCGCCGATTGCCGGCCGGATTGCCGACAGTCGCGGTCCGGCCCTGATGACCCGGCTGGGTGCCGGTCTGGCTGTGCTGTCCTTCGCTGTCATGGCGCTGTCGCCGCTGTTGCCGGAGGGGAGCCGCCTGTGGCTGCTGGTGGCGAGCGCCATCGGCTTCGACCTGGGTGTCCAGGCGTCGCTGATTGCCCACCAGACCATCGTCTACGGGATCGACCCGCCCGCCCGTAGCCGCCTGAACGCGGTGCTGATGGTTGGCATGTTCATCGGCATGGCCGCCGGTGCCACGCTGGGCAGCACGGCGCTGGACCTCTGGGGGTGGAACGGCGTGGTCGCCGTCGCCACTGCAGCTTCGGCCGGCGCCCTGATCCTGCGGCTTTTCACCCGGTCCGACCGCTGAACCGTTGCTCTGCCGGGAAGACGGCAAGCCCCTGGAGCTATGCGACGTCGCATGGCTCCAGGGGCTTTTCTGTTGAGGGTGCCGGAAATCCCTGTTTCAGCCCGCCCTCTTCAGCCCAACTGCTGCCTCGACGAAGGCGATCAACTGCTCGGCATAGAGGTCGGGCGTGATGCCGCGGCGGCGGTGCTTGGAGCGCTTCACATACCAATCCTGCAGCATCGGTTTGATCAGCGCTGCCGTCATCGTCACGTCGGGAACCGCGAACAGTCCGCGGGACACGCCGTCTGCCAGCGCGTCGGCAATCATACCCTCCGTCATCATCTCGCTGCCCACGGCAAGGTCGCGCCCGTCCTTGGGGAAAGATTTCGCCTCCATATAGGCGAAGACGAACCAGGGATGCATGGTCTCGGTCAGGAACAGGTGGGTGCGCAGCAGCCAGCGCAGCCGGCCGGCCGGATCGGTCGCCAGCGCCTCCGGCGGATGGCCGAGCACCTCTTCCACCACGCTGACGACCTGTCCGAGGATCATCATCAGCAGCGTGTCCTTGCTGTCGAAATAGGCGTAGAGCGCCCCCATGCTCAGCCCGGACTGTTCGGTCAGGTCGCGCAGGCTGGTGGACTGGAAGCCCTTGCGGTTCGCCAGCATCAGCGTGGTCTCGACGATGCGGGCAAGGTTTCCGATGGCGACCGCCGGCTTCTTGATCCGGATGGTCGAGGCGTGGCGGTCCAGGATGCGCGCGCACAGCGCCTCCATCGACAGGTCGTGCCGTGCCCGGAAGTCCCGCAAGCTGCTCATCCCCGCTGTCCCATCGTTTGCGATGCCACCCGTTCTTGCACATCGCGGTTTCAAAGGATACAAAGCGAACGCTCGCTCTCTTTTTTTCAACGCTTGTCTTTTCACCGATGCTGTTCACGGAGTGCCGAGTGATAGGAGCCCGGCCGATGACTGTCTTTACGCCGCTGGCCGGCACGGCCGCCCGTCGCCGTATCTACCTGCTGCGTCATGGTCATGTCGCCTATTACGACCCGGAGGGCAGACCGCTGAATCCGAAGCTCGCCACCCTGACGGAGCGCGGGCGGGAGGAGGCGAGGGCGGCCGGCGCCCTGCTGGCCGGGGTGCCGCTCGACCGCGTGCTGTGTTCCGGACTCGCCCGCACGCGGCAGACGGCCGAACCGGTCGCCGCTCCGCATAAATTGCCCGTGGAGGAGCACCCCGCCTTTCTGGAAATCCGCGCCGGCCGCCTGTCGCTGGTGCCGAAGGAGCGCCGCGAAGCGGACTATGTCTATGGCTTCGAGGCGGCAACGGAAGACGGGCGCTTTGCCGGCGGGGACAGTTTCGCTGCGGTGCGCGACCGCGTGGTGTCGGCCATCGAGGTGCTGATCCGGCAACCGGGCTGGAGCCATCTGGCGCTGGTCGCCCATGACGGGGTCAACCGCATGCTGCTGTCCTGGGCCTGCGGTGCCGGGTTGTCTGCCCTGTCGGCTTTCGAGCAGGATTACGGCTGCATCAACATCATCGACGTGGATGTGACCGAAGGGCGGATTCTCCGCCGCCTGATCCGTGCAGTGAACCTGACGCCCGGCAATCCGGCGAAGACCGGTCTGCACCACAGCAGCCTGGAGGAGGCCTTCGGACCGTTGCTTGCCCTGGAGTGACTGGCTTGGCCACCGATCTCATGCGCCTGGGTCGTCGTCCCGGCGCCACCACAGCGGTTCCGACAGCCGGTCGATCAGAAAGTCGGCAAGCACCCCGACCTTGGCCGGCCGCGTGCGGGCCGAGGGCGTGATGAAATAGAGGCCGCCTTTCGGCAGCGACCAATCGGTCAGGATCGCGGTCAGGCGCCCTTCGGCCAGATGTTCCGCCGCCATGAATTCCGGGAGCTCTGCGATTGCCAGCCCTTCCAGCAGCATCGGCACCAGGGCATCGGCGTTGGTGACACGCAGCTGGCCTGATGGAGTGACGCTCTCCTCCTCGCCGGCCCTGTTGGTGAAGTGCCAGATGTCCTGTCGGCGGCGGTAGGCATAGCCCAGGCAATGGTGGCCGTTCAACTCGCGGGGGTGCCGCGGTTCGCCATGGCGGGCGAGATAGCTGGGAGCGGCGAGCACCACCGGCGATACCCCGCATAGCCGACGCGCCACCAGCGAACTGTCCGGCAGCACCGCAATGCGCAACGCCGCATCGAAACCGTCGCCCACCAGATCGACGACAGCGTCGCTCAGATGCAGGTCGATGGAAATCTCAGGATAGGTGGAACGGATCGAGGTGTCCGGCCGGGACTGGACCGTGGTCAACAACGACACCGTCGCCGAGACAGCCCGCATGGCCAGCGACAGTATCGACCTGCTGGTGACCAGCATCCCGTTCGCCAACCACTACGAGTACACCGACAAATACGACGATTTCGGCCATACGGACGACAACGCCCATTTCTGGGCGCAGATGGACTTCCAGAGGCCCGAGCTGCTGCGCACG
>NZ_BADK01000137.1 GCF_000333595.1 Azospirillum sp. B506
CGCTCTCCGCTGAGCTATGGCCCCACTATACTTCTGCACCTCTACACCAACACTTGGAGTGTTGGTGCGCTTGGAGGGACTCGAACCCCCACGGCCTTTCAGCCACTAGGACCTGAACCTAGCGCGTCTACCAATTCCGCCACAAGCGCTTTCCCCGCACCGCGTTGGGCGCCGCGGGGAGCGCTTATGTAGCGGGATGGATCGCGGCCCGCAAGCAGAGAATTCACTCACCGTGCATTTTTTTCTATGCCCGTTCCGGCGGGCCAGAAGCACCAATCCGACCCCCACAGCCGCCGCCGCGGCCACCCCGGCGCCGACGCGCCATGCCGTCCGGTTCACGTCGCCGAACAGCGTCGCCCCGCGCAGGATGGTGGCCGCCATCGGCTCCGGACGGTCGGGGTCGAGCAGGCGCTCCTCCACCAGCTTGCGTTCCGTCTCGGTCAGCGGCTGCGGCTCCAGCGGGCGGAGCGAGCGGCCGGCCGGGCGGATCAGCCGGTCGATCGTGGCGATCAGCGACCCGGTCGCCTCCTCCGTGCGCTTCACCTCCTCGACGAAGACGCCGAGATGCTCCGCCATCAGGCGGGTGCGGACGGAGCGGATGGAACGGCAGACCTCCGGCCGTTCGCCCGGCGCGCACTCGATGGCGAGGTCGCATTCGGTGTCGAGCCCCTGGGACCGGTTGTTGATGTTGGACGACCCCACCCGCAGCAGCCGGTCGTCGACCACCAGCACCTTGGCGTGGACATAGATGCCCTCGCCGCCCTCGGTCACCGGCGCCAGGATGCGGAAGCGCGGGTTGGCGACGGACTCGTGCAGGCGCTGGAGCAGCAGCGAGCGGGCGCTGCCCATCGACTCCTCCTCGATCCAGGCCGGCGTGCGTTCCGGATTGATCACCACCACCTCGGGCCCGTCGGGCTCCGACAGCCGGCCGATGATGGCGCCGACGATCTTCTGCGAGGCGAAATACTGGCTTTCCAGATAGATGAAATCACGCGCGGCGGCGATGGCGGCCAGATACAGCGCCTCGATCTCGCGCACGCCGCTCTTGCCGGTCTTCGGCGTTCCTTCGTGATCCGCCGCCCCATCATGTGCCAGGGGATCGGTGCGGGCGATGGCGACGGGGAGGTCGCGGAAGTCGGGTTCCAGATCCTTGGGCCAGAAGGCCGGGACAGGCGGCGGCGGGGTCAGCCTCTCGCCGGTCGCCCGGTGCCAGCGCTCCCTCGCCAGTTCGCCCAACGCCCGCGCCGCCGCCCCGTCGACCGCGGTCGTCACGTCATGGAAGGGGCCATAAACCTCGCCGTCCGGCCGGACGCGGCGGGGATCGCCGTCGCGGTGGTCGGGGGTGTCCCAACGGTCGGTGGTCATGTCGATGCCGCCGCAGAAGGCCAGCGCATCGTCGATGATGGCGATCTTCTGGTGATGGCAGGCGCCGGGCGGATGGGCCGAATCCAGGCGGAAGCGCAGGCGCCGGCTGCTGATCCAGTCAAGCAGGACCAGCGGCGTCCCGCCGCGGAACGGCATCTTGAGGACCGACAGATCCCATTTCAGCACATTGATGGTCAGCTCCGGCCGAACCCGGACGATCCAGCTCAGGAAATCGCCCAGCTCGTTCGGAACGCCCGGCATCGGATCGTCGGGTTCGAGCTTGATCCGCGTGTCGAAATCCCAGCCGATCAGCATCACCGTGTGGCGGGCATTCAGGATCGCCGCCTTGATCCGGGCGAAATAGGCGGCGGCGTCGATGATGACCGCCATCCGGTCGGCCTTCTCCAACCGCCAGCAGGTCCGGCCGGGCACCAGGATCGGATCGGCCGGGGTCTGGCTGGGCTGGCAATTGAGGCTTGGGCGGGCGGCGTCAGGCATCGCGGCCATGTCGACCATTCCTTCCGGCGTCGTGGGCGTCATCGCAGGGGCGGCAGCGGGACCGCTGCCGTGCCTTCGATGAACCCCGCGGGCCGGTGGGCGGTTCCGCTCCCCGACTCAGCTCGTCCGGAATCGCAGCTGCATGCGGTGGCGGTAGGTCTCGCCGGGATCGAGCCGCGCCGACGGGAAATGCCCGATGTTCGGGCTGTTGGGGAAGCGCTGACTCTCCAGCGCCAGACCGCCAAAGCGGCAGTAGGGCTGCCCACCCTTTCCGACAACCTTCTCGTTGAGATAGCCGCCGGTGTAGACCTGCAAACCGGGCTGGTCTGTCGCCAATTCCATCCGCCGGCCCGATGCCGGATGCTCCAGCGCCGCCACAGGGCGCAGTTCCCCCGCCGGCCCCTCCAGGCACCAGTTGTGGTCGAAGCCGAAGCCGCCGACGGCGTCCAGCGCCTCGCCCAGCACCACCCCGCTGCGAAGGTCGAAGGGCGAGCCATCCACCGGCCGCACTTCCCCCGTCGGGATCAGGTCGGCGCCGACCGGCGTGGTGAAGCCGCCGCGCACCGTCAGCCAGTGGTCGCGCAGGTCGCCCGATGCATGCCCGGCAAGGTTCCAATAGCTGTGATGGACGATGTTGACGATGGTCGGCCGGTCGGTCGTCGCCGTCATGGTGATGTCCAGCACCCCGTCCTCGCTCAACCGGTAGCGCGTCGTCGCCGTCAGCGTCCCAGGATAGCCCTGGTCGCCGTCGGGCGAGACCAGCGTGAAGGTGACGGCATTCTCCGCCTCTTCCACCTGTGCACCCCAAACCCGCCGGTCGAAGCCGTCCGGCCCGCCATGCAGCTGGTTCGGCGGCTCGTTGACCGCCAACCCATGGCGCACCCCGTCCAGCGTGAAGGCCGCCCCGCCGATGCGGTTGCCGTAGCGGCCGCAGGTGGCGCCGAAATAGGCGTCGCTCGCCAGATAATCGGCCACACGGTCGAAACCCAGAACCATGTCGGCGACGGTTCCGTCACGGCCCGGCACCAGCATCCGCACCAACCGGGCGCCATGGGCGATCACCGTCGCCTCCAACCCGCCGGCAGAGAGGGTGAAGCCCTCCACCGGACGGCCCTCAACGGTGTCGAACAGAAACCTCTCGATGGGCATCATGCCTCCGCCGGTTCGCCGCCGCGGCCGGCCCAGACCGTCAGCAGACCCTTCTGCAACAGGATGAAGACGAACAGCAGCACGCCGATGGCGATCTTGGTCCACCAGCTGCTGAGCGTGCCGTCGAAGGTGATGTAGGTCTGGATCAGCCCCTGGATCAGCACGCCGACGAAGGTGCCGACGACGTAGCCGTAGCCGCCGGTCAGCTGGGTGCCGCCGATCACCACCGCGGTGATGGTGTCCAGCTCCACGCCCGTCGCCGCCAGCGAATAGCCGGCCCCAGTGTAGAGCGAGAAGACGATCCCCGCCAGACCGGCCAGCAGCCCCGACAGCCCATAGACCGCCACCGTCGTCCGCGCCACCGGCACGCCCATCAGCTCGGCCGACTGGCGGTTGCCGCCCAGCGCATAGAGGTTGGCGCCGAAGCGCGTCCAGTGCGCCAGCACCAGGGCGGCCAGCACCACCGCCAGCATCAGCAGCGCCGGCAGGCTCAGCTTCAGTCCGAAATCGAACCGCAGCGCCATGTCGTTCAGCTCGCCATAGAGCGGGTGGTTGATCGGGATCGAATCGGTGGTCAGGACGAAGCCGAGCCCGCGGGCGATGAACATGCCGGCCAACGTGACGATGAAGGGCGGCATCTGGAAGACATGGATCACCCCGCCCATCGCCGCCCCGAAGCCACCGGCGGCGATCAGCGCCACGACGAAGGCGGGAATGGGATGCCAGCCGCCCTGCTCGATCAGCACCGCCAGCAGCACGGTGGTGAAGCCGATCACCGCCCCCACCGACAGGTCGATGCCGCCGGACAGGATGACGAAGGTCATGCCGACCGCGGTGATGCCGAGAAAGGCGTTGTCGGTCAAAAGGTTGGCCACCACCCGCCAGGAGGCGAAGTTGGGGAACTGCGCCGCACAGATCAGGAAGCCCACCACCAGCACCGCGGTGGTGACGATCAGCGGCAGAAAGCGCTGGAGTGCTCCGGTCATGGTTTCGCCCCTCCGCTGGTCGGCGCCACCGGCGGCTTGACCGTTCCGATCGGCCGGGCGGCTTTCGGCCGCGGCAGGAACAGGGTCAGCGTCGGCGATTGCAGCAGCAGGACGACCAGCAGAACGCCCGCCTTGACGATCAGGTTGAATTCCGGCTTGAAGCCGCTCAGCAGGATGCCGGTGTTCATCGCCTGGATGATCAGCGCGCCCACCACCGACAGCACCAGCCCGAAGCGCCCGCCGAGCAGCGAGGTGCCGCCGACCACCACCGCCAGGATGGCGTCCAGCTCCAGCCACAGCCCGGCATTGTTGGCGTCGGCGCCGCGGATGTCGGCGGTGACGATCAGCCCGGCCACCGCCGCGCACAGCCCGCACCAGACATAGACGGCGACCAGAACCACCGGCGTGTTGACGCCGGCCCCGGCACTCGACAGCCGGTTGACGCCGACCGCCTCGATCATCAGCCCCAGCGCGGTCGCCCGCACCAGCAGTGCCGTCACCGCCAGCACGACGACGGTGAGGACCACCGGCATCGGCACGGTCAGGAAGGATCCGCTGCCGATGAAGGCAGCGCCGGGCTGGTGAGGTGACGATCTGCCCTTCGGTCACCAGCTGGGCGATGCCGCGGCCGGCGACCATCAGGATCAGGGTGGCGATGATCGGCTGGATGCGCAGAACCGCCACCAGCAGCCCGTTCCACAGCCCGCACAGCAGCCCGGCGGCAAGCGACGCCGCCAGCACCGCCGGCAGGCTCCAGCCCGCCCCGGTCATGGTGGCGGCGATGGCGCCGGAGATCGCCATGACGGCGCCGACCGACAGGTCGACGCCGCGGGTGGCGATGACCATGGTCATGCCGATGGCGAGCAGCGCCACCGGGGCGCCGCGGTTCAGCACGTCGATCAGGCTGCCGAACAAGCGGCCGTCCTGCAGACGGATGGCGAAGAAATCGGGAAACAGCAGCCAGTTGGCCAGCAGGACGGCGATCAGTGCGCCATATTGCGGCAGGTTGCGCGACGGGCCGGGGGCGGACAGCGTCATTGCCGCACCTCCGCGCCCGATCCGGCGGCAACAGGCGTCTCCGACGCGATGGCGGCGACGATGCGCTCCACGCTGACCTCCCCTCCCCTCAGTTCCGCCACATGGCGGCGGTCGCGCAGCACGACGACGCGGCGGCTGTAGGCGACGATCTCCTCCAGCTCCGACGACACAACCAGCAGCGCCATGCCGTCGGCGCACAGCCGCTCGATCAGGCGGATGATCTCGGCATGCGCCCCGACGTCGATGCCGCGCGTCGGCTCGTCGAGGATCAGCAACCGCGGCTCGGTCGCCAACCAGCGTGCCAACAGCGCCTTCTGCTGGTTGCCGCCCGACAGCAGCTGGATCGGTCGTTCGGCGTCCGGCGTGCGGATGTCGAGCAGGCGGATGAAGCGGTCGGCGATCTCCTCCTGGCGGCGGCGCGGAATCGGCTTCAGCCAGCCCTGCCGCGCCTGGAGGGCCAGGATGATGTTCTCGCGCACCGACAGCTCGCCGACGATGCCCTCCTTCTTGCGGTCCTCCGGACAGAAGCCGAAGCCGAGCTGCACGGCGTCGCGCGGCCCCTTCAGCCGCACCGTCTGGCCGTCCACCGTCGCCTCGCCCCGGTCGGCGCGGTCCATGCCGAAGACCAGCCGCACCGTCTCCGTGCGACCGGAGCCAAGCAGTCCCGCCAGCGCCACCACCTCGCCGGGGCGGATGTCGAGGTCGAAGGGTTCGACGCTGCGCGCCTTGCCGAATCCCTTGAAGCTGGCCAGCGGCGGGCGGCTGTCCACCTCCGCCGGGCCAAGATCGATGCGATGGGCCGCCGCTTCCAGCTCCCGTCCCAGCATCATGGCGACGAGGTCGAGGCGCGGCAGGTCGGCCGTGCGCCGCTCGCCGACCAGCCGGCCGTTGCGCAGCACGGTGATGCTGTCGCAGACCTCATAAACCTGATCGAGGAAATGGGTGACGAAGACGATGCCGATCCCGCGCGACCGCAGGGTCCGCATCACCTTGAACAGCACCGCCACCTCCTGCGCGTCCAGGCTGGCGGTCGGCTCGTCGAGGATCAGCACCTTGGCCGACATGTCGACCGCGCGGGCGATGGCGATGATCTGCTGCGTGGCTACCGAGAAGCGCCCGAGCGGCGCGGTCACATCGATGGACAGGCCGTAGGGTTGCAGCACTGCCCGCGCCCGCCGCCGCATGGCGCCGCGATCGACCAGCCCCCAGCGCATCGGCTGGCGGCCCAGGAACAGGTTTTCCGCCACCGACAGGTTGGGCAGCAGGTTGACCTCCTGATAGACGGTGCCGATGTGCAGGCGCTGCGCCTCCTCCACCCCGCGCGGCGCGATCTCCCGCCCCTCCAGCGCGACGGTGCCGCTGTCGCGCTGATAGACGCCGGTCAAGGTCTTGATGAGGGTCGACTTGCCAGCGCCATTCTCGCCCAGCAGGGCATGGATCTCGCCATGGCGCAGGGTGAAATCGACACCGTCGAGCGCCTGGACGCCGAGAAACGCCTTCGACAGCCCGCGGATCGCCAGCAGCGGAGCGGAAGGGGGAGCGGTGGATGCCGTCATGGCGGACCTCGCCGGATGCGCAACGAAACATGTGGAGAATCCCCTCTCCCCCCCGGGGAGAGGGTTAGGGTGAGGGGGAAGCATTGCAGGATTTTCACTAAGGTCCCGCGACGCATCCCCCTCACCCCGACCCTCTCCCCGGGGGGGGAGAGGGGGATTTCAGCCTCAATCAGTAGGCGTCCTTGCGGCGCTCATACTCGGCCTTGGCGGTGTCGGGCGTGAACAGCGCCGACTCCGTCTGGATCCACTTCGGCGGCGCCTTGCCATCCTTCTTGAAGGCGATCAGCGCGTCATAGGCCGGGCCGGCCATGTTCGGCGTCAGCTCCACCGTGGCGTTCGCCTCGCCTTCCGCCATCGCCTTGAAGATGTCCGGCACGCCGTCGATGGAGACGACCAGGATGTCCTTGCCCGGCTTCAGGCCGGCTTCCTTGATCGCCTGGATGGCGCCGACGGCCATGTCGTCGTTGTGGGCGTAGACGGCGCAGATGCCCTTGCCGCCATTCTCGGCCTTGATGAAGCTCTCCATCACCTCCTTGCCCTTGGCGCGGGTGAAGTCGCCGGACTGGGTGCGGATGATCTTCATCCCCGGATTCTTGGCGACGATCTCGTCGAAGCCCTTCTTGCGGTTGATGGCGGGCGACGAGCCGACGGTGCCCTGCAGCTCGACCACGGCGCATTTGCCGCCGGTCTGCTTGGCCAGCCACTCGCCGGCCACCCGGCCCTCATGCACCGTGTCGGAGGTCACGGCGGTCATGTAGAGGCTGGGGTCCTTGGTCTCGATCTGACGGTCCAGCAGCACCACCGGGATCTTCGCCTCCTTGGCTTCCTTCAGCACCGAATCCCAGCCGGTCGCCACCACCGGCGCGATGAAGATCGCATCGACGCCCTGGGCGACGAAGGAGCGCACCGCCTTGATCTGGTTCTCCTGCTTCTGCTGGGCATCGGAGATCTTCAGGTCGATGCCGCGCTTGTCGGCCTCCGCCTTGGCCGTCTTGGTCTCGGCCGCACGCCAGCCCGATTCCGAACCGATCTGCGAGAAGCCCACCACCAGCTTCTTGTCGGCGGCCTGGACGCCGCCCAGCCCGCCGAAGCCGATCATCAGCGCCGCAGCGGCGGTGGCGGCGGAGATCACCCATTTCCTGGACATCCGATTTACTCCCTGACGTATTATTGCGGTGCTTGTTGGATGGAGGCAGGCGACGGGACGGGGTGCTGTAAGATCGTGATCGCAGCCCGGTCCGAAATTGTTCGTCATGCCTACTTTAAGTACGTAGAACCATAACTGTCCAATACGATTCTCGACCGATGCGATGCCGAAAAGGATATATCCGGCCGGAAATCGGCCCGCGGATCAGGTCGAAAAAACGGCCGGGCAGCAATGCCGCCCGGCCGTGAGGTGACCCCGCTCCAGCCTGGACCGGGGCCGACGCACCCGAGGGAGAGCGCGCCGGGACGCAACCGCCATGGTGGGATGGAGAGGAACACCACGGACGGCGCGAAGACTGGAAGAATAAGGCCAGGACGTCGGTCGGCCTTGGATCCGAGCGCGTGGCTCTTAGAAGGCCAGGTCGGTGCGGATGATGAAGATGTCGCCCTTGTCGCTGTTGGCGGCGACGTCGGAGCTGAGCTTGAAGTGGTTGTATTCCGGCGCGAGGCTGAAGCCGGGAGCGACGACATACTTGGCGCCGACGGTGATCAACTCGAACTTGCTGCGGCCGCGGACCGTCAAGTCGCCGGCGTCCTTGGCGTTCAGGTAGCCCACGCCCAGCGTCGTGGCGCCGAAGGTGTATTGCGCACCGGCGGTCCAAACATCCTGCTTCTCGCGGCTGACGATGCCGGGGGTGCTGGACTTGGCATAGCCGCTGTCGCCCGACCAGGCATAGCTGCCGCCGATCTTGAAGCCGGCATAGGCCAGGGTCAGGCCGGCATGGGTGGAGGACAGGTCGTCGAAGCTCGCCGCCGGGGTGGTGGTGGAGTTCTTGGCCTGGCCGCCGAGATAGAACAGGCTGCCGTTGACCGCGACGCCGCCCAGCGTGTTGGTGTAGGTGCCGCCGACTTCATAGACGTCGCGGTAGGCACCGGTGCGGTTGGCCGAGGCCAGCGCCAGCTTGGAGCGGTTGACGTCGGTGTTGCTGCTGTCCGACGACGGCTGGTAGGAGGCGCCGAGCTTGAAGCCGGCGATTTCCGGCGTCCAGTAGGTGGCGCGGGTGGCGCTGTTGCCGGAGATCAGGGCACGGATGTTGCCGATGGTGACCGGCGCGTTGGCCGCGCTGTTGCCGAGCCAGGACGGGAAGGAGCCGTCGACGCCGCCGGTGCCCCAGTCCGACGGGGCGATGATGCCGCTGTCGTCGGACGGACCGTTCTCGACGCCCAGATGCAGGACACCGAAGCCGCCATTGACGAAGATGAAGGCGCGGTCGTTGGTGACGGTGCGGACGTTGCCGGTGCCGTTCTCGGCCAGCAGGCGGACACGGGCGCCATATTCCAGACCGTTGTCGGCCTTGGCCTTTGGCGTCACCAGCAGGCGCAGGCGGTTGCGGAACTCGGTGTTGCGCTGACCGGAATCGCGGTCCTGGTTGACATAACCGCCCTCGAAATAGGCGTCGCCGCCCAGCATGATGTCGAATTTCGATTGGGCGGAAGCCGGGCCGGCCACCATGACGGAGGCGAGCGAAAGGGTGGCTGCGCCAAGCAGCAGAGCTGATCTCACCATCTGCGTTTCCTCTAAATGCGGTTTGTTCTTGCTTCGATGCACTGGGTGGGAGCGATGCCTCGGCGATGCGCGGACGCACGCCGTGCCCGGCCGCCAAACCCGGCTTGCGGCCGGGTCCGGCGGTGTACCCTGCGTCAGCGCCCCCTCTGACGCAGCCGTTGCGGGTTGGTGTCGCCGGTCAGTGCCGGCCGCTGGTTCCCTCGAACCGGCGGTTACTTTTGTCCAAGAGTGCCATCGACCCGGCGCCACAGCCCGAGCGGGTTGCCGTCGCGCAAGCTCTCCGGCAGCAGGTCGGCAGGGATGTCCTGATAGCAGACCGGGCGGAGGAAGCGGCGGATCGCCAGCGTGCCGACCGAGGTGCTGCGCGGGTCCGAGGTCGCCGGGAACGGGCCGCCATGCACCATCGCGTGGCAGACCTCCACCCCCGTGGGCCAGCCGTTCGCCAGGATGCGGCCGGCCTTGCGCTCCAGCGTCGGGATCAGTCCGGCCACCCCGGCCTTGTCCTCGCCATCCATCTGCAGGGTCGCCGTCAGCTGCCCTTCCAGCTTTTCCGCCACCGCCGTCATCGCCGCCACGTCGGGGCAGCGGATCAGCAGCGAGGCGGCGCCGAACACCTCCTCCTGCAACGCCGGATCGGCCAGGAAGGCCTCCGCCGTCGTGGTGAAGAAAGCCGCCTGCGCCTGGTTCGGCCCGCTGCAGGCCAGACCGCGCGCCAGCGTCTCAACCTCGCCGCTGCCGGCCAGCTTGGCGACGCCAGAATCATAGGCGGCATGGATGCCCGGCGTCAGCATGGTCGAGGCCACGCTGCCGCCCACCGCCTCCACCGCCGCGGCGACGAAGCGGTCGAGGTCCGGCCCCTCCACCGCCAGCAGGATGCCGGGGTTGGTGCAGAACTGCCCGGCGCCCATGGTCAGCGACGCCACGAACGCCTTGCCCAGCGCCTCGGCGCGCGAGGCCAGCGCCGCCGGCATCAGGAAGACCGGGTTGATGCTGCTCATCTCGGCATAGACCGGGATCGGCTCCGGCCGCCCGGACGCCACCTCCATCAGCGCCAGCCCGCCGCGGCGCGAGCCGGTGAAGCCCACCGCCTTGATGCGCGGATCGGCGACCAGCGCCGTGCCGATCTCGTTGCCGGTGCCGAACAGCAGCGAGAACACCCCCTCGGGAAGGCCACAGGAAGCCACCGCCGCCTGGATGGCGCGGCCGACCAGCTCCGAGGTGCCGGGATGGGCACCGTGGCCCTTCACCACCACCGGGCAGCCGGCGGCGAAGGCCGAGGCGGTGTCGCCGCCGGCCACCGAGAAGGCCAGCGGGAAGTTCGACGCGCCGAACACCGCGACCGGCCCCAGCGCGATGTGGCGCTGGCGGATGTCGGCACGCGGCAGCGGCGTACGGGCAGGCAGGGCCGGGTCGATGCGGGCCTCGATCCAGCTGCCCTCGCGCACCACCTGGGCGAACAGGCGCAGCTGGCCGACGGTGCGGCCGCGCTCGCCCTCCAGCCGGGCGCGCGGCAGGCCGCTCTCGGCCATGGCGCGGGCGATCAGGTCGTCGCCGATGTCGAGGATGTTCTGGGCGACCGTCTCCAGGAAGGCGGCACGCTGCTCCAGCCCGGTCTCGCGGAAGGCGTCGAAGGCGGCCCAGGCGAGCGCGCAGGCGCGCTCGACCTCAGGGGCACCGCCGCCGCCGAAGACGGGTTCCAGCGCTTCGCCGCTGGCGGGGTCGAAGGCGCGGAACTCGCCCTGGCTGCCGCGATGCGCCGTGGCGCCGATCAGCATCTCGCCGGTGATGGTCATGTAATGTGTCTCCTTGCAGGGCGGGCGCGCGGGGGAGGAGCGCCCGCCGACAACAGCGGCCGGATATTTGTTTGAGAGGCGATCTATCACGCCATCAGTCATCATACAAGTGGGCTGCGATAAGCACGTCCATCCACGCCATCCTTCGCCAGCCACCTCCGCTTGCTTGTCTATTGTCGTATAGGTTTTGCGGGTGTTAACTCTGAACATGGAGTGGTGACGGGCGGTCCGTCCCGGAGCCGGGTTTGAGTGAGGATGGTGATGACAGCGCGCAGGCGCCGGGATCCGCTGGCGAAGCAACTGGTGGATGCCCTGGCCGAACGGATTTCCGGCGGGCAATACAAGAGTGGCGACCGGCTGCCGAGCGAACAAGACCTGATCGATGAATTCGGTGTCAGCCGCACTGTGGTGCGCGAGGCGATCGCCAATCTGAAGGCGGTCGGCATGGTCTCCACCCGGCAGGGGTTGGGGGCCTTCGTCCTGCGCGACGCAGCGATCTTGCCCTTCCGCATCGAGGAATCGACGTTGGAGGCGGTGAACGAGGCGATTTCGGTGCTGGAAGTCCGCATCAGCCTGGAATCGGAGGCTGCCTACCTCGCCGCCATCCGCCGCGACGACAGCCAGTTGGCCCGCATGCGCGAGGCTCTGGACACCATGACGGCGGCGGTGGAGGCGGGAGAAGATGCCATCGACGCCGATCTGGCCTTTCACAGCGCCATCGCCGCGGCGACCGGAAACAAGCACTTTCTGGCTCTGTTCTCCTATCTGGGATCGCTGCTGATCCCGCGTGCCCGCGTGCGTTACGGCCATCTCGAAGGAGATTCCCGCCGCCAGTATCTCCGCCGGATCAACGACGAGCACCAGACCCTCTATGCCGCCATCGAGCGTCAGGATCCGGAAGGCGCCCGCGCCGCCATCCGCCTGCATCTGAACGGCAGTCGCGACCGGCTGCGCGCTGGCGGCGACTTCAAGGCGACTGCCGCGACCGGCTGACCGCTTCCTTCCAATCCGGCCCTGCGCTGCAAAGGGACGCCGCCGCAATGCCGGCCGCGTCCCTTTGCTTTGCCGTTCCTGCATTCGCTGCTTCCATATTGATGGAGAAGCGGATTGCCACTTATCGCATCAAATCACTTGTATGATGACTGATATGATGGTACTCGTCCTGTTATCGGACGCCGCCGGTGTCGAACGGACCGCTGCAAGACCGGCCGGTACCCGCGCCCCAAGCCACCATTACCGTTTTCCAAGGATGCCCCCCCGATGGAACCGCAAGCCCTGAAGGCCGTCGTCAGCGAAGGTCTCCTGTCGTTCCCGCTGACCGATTTCACCGCCGACGGCACCTTCGAGCCGGGCGGCTACGCCCGCCGCCTGGAATGGCTGAAGCCCTATGGCGCGTCGGCGCTGTTCGCCGCCGGCGGCACCGGCGAGCTGTTTTCCCTGACCCCCGACGAGCACAAGAGCATCGTGTCGCTGGCCGTCGAGGTCTGCGGCAAGGATGTGCCGATCATCGCCGGCGTCGGTTATTCCACCCGCATCGCCATCGAGATGGCGCAGGCTGCCGAGAAGGCCGGGGCCGCCGGCATCCTGGTGTTGCCGCACTATCTGACCGAAGCGGATCAGGAGGGCGTCGCCGCCCATGTCGAGGCGATCTGCAAGTCGGTCGGCATCGGCGTCATCATCTACAACCGCGCCACCTGCAAGCTGAGCGCCGACCGTCTGGCGACGCTGGCGGAGCGTTGCCCCAACCTGATCGGCTTCAAGGACGGGTTGGGCGACATCGAGCTGATGACGACCATCCGCCGCAGGATGGGCGACCGCTTCAGCTATCTGGGTGGCCTGCCGACCGCCGAGGTCTACGCCGCCGCCTATCGCGCCATCGGCGTGCCGGTCTATTCGTCGGCGGTCTTCAATTTCATTCCGCGCACGGCGATGGAGTTCTACCGCGCCGTCGCATCCGGCGACACCGCGACCACCGACCGGCTGCTCGACCAGTTCTTCCTGCCCTATCTGGCGATCCGCAACCGCAAGGCCGGCTATGCGGTCAGCATCGTCAAGGCGGGTGCCGCCGTCGTCGGCCGTCCCGCCGGTCCGGTGCGTGCGCCGCTGGTCGACTGCACCCCCGCCGAGGTCGAGGACCTGCGCGCCCTGATCGAGGCGCTGGGGCCGCAGTAACCCCTTAACCCACGGCAACGACCCATCGCCGGACGGGCAGGCGCCGGGCTTCAGTTCCCGACGCCGGACACAAGGTGCAGCCAGCAAGCCGGATCCGTCAAGCGGGTCCGGGAACGGACTGCCGCGCCTGCCCGCCCTCATGCCTTGAGGGAGGAAATCTCATGACAATCGAGAGCACCGCAGCCAACACCGAGCGCGCGTCCTATTCCAATACTGCCGCCGCGGCCCAGCCTGCCGCCAAACAGACCAGGGTCCGCTACCTCATCCTGGCGATGCTGTTCCTGGTCACGGTCATCAATTACGCCGACCGGGCGACCCTGTCGATCACCGGGCCGGTAATCTCGAAGGAACTGGGGATCAGCGCTGCCGAGATGGGCTTCATCTTCTCCGCCTTCGGCTGGGCCTATGTGCTGGGGCAGCTGCCGGGCGGCTGGCTGCTCGACCGCTACGGGTCGAAGATCGTCTATGGGCTGAGCATCTTCACCTGGTCGGTCTTCACCCTGATGCAGGGGTCCATCGGTTTCTTCGCCGGCGGGGCCGCGGTCATGATGCTGTTCGCCCTGCGCTTCGCCGTCGGCTTCGCCGAGGCGCCGTCCTTCCCCGGCAACAGCCGCGTTGTCGCGGCCTGGTTCCCCGGACAGGAGCGCGCCACCGCGTCGGCCATCTTCAATTCCGCCCAGTATTTTGCCACGGTGATCTTCGCGCCGCTGATGGGCTGGCTGACCCACTCCTTCGGCTGGCACTGGGTGTTCGGCGTCATGGGCGGCCTCGGCATCGTCACGGCCGGCGTCTGGATGAAGACGGTCTACGCCCCCAAGGACCATCCGGGCATCAATCAGGCCGAACTGGACCACATCGCGGCCGGCGGTGGTCTGATCAACATGGATGACGGCCAAAAGGCGGCGGCTTCCGCGCAAGGCGGGGCGAAGTGGGATTACATCCGCCAGCTCTTCGCCAGCCGCATGATGGTCGGCATCTTCCTCGGCCAGTTCTGCATCAACGCCATCACCTATTTCTTCATCACCTGGTTCCCGGTCTATCTGGTCCAGGCCCGCGGCATGTCGATCCTGAATGCCGGCTTCATCGCCTCCATCCCGGCGATCTGCGGCTTCGTCGGCGGTATCCTCGGCGGTGTGATGTCTGACGCCATGCTGCGCCGGGGCTACTCCCTGACCGCGGCGCGCAAGACGCCCATCGTGCTGGGCATGCTGATGTCGATGGCGATGATCGCCTGCAACTACACCGATCTGCAGTGGGTTGTCGTCTCGCTGATGGCGCTGGCCTTCTTCGGCAAGGGCATCGGTGCGCTGGGCTGGGCCGTCATGTCGGACTGCGCGCCGAAGGAGATCACCGGCCTCAGCGGCGGCGTGTTCAACATGTGCGGCAACCTGTCGTCGATCTCGACGCCGATCGTCATCGGCTACATCATCCAAAGCTCCGGTTCCTTCAACGGCGCCCTGGTCTTCGTCGGCGCCAACGCCCTGATCGCGGCGGTCAGCTACCTCGTCATCGTCGGCGAGATCAAGCGGATGGAACTGAAGAAGTAAATTCCAGCGTCGAACGGTCTGGCAAAGGGTCTTCCCAATGTATATCGGCGAACAGCTCATCAATCCCACCGACAAGCGCCTGCGCCTGTCCGCCCAGCTCGGCGCCAGGGGCATCGTCATCGACAGCCGGCCGAACGCGCCGGTGATGGCCAACGACGATGTCGCGGCCGGCCTGTGGGACGGCCGCAAGGTCGCCGCCCAGCGCAAATGGGTGGAGAGCCATGGCCTGACGCTGGACTGTCTGGCGCTTGATGTCGGCTCCATCCTGCTCGACAGCCTGCGGGCGCCGGAGAAGGCGGCGGCGACGGCGGAGCGGCTGCGTCACAACATCCGAGCCGCGGCGGACGGCGGCGTCGATACGGTGAAATACACCGTCGCTATGGTCGGCATCACCCGCACCGGGGTGGTCGAAGGCCGGGGCGGCATGAAGTGCAGCATTTTCCGCGCCGACGAGTACAAGGCGGAGAATGACGCCCGCTTCTCCTACTGGGGTACCGTCCTGCCGGAGGACGACACCGGCACCAAGCCCTCCCCGCTGGCATCGCGCGGTGCGCCGGAGACCTGCGGTCAGGTGATGGCGAACGAGGCCGGCGGCATCAGTGAGGCCGATGGCTGGCGCGCCATCGAATATCTGGTGGAGGCCATCCTGCCGACTGCCGAGAAAGCCGGCGTGAAACTGGCTTGCCATCCGCACGATCCGGCCTATCCGCCGGGCGGGCTGAACGGTGTGCACCATGTGCTGGGCTCGCTCGACGGGTTGCGCCGCTTCGTCGCCCTGGCACCGGAGAGCAAGTCGCTCGGCTTCAATTTCTGCCAGGGCACCATCGCCGAAATGTCGCGCAACCCGACCGAAACGGTGCTGGAGGCGATCCGCGAGTTCGGTCCGCAGAACCGCATCTTCATGGTCCATTTCCGCAACATCAAGGGTGGCTATCTCGACTTCCGCGAGGCGATGCCGGACGAGGGTTCGGTCGATATGGCGGCCTGCATCCGCGCCTACCGCGAGGTCGGATACCAGGGCATCCTCTGCCCCGATCATGTGCCCTTCTCCGACCTCGATCCCGATCGCGAGCGCTTCTTCGCCTTCGCGCTCGGCTACACCCAGGCGCTGCTGCAAGCCGCCTGATACGCTTTCCCCGCATTCCCGCTGTCGAGACCCCGCATCATGGCCATTCAGATGTCCTCGCCCAAAGTCACCGAACTGCTGGTCGTGCCGGTCGCCGGCCAGGACAGCATGCTGCTGAATCTGTCGGGCGCCCATGCCCCTTACTTCACCCGCAACGTGGTGATCCTGAAGGACAGCGCCGGCCACACCGGCGTCGGCGAGGTTCCCGGCGGCGAGAAGATCCGTCAGACTCTGGAGGACGCCCGCGCCCTGGTCGTCGGCCAGCCGGTCGGCGCCTTCAACAACATCCTGAATGCGGCCCGCCGCGCCTTCGCCGACCGCGATTCCGGCGGTCGTGGCTTGCAGACCTTCGACCTGCGCATCGCCATCCATGCGGTGACGGCACTGGAGGCGGCGCTGCTCGACCTGCTCGGCCAGTTCCTGGAGGTGCCGGTGGCGGCCCTGCTGGGCGAGGGGCAGCAGCGCGACGCGGTGGAGATGCTGGGCTACCTGTTTTATGTCGGCGACCGCAAGAAGACCGATCTGGCCTACCGTAGCGAAGCGGATGCCAAGCACGACTGGTTCCGCCTGCGCAACGAGGTGGCGTTGACCCCCGACGCGGTGGTGCGGCTGGCCGAGGCCGCCCATGACCGCTACGGTTTCAACGACTTCAAGCTGAAGGGCGGCGTGCTGCGCGGCGAGGAGGAGATCGAGGCGGTGACGGCGCTGGCCCGCCGCTTCCCCCAGGCCCGCGTCACGCTCGATCCGAATGGTGCCTGGTCGCTGGAGGAGGCGATCCGGCTGTGCAAGGGGAAAGGCGATGTTCTGGCCTATGCCGAGGATCCCTGCGGCGCCGAGCAGGGCTATTCCGGGCGCGAGGTGATGGCTGAGTTTCGCCGCGCCACCGGTCTGCCGACCGCCACCAACATGATCGCAACCGACTGGCGCCAGATGGGCCATGCCATCCAGCTTCAGTCGGTCGACATCCCGCTGGCCGATCCCCATTTCTGGACCATGCAGGGCAGCGTCCGCGTCGCCCAGATGTGCCACGAGTGGGGGCTGACCTGGGGCTCGCACTCCAACAACCACTTCGACATCTCGCTGGCGATGTTCACCCATGTCGCCGCCGCCGCTCCCGGCCGCATCACCGCCATCGACACCCACTGGATCTGGCAGGACGGCCAGCGCCTGACCAGGGAGCCGTTCCGGATCGAGGGCGGACTGGTCGCCGTGCCGAAGAAGCCCGGGTTGGGGGTCGAGATCGACATGGACGAATTGGCGAAGGCGCACGACCTCTACAAGCGCCATGGTCTGGGCGCCCGCGACGACGCCACGGCGATGCAGTATCTGATCCCCGGTTGGACGTTCGACAACAAGCGGCCGTGTCTGGTGCGGTGAAGCCGCTTTGCAACGCCTCCAACCCGACCAAACAGTCAGGGCAAGCCATGACCCAGAAGCCTCTCTACATCCTGGTCCATCCAGAGGACAACGTCGCGATCGTGGTGAATTCCGGCGGGTTGCCGCCAGGGGCAGAGTTCGAGTGCGGGCTGGTCCTGACCGACTTTGTGCCGCAGGGCCATAAGGTGGCGCTCGCCGATCTGGAGGAAGGGGCGTCGATTGTCCGCTACGGTCAGGTGATCGGTACTGCCGCCCGCCCGATCCGCCGTGGCGCCTGGATCGAGGAATCGCTGGTCCGCCTGCCCGATCCGCCGGAACTCGACACGCTGCCGCTCGCCACCGCCGTTCCGCCCGACGCTCCGGTTCTGGATGGCTATACGTTCGAGGGCTACCGCAATCCCGACGGGACGGTCGGCACCAAGAATGTGCTGGGCATCAGCATCAGCGTGCAATGCGTCGCCGGGGTGATGGATTTCGCCATCGAGCGCATCAAGAAGGAACTGCTGCCGAAATACCCCAACGTCGATGACGTGGTGGCCCTTAACCACACATATGGCTGCGGGGTGGCGATCAACGCGCCGGGGGCGGCGGTACCGATCCGCACCCTGCAGAACCTCGCCCGCAACCCCAACCTGGGCGGGGCGGTGATGGTGGTCGGACTAGGCTGCGAGAAGCTCCAACCGGAACGGCTGCTGCCGGCCGGGGGCGAGCCGAGCATCGTCACCTTGCAGGACGAACGTCATCAGGGCTTCGGCGACATGGTCGCTTCCATCCTGGAGATGGCCGACCGCCGGCTGGTGCAACTGAACGAGCGGCGGCGCGAGACCTGCCCGGCATCCGACCTCGTCGTCGGGCTGCAATGCGGCGGCAGCGACGCCTTTTCCGGGGTGACCGCCAATCCGGCGGTCGGCTATGCCGCCGACCTGCTGGTGCGGGCAGGGGCGACGGTCATGTTCTCCGAAGTGACGGAGGTGCGCGACGCCATCCATCTGCTCACCCCGCGCGCCATCGACGAGGAGACCGGCCGCGCGCTGATCCGTGAAATGCGCTGGTACGACGATTATCTCCAGGTCGGTTCGGCCGACCGCAGTGCCAACCCCACCCCCGGCAACAAGAAGGGCGGCCTTGCCAATGTGGTGGAGAAGGCGCTCGGCTCCATCGCCAAGTCGGGAACCAGCCCGATTGCCGGCGTGCTGTCGCCGGGCGAGCGTGCGACGCGCAAGGGGCTGCTCTATGCCGCCACCCCGGCCAGCGACTTCATCTGCGGCACGCTGCAACTTGCCTCGGGCTGCAACATCGAGGTGTTCACCACCGGCCGCGGCACGCCCTATGGACTTGCCATGGCACCGGTGATCAAGGTGGCGACGCGGACGGAATTGGCGTCGCGCTGGCATGACCTGATCGACGTCGACGCCGGCCGCATCGCCACCGGCGAAGCCAGCATCGAAGATGTGGGCTGGGAGCTGTTCCGCCTAATCCTGGAGGTGGCGAGCGGCCGCAGGCAGACCTGGGCCGATCACTGGGGGCTGCGGAACGCGCTGACCCTGTTCAACCCGGCGCCAGTGACCTGACTTGACCTGACTTTACCTGTCCAGCGGCCGGGGGCGGGGACGCGGCGTCCGCGATGCGTCCCCGGATGGCCGTTCAGCCGGCCCGCACCTGCGTCAGGAAGCGGGCGACCTCTTCGCGCAGGCTGTCGGTCTGCACGGACAGCTGCCGCACATTTTCCAGCACCTCATAGGCGACCTTGCCGCTCTTGCCGGCGGCGAGGTTCACGCCGCCGATGCTGGACGACACCTCATGGCTGCCCTGGGCGGCCTGCTGGATGTTGCGGCTGATCTCGCGGGTCGCCGCACCCTGCTGTTCGACCGCCGACGCGATGGAGGTGGCCACATCGTTGACCCGGCCGATGACCTGCGCCACCCCCTTGATCTCCTGCACCGCCTGCGTGGTCTCGCCCTGGATGCCGGCAACCTGGGCGGCGATTTCCTCCGTGGCCTTTGCGGTCTGGTTGGCCAGTGCCTTGACCTCCTGTGCCACGACAGCAAAACCCTTTCCGGCCTCTCCGGCGCGGGCGGCTTCGATGGTGGCGTTCAGCGCCAGCAGATTGGTCTGGCTGGCAATGGAGTTGATCAGGCCCACCACGGCACCGATCCGCTCCACCGCGCCGGCCAACCCTTCGACCTTGCCATTGGCCCGTTCGGCGCTTTCGACCGCTTCGCGGGCGATCTGCGCCGACTCGCCGACCTGACGACTGATCTCATTGATCGAGCTGGTCAGTTCCTCCGTCGCCGCGGCGACGGTCTGGACATTGGCCGAGGTCTGTTCGGTTGCAGAGGCGACGGCGCCGGCCAGCGTACCCGTCTGATCGGCGGCGCGCGTCATGTCCTGGGCCCGCTGTTCGATGCCGTCGGTCTCGCGGGCCACATCGTGGATCAGGTTGCCGACCGTCTGCTCGAAATGGCTTGCGAGCTGCGTCATCGCGTCGCGCTTCTCGGTCGCGGCCCGCTCCGCCTGCTCGGCCTGGCTCGCCTCCAGGCTGGCTTTCGCCTGGGCGTTCTCCTTGAAAACCTGCAGCGCCTGGGCCATGCCGCCGATCTCGTTGCGCCGCGTCGCCTCCGGGAAAGTGACGCCGAGGTCTCCGGCGGCGAGCGCGGTCATCTTGTCGCGCAGCCGGTGCAGCGAGCGCACGATGTCGCGATTGACCAGGAACGCGATCAGCACCAGCGCGGCGATCAGAGCCACCGTGGCGGTGCCAGCCCTGACGAGGAACTCGTGATAGGCGGCGTCGATGTCGTCGGTGTAGACGCCGGAACCGACGATCAGGCCCAGCGGCTGGTAGCGCTGGACATAGTTGGTCTTGAGCAGCGGCACGTCCGACCCCAGCTTCGGCCAGACATAATGGATGATGGCGCTGTCCTGCCGGCGCATCGTCTCCACGATCTCCCGGACGAAATATTTGCCGGCCTTGTCCTGGAGGCCCGTGCGGTCGGTACCGACCGCCTTGTGGTTCGAGGGGTTGGCGACGGCGATGCCGTTGAGATCGTAGGCGAACAGATAGTCGGCGCCGTCATGGTAGGACATCGCATGCACCGCGTTGCGGAAGCGTACCAACGCCTCCTCGCGGGGCAGGGTTCCCGCCTCCACCTCGGTGTTCAGCCCCTTCGCCAGACCCACCGCCAGTTCCACCGCCGAGCGGATGGTGTCGATGCGGTCGTCGACCATGCGCTGGTGGGCGAAGCTGCTGCTGATGGCGATCACGACCGCCGGGGCCAGGACGGACAAGACGACCAGTGCGGTCAGCTTCGCCCGTATCGTCAGATTTTCCAGGAGTTTCATGGGGGCCTTCATGTCGCGCGCATTCGGGGGGCGGCAACTGATATACTACAATACAAAGGGACGTCTGAAATCGGATTGGCTGATTTCGGTATGAAAATAACGCCGTCCGGTTAAAAAATTCTTCCGGTCGCGTTACCGCTTCGTGGTGTCAGCCATGCTGGAGAAGTGGGCGAGCGACGGGCCGGCGACATCGCGCAGCAGGGCGGCGAATCGCTCCGCCGCCGGCGACAGCGAACGGCCGGCCTTGCGGATGAAGCCGATTCGGCGCACCAGCCCGGCGGTATGGATCGGCTCGACCACGATGCCCTTGCAGGAGGCCGCATCGACGGCCGACTGCGGCAGGACCGAAACGCCAAGCCCGGCCCGCACCATGCCGACCGCCGTCGACATGTAGTTCGCCTCGCAGGACAGGCTGATCTCCAGCCCATCCTTTTCCAGCGCCCGCTCCACCAATGAGCGCACGCTGGTGCCGCGTGCCGTCAGGATCATGGGAAATGCAACGATGTCCTTTAGCAGCAATGGACGCCGCCCGTTCAGCGGATGGTCGGTGGGGAAGAAGGCGCACATCCGGTCGGTGAGGAAATCGGTCACTTCGACGTCGCGGTCCGGGCCAACCCGGCTGCCGATCCCGAAATCCACCTCCTCCGCCTTGACCAGCTGGATGATCCGCTCGGCGACGACGTCACTGACCCGCACATCGATGTTCGGGTGATCGGCGGCAAAACGGCGGATGGCGATCGGCAACAGGCCGGCGGCGACGGACGGCAGGGTGGCGACCGACACCGATCCGCGCCGCAGCCCGGCCAGATCGTGGCTGGCGCTCATCACCGCATCCATTTCGGCCAGCACCCGCTGCAAGGCCGGCAGCAGGTCGCGACCGGCCTGGGTCAGAACCACATGGCGCTTGTTCCGGTCGAACAGCCGCACGCCCAAGCTCTCTTCGAGCTGGCGGATCTGCACGGTCAGCGCCGGCTGCGACAGGTTGACCTCCGCCGCCGCCCTGGTGAAGCTGCCGAGCCGCGCGACGGCGACGAAGGCCTTGATATGTCTCACTCCCTGGATCATGGCCGGCCTCTTATAGAAGAATCAAATTACCGTGATACAACAAATTCATTTCTATAATCTGATTGTGGGTTCGTACAGTGTCAATCGAAGCCGCCGGTTCGGCACGGTCCGATAGAATGATAGCGCTGTGAAAAGCCCTGCTGCCGGCAGGTTTTGCAAAAGTTGAAGTTTTGTTGAAATCCGCTTGGGCGGCGTTACTCGGGGATCGCAGCCGGTCGCCCGCGGACTCCGTCATGATCCTTCGCAGGGAGCGAAGAGTTCGTGCAGCGGACGTCAAACAACAATAACAACGGTCAAAGAGGAGGTCACATGCTCGCGTTACTCGGCTTGGCCACCATCGTCGTTCTGCTGGTTGTCATCATGACCAACAGGATGTCGCCCCTGGTCGCGCTGATCGCCGTGCCGATCATCGCCGCGCTGGTGGGCGGTTTCGGTCTGGAGACCAGCAAGTTCATCATTGCCGGCATCCGGTCGCTCGCGCCGACCGCCGCCATGTTCGTCTTCGCCATCATCTTCTTCGGTGTCGTCACCGACGCCGGCATGATGGATCCGATCATCGACCGCATCCTGCGCGTTGTCGGCACCCGGCCGGCGCGCATCACGGTCGGCACCACCCTGCTGGCGCTGCTGATCCATCTCGACGGGTCGGGTGCCGTCTGCTTCCTCATCACCATTCCGGCGATGCTGCCGCTCTATGACCGGCTGGGCATGGACAAGCGCATCCTGGCGCTGTGCGTGTCGATGGCGGCCGGCGTCAATTTCCTGCCCTGGACCGGACCGATGATCCGGTCGGCCGCCGCGCTGAAGGTGCCGGTGACCGACATCTTCAACCCGCTGATCGCGGTGCAGGGCGTCGGCCTTCTGTTCATCTTCACCGTCGCCTTCCTGCTCGGCAAGCGCGAGGAGCGCCGCCTCGGCCTCGGCCTCGCCCGTGGCGCGGTTGCGGCGGGCGGGACCCCGGTCGGCTCAGCTCCGGTCGGCCCGGCTCTGCGCGTCCTGACGCCGGAGCAGATCAAAATCCGCCGTCCCAAGTTGTTCTGGGTCAATTTGATCCTGACCGCCGTCATCATGGCCGTGATGATCGAGGGCGCGGTCGATCCGGTGGTGATGTTCATGATCGGCACCGTGCTGGCGCTGATGATCAACTATCCCGACGTCAAGATGCAGAAGGACCGCGTCGACGCCCACGCCAAGGCGGCGCTGATGATGGCGAGCATCCTGCTTGCGGCCGGCGTCTTCACCGGCATCATGAGCGGCACCAAGATGCTGACGGCCATGGCCCAGTCCGCCGTCGCCTTCGTCCCGCCGGAGATGGCGCAGCATGTCCCCTTCGCGCTGGGCATCCTTTCGATGCCGCTCAGCCTGCTGTTCGATCCGGACTCCTATTATTTCGGCATGATGCCGGTGGTGGCCGAGGTCTATAAGACGCTGGGCGGCAATCCGATCCAGATCGCCCAGGCCTCCGTTCTCGGCCAGATGACGGTCGGCTTCCCGGTCAGCCCGCTCACCCCCGCCACCTTCCTCGTCGTCGGCCTGTGCGGCATCGGGCTGGGCGAGCACCAGAAATTCTCGATCCCCTACCTGTTCGCCGCCTCGGTGGTCATGACCGTCGCCGCGGCCGTCCTTGGGGTCATTCCCTTCTGACGCGGCCCAAGCATCGTTTTGAACAGGCGGCCGCACACAGGAGCACCATCATGAAAACCATCCGCATCGGATCGGGCGCCGGCTATTCCGGCGACCGCATCGAACCGGCCGTGGAACTGGCCGAACAGGGCGACATCCAATATCTCGTCTTCGAATGCTTGGCGGAGCGCACCATTGCCATCGCCCAGGGCGCCAAGCTGAAGGACCCGGCTCAAGGCTACGATCCGCTGCTGGCCGAGCGCATGCTGGCGGTGCTGCGGCCCTGCCATGCCAAGGGCATCCGCATCGTCACCAACATGGGCGCTGCCAATCCGGCCGCCGCCGCCGCCAGGACGCGGGAGATCGCCCGCTCGCTCGGCCTCGGCGGGCTGAAGATCGCCGCGGTGTCCGGCGACGACGTGCTGGAGACGCTGAAGTCGGGCGACCACCGGATCGAGGAGACCGGTGAGCCGGTGTCCGCGATGGCCGGCAAGCTGGTTTCGGCCAACGCCTATCTCGGCGCCGCTCCCATCGTCGCGGCGCTGAAGGCCGGGGCCGACATCGTCATCACCGGTCGCGTCGCCGACCCGGCCCTGTTCCTCGCCCCGCAGATCTTCGAATTCGGCTGGTCGATGGAGGACTGGGACCGGCTGGGCAAGGGAACGGTGGTCGGCCATCTGCTGGAATGCGCTGGTCAGGTCACCGGCGGCTATTTCGCCGACCCCGGTGTGAAGGACGTGGCCGATCTGGCCCGGCTCGGCTTCCCGATTGCCGAGGTGGGCGAGGACGGCAGCGCCGTCATCACCAAGGTGGCCGGTTCCGGCGGCGCCGTGACCACCGCCACCTGCAAGGAGCAGCTGCTCTACGAGATCCACGACCCCGCCGCCTATCTGACCCCGGACGTGGTGGCCGATTTCTCGCAGGTCCGCTTTGTCCAGGAGGGGCCGGACCGGGTGCGGGTAACCGGCGCCACCGGGCGCCAGCGTCCCGGCACGCTGAAGGTTTCGGTCGGCTATATCGACAGCTTCATCGGCGAGGGGCAGATCTCCTACGCCGGACCCGGCGCGCTTGCTCGCGGTCGGCTGGCACTGGAGATCGTGCGCGAACGTCTGGCGCTGACCGGAGTCGCGACGACCGAGCTGCGCTTCGACCTGATTGGCGTCGATTCCATCCATGGCGGCGCACTGTCCACCGCTGGCGGGCAGGAGCCTTACGAGGTGCGCGTCCGCGTCGTCGGCCGCACCGGCAGCCTGAAGGAGGCGCAGCGCATCGGCAACGAGGTGGAAACCCTCTACACCAACGGCCCAGCCAGCGGCGGCGGCGCCACCAAATCGGCGAAGGACGTTGTGGCAATGCTGTCCGCCCTGTTGCCCCGCGAGCTGGCGAAGCCCGCCATCGAGTTTATGGAGGCCTGACATGAAACTCCGCGACATCGCCCATTCCCGCACCGGCGACAAGGGCGACATCTCCAACATCTCCGTCATCGCCTTCGACGAGGCGGACTATCCGCTGATCGAGGCCCATGTCACCGCCGACCGCGTAAAGGAGCTGTTCCACGAGGTCGTCCATGGCGAGGTGGTGCGCTACACCATCCCCAGCGTCGGCGCCCTGAACTTCGTGATGCGGCAGGCGCTGGGCGGCGGTGTGACGCGGTCCCTGGCGCTCGACGCCCATGGCAAATGCTTGGCGTCGGCGCTGCTCGACCTTGAGATCCCCGCCACCGACCGGCCCGTCCGGGCAACCTGACGGGAGAAGGGCGTCACGTCCGGCCGCGCCTGCCCTTGGCGAGCGCGCTGCCGGCCGAGGCGAACATGATGCAGGCGATGGCCGCCCACTGAAGCGCGCTCAGCCGCTCGCCCAGCATCAGGAAGCCGATCAGCGCCGCCACCGCGGGGGAGGCGCTGACGGCAAGCCCGAAGACATGGCTGGGCAGGCGGCGGAGCGCCATCATCTCCAGAAGGTAGGGCACCATGCTGGACAGCACCGCCACCGCCAGCCCGGTGAGCAGGACCGCCGGGACCAGCAGTCCGCCACCGGCATGGGCGATGCCGAGCGGGACGGTGAAGCTGGCGGCGACCAGCATGCCCCAGGCCACCGCCTGCCCGCCCGGCAGGGCGGAGGCGCGTTTGCCGAACACGATGTAGAGCGCCCAGCAGAAGGCCGCCGCCGCCGCATAGGCGATGCCGGCCGGGTTCAGCGTGCCGGATGCTTCCCGCAACGGCAGCAGCAGGGCAAGGCCCGCCACGGCGCAGGCGATCCACAGGAAATCCTTCAGCCGGCGCGAGCCGAGCAGCGCCACCGCCAGCGGTCCGGTCACCTCGATGGCGATGGCGATGCCGATGGGGATCAGCTCCATGGCACGGTAGATCGACAGGTTCATCGCCCCCAGCGTGGCGCCATAGACCAGCAGGTTGCCCAGGTCCGCCCGTCCCGGCAGGCTGCGCCAGGGCCTTAGAATCGCCAGCAGCATCAGCGCCGACAGCCCGACGCGAAGGCCGGTCACCCCCTCCGCCCCGACCAGCGGGAACAGCGACTTTGCCGAGGCCGCCCCGACATATTGCGACAGCAGCGACGCCAGCAGGACCAGTAGCGGCAGCAGCGCCGGCTCCGGCCGGGCGAGCGTGGTGGAGTCGAAGGAGGCGTTCGTCACGCGCGGGCTCCCGCAGATGGGTTCGAACGAAAAGATACTGTGACGGGGGTGCGCTGGGCGTTTAAGTTTCGCCCGGTCGATGCATAATTTTTTCGCGAAAGCCGCCATGCGCTCAACGATCGCTCGCCCGCCGGATCAGCTCGACGAGCAGGACCGCGCGATCCTGCGCATCCTGCAACAGGACAACAAGACCTCGCAGCGGGAGATCGGCGAGGCGGTCCATCTCTCCGCCCCGGCGGTGCAGCGCCGCATTGCGCGGATGGAGACGGCCGGAATCATCCGCCGCAATGTGGCGGTCGTCGATCCGGTGGCGGTCGGGCAGGGCGTGACGGTGGTGGTGGAGGTCCAGACGGTCAATGACCGTTCGCCCGTCATCGCCGCCGCCAAGCGGCTGTTCCGCGAGGCTCCCGAGGTGCAGCAATGCTATTTCATCACCGGCAAGGCGAGCTTCGTCCTGATCCTGCTGGTCCCGGACATGGCGAGCTACGAGGTTCTGTCGCGCCGTCTGTTCGCCGACAATGACCTGGTGCAGTCCTTTCAGACGATGGTGGTGCTCGATCCGGTGAAGGTGACGCTGGAGGTTGATTTGTAAGCCGGATGGCGTTTCAGTCCGGCCACTCCTCATATCCCCAATCCTCGGCATCGGGGTCGGCGGTTCCCAGCGGCGCCACCGTGGCGCCGGCGTCGAGCGCGGCGGCCAGCCAGGGTTCGACGCTGGTGACGGGCGACAGGGGGGCACCAGCGCCCGCCGCCGTCCATCCCAGCGGCAATGGCCCTGCCGCTTCATCTCTTTCCCGCAAGTCCCAGGATGGGATGGCAGGAAAGCGCAATTCCAGGCCGCGGTCGTTCTGCGCGATCTCGACAAGCTCCCCGCCGGCGGTGACGTGGGTCAGCCCGTTCTCCAGAACCGTGCGCAGGGCGGCGGCACGGTCCTCGCGGACACGCGCCTCCGCCTCGCGCTGGTGGCGGCGCTCGGCCAGGGCGTCGGCGAGCCAGTCCGGCGGTTCCTCCAGCACGCGGTAGCCGGCGCCGCCGCGCGGGCCGGGCGCCTCTTCCAGCAGACCGTCGCGCAGCAGGTCCGCCAGCAGCGCCTTCAGCCGGTCGCGGTCGCCTGGGATGCCGGGCTGGCGGTGGGCGGCGGCATCGGCAACGGTGAAGCGCGCGCCGGCACCCCAGCCGTCATGGATCGCGGCGGCCAGGGCGTGCAGTTCGGCGATGCGGGCGCGTTGGCCGGTCAGGTGGCCGGCGACGATGGGATTGGGCGGCAGATCGACCCGCCCGGTCAGGCCGCAGGTCCGGCATTGCCAGCCGCCGGGGTCGGAAAGCAGCACCTCGGGCGCGCAACGGCGCTTGCGGCAATGCTCCTCGCTGCCAGGTTCGGGTAGGCCGCGCCCGCTGTCCAGAAGGGCGCGGATGGCGTCGAGCGGCGTGTCGGCGACGCTGCGCAACCGGTCCAGAATCTCGGCCGGCAGCCAGACCCCGGCGCCGCCTCTCGCATCCGGCGCGGCGAAGCGGCTCGTCAAGGCGCGGCGCCGGGCGGGCGTCAGCAATGCCAGCACCCGTTCGGCGGTGTAGCTTTCGTCGAAGATATCGGCGAGCAGGGCGGCCAGATCGCCCAGCGTCGCCGGGGATGTCAAGGCGCTTTCCTCCCCGGCGGCGAGAATACGGTGGGCTTCTGCGAGAATTTCCGTGCTTTCGTCCGCTCCCGTCGCCATCTGCGCCCTGATCCCCATCTATTCCGCGTAGCAAGCTGGGCATCGCCGGAATGCCAATCAAGCGCCGGCTGGACAGTCTGTAGAGGCCGGATGAGGCAGGAACGGCCGGCCGAAGCGCGGCGTTGACCGGGAGCATCGACCAGCTCCAATGACGGAAAGGCCATCCCATGTCCAACAGCACCCATTTCGCACCGCCCGGCCCACTCGGCTTCGGCGGGGCGCCCCTCGGCAACATGTTCGAGGAGGTGACGGACGAGGCAGCCGAAGCCACCCTCGACGCCGCCTGGGACGCCGGCATCCGCTATTTCGACACCGCGCCGGAATATGGACCGGGTATTTCCGAGCACCGCTTCGGCCATGTCCTGCGCAGCCGCCCGCGTGACGAATTCGTCCTGTCGACCAAGGTGGGCCGGCTGTTGCGCGCCGACGCCAGCAAGGGCGGCCAGCATGGTCCCTTTGTGAAGGGCCTGCCGTTCCGCGTCGATTACGACTACACCGCCGACGGCGTGCGGCGCTCCATCGAGGACAGTTTGCAGCGGTTGGGCATGGCGCGCATCGACATCGCCTATATCCATGACTGCGCCGAGGACGCCCATGGCGACCGCTGGCTGGAGGTGTTCGACACCGCCATGAAGGGTGCCGCCGTCGCCTTGACCCAGCTGCGCGAGGAGGGGGTGATCGGCGGTTGGGGCCTGGGCGTCAACCGGGTGGAGCCCTGCGTGATGGCGTTGGAGCGGGCGGATCCGGACGTCTTCCTGCTGGCCGGACGCTACAGCCTGCTGAACCAGCCGGCGCTTGACGAGCTGTTCCCGCGCTGTGCCGAACGCGGCGTGCATGTGGTGGTCGGCGGCCCCTACAATTCCGGCATCATCGCTGGGGGCAAAAATTTCGAATATCAGGAGGCGTCGCCCGACAAGGTGGCGGCCCGCAACCGGCTGGCGGAGATCGCCAAGCGCCATGGCGTCGATCTGCGCGCCGCGGCCCTCCAATTCTGTGCCGCGCATCCGGTCGTCGCCTCGGTCATTCCCGGTACCAAGAATCCAGCGCGCGTGCAGGAGAATGTGACGCTGATGGGCCAGCCGATCCCGGCCGACTTCTGGCGGGAACTGAAGGCCTCCGGCGTCCTGCCGGAACAGGCGCCGACACCCGCGTGAGCAAGCCGGCGGTGGCGGCGCCGATGCCTCAGCGCCGCGGCGCCGCCACATCCGCCGGGGTGGCGCTGGCCTGCTTGCCGCCGAAATGGCCCAGCACATCGTTGGTGACCGCGGCGATCTCGGCATCGTCTGAGCCGGCGGTGAAGCCGGTCATGCGTCCACCACCGTTCCGGGATGGCCCACTTCGAAGCGGGCAGGATCGATGCCATGGCCGGCAAGTGCGGTGCGCAGCCGCTGCGGCGGCTCGTCCCGCGCCTCGTCGGTCAGGGCGAAGGTGCCCCAATGGATGCCGACGGCCTTCTTCGCCCCGACGTCCAGCATGATCCGCACCGACTCGTCCGGGTCGCAATGCTGGGCCGCCATGAACCAGCGCGGCTCATAGGCACCGATGGGAAGCAGGGCCAGATCGCAAGCCCCCAGTCGCCCGCCGATGGCGCGGAAGGCCGCGCCGGTGCCATAGCCGGTGTCGCCGGCGAAATAGACCGATCCGGCCGGCGTGCGCAGGACGAAGCCGCCCCACAACGCCATCCGCCGGTCGCGCCCGGTGCGTGCCGACCAGTGGTTGGCCGGAACGATGTGGATCTCGGTCCCCGGGGCCAGTTCGAACCGGCTCCACCAGTCGCCCACCGCGGTCCGTACCCCCGGGATATGCTTGCGCAGGATGACGTCGTTGCCGAGCGGCGTGACCATCAGCGGCCTGTCGCGGTCGTGCAGGCGTTTCAGCGTCGCCACGTCGAGATGGTCGTAATGATTGTGCGACACCAGCACCGCGTCGATCTTCGGCAGGTCGTGGAAGCGGATGCCCGGCGCGGTCACCCGCTTCGGCCCGGCGAAGCGGACCGGGCTGGCGCGGTCGGACCAAACCGGGTCGGTCAGGATGTTCAGCCCGGCGGCCTGCACCAGGGTCGTGACATGCCCCACCACCGTCACGCGGAGACCGGCGACGCTCCGGGCCGGCATCACCGGCGTCACCGCCACCTGCCGCGGCCATTTGACCGCCTTCCGGCCCAGCTGCCAGCGAAGCAGTTCGCGGAAGCCGCGGTCGGTTTCCGGTTCGCCGGGATTGAAAAAACGCAGCCCGTCGAAATTCGAGGTGACAGGACCCTGCCAATAGGGATTACGCATGCGTACCGGTTCCTCTGAAACCATGGTCCCGGAGGAGATGGTGTCGCCGCAGCGAAGTTCTATGGACCGGCGGTGGGCGGTCGGACTACTGTGCCATCTTCATTCATGGTTTGATCCCGGTTCGATCCAATGCAGTCCGACACCCCGACCGACGAGCAGCATCGCGCCATCAAGGCGATCGACGCTTGGTACAAGGACGACAGTGCCCAGCAGGTTTTCTGGCTGGCCGGGGAGGCCGGGACCGGCAAGACCAAGACCACCGCCTTCGTGCTGGAGCATCTGCTGGAACGCCGCCGGCTGACCGACTATGTGGTCGGCGCCCCCACCGGCAAGGCGGCCCAGGTCTTGCGCCAGAAGGGGATCGAGGGGGCGGCGACCCTGCATTCGCTGCTCTATGCCCCGCGCAAGGACGGCGACACCGGCGAGCTGTTCTTCTCCCGCCGCAGCGACGGGCCGGTGGCCGACGCCGACCTGATCGTCTGCGACGAGGGATCGATGATCGGCGACGATCTGGCGCGCGACCTGATGCGGACCGAAAAGAAGATCCTGGTCATCGCCGACGATTACCAGCTGCCGCCGGTTTCCGGCCAGGGGCTGTTCACCAGCGGCGAACCCGATTTCCGCCTGACCGAGCCGCACCGCACCGCCCGCGAAAGCCCGGTCATCCGCTTGGCCCACCTGCTGCGCCGGCAGGAGATGCCCCGGCGTTTCGGCTCGGTCGGCAAGGTCCATGTCCTGCCGCTGGAGCAGCGCACCCAGTCGCTGGTGATGCGGCCGTCGTCTCAGGCGATCTGCGGCACCCACCGCGTGCGCACCACCTATACCAAGCGGATGCGCAAGCTGCTCGGCCACGACTCCGTGATGCCGCAGACGGGGGAGCGGGTCATCTGCCGGCGCAACCAGAAGGACGAGGGGCTCTACAACGGCATGATCGGCGCCCTGACCCGTCCGGCGGCCGAAGGGCAGGGGCGCGACGCCGGGCTGTGGTCGCTCGGCGTGCAGATGGAGGACGAGGTCCGGTCGCGCAGCAAGCTGATGGTCCATCCCTGGATGTTCCAGGCCCATTACACCGAAGGGATGGTCCAGCCGCGGGTCGGCAAGGACATCCAGCTTTACGACTGGGCGTGGCTGATCACCTGCCACGCCTCCCAGGGGTCGGAATTCCCGTCGGTCACGGTGGTCGACGATTCGGCCGCCTTCCGGGAGCATCGCTGGCGCTGGCTCTACACCGCCGTCACCCGCTCGCGCGACGAGCTGGTGCTTCTGCTGCGCAACGTCGACCTCGGCGGATCCTGGCAGGCACCCGAGTTCGACGACTGCCTTCCCGCCTGATCCATAAATCAAAATTATCGAATTGATCATATCTTTGCGTTGGATGTGATCGGAAGCGGTCTTCATAATTTTACGCATGGGAACGGTGTTTTCTGTTCCCAACTGCTTCCGGAGACCCATCCCATGGTTCCTGACACCGTGGCACCCGCAAAGGGGGTGCCGGGAAAGCCTATGCTTTTCCATGCCCGTATTCTTCTGCCCGGCCTTGCCCTGTGCGTTGCCGTCACGGCTCTCGCCTTCGCCGCCGCTTCGGCCGAGGTGGCTCTGTTCGGCGAGGCGTGGATCGAGGCGCTGGTTCTGGCCATCCTGATCGGCACCGCGCTCCGCACCGCCTGGACGCCGTCGGCGCGCTGGCATCCAGGCATCGCCTTTTCCGCCAAGATCCTGCTGGAGGTGGCGGTGATTCTGCTTGGCGCGTCGGTCAGTGCCGCGACCATCCTGTCGGCGGGGCCGGCCCTGCTGCTGGGCATCGCCGGGGTGGTGGCGTTGGCGCTGCTGGCCGGGTTCGGGATCGGGCGTCTGCTCGGCCTGCCGGTGAGGATGGCGGTGCTGGTCGCCTGCGGCAACGCGATCTGCGGCAACTCGGCCATCGCCGCGGTGGCGCCGGTGATCGACGCGCACAGCGACGATGTCGCCGCCTCCATTGCCTTCACCGCCGTGCTGGGTGTCGCTGTCGTTCTCGGCCTGCCGCTGCTCGGCATCGGGCTGCGGCTGAGCGGGGTGCAGTATGGCGCGCTGGCCGGTCTGACCGTCTATGCCGTGCCGCAGGTGATCGCCGCCACCGCACCGCTGGGTGCCACCGCCGTGCAGATCGGCACGCTGGTGAAGCTGGTGCGGGTGCTGATGCTGGGGCCGGTCTGCCTGCTGCTGTCGCTGCTGGCACCCAAGCTGGGCGAGGAGGGGGCGGCGACGGCTGCGGACTGTCCGCGTCCGGGCCGCCCGCCGGTCCATCATCTGGTGCCGTGGTTCATCCAGGGGTTCCTGGCGATGATCGCCCTGCGCTCGTTCGACCTCATTCCGCAGGTTGCCTTGCCGGCGATGGAGCATGCGGCGACATTGCTGACCGTGGTGTCGATGGCGGCGCTGGGGCTGGGGGTGGACGTGCGGACGGTGGCGCGGGCCGGTGGGCGGGTCACCGCGGCGGTCATCCTCTGCCTGCTGGTTCTGGGGGCAATCAGCCTGACCCTGATCCGTCTGATCGGCCTGACCTGAAACCCGGTTCGGCCTGGAAACGGGCGGGAGTCTACAGCTGTCAACCATAGGCCGCATTGACCCAGATTAATGCGCGAATCCGCCAGTGTGCGATCCTGAGATCACCAAGCCCCCTCGCCGGTTCTCTACAGAAGGGCCGGCGGAGGAGGCGGGCCCCGCGGGGGGAAGTCGCCAAAGCGCCCCGTCCCGCGCGTAGAACAAGGAGTATGGTCATGCGTCAACCGGTGCAGATCGCCTTCCGCAACATCGAGCCCTCTCCCGCCCTGGAGCATCTGATTCGCGAGCATGCCGACAAGCTCGACCGCTTCTTCGGGACGATCATGGCAAAGCGCGTGGTCTTCGAGGTTCCGCACCGCCACCAGCATCAAGGCAAGCAGTTTTCCGTCCAGGTCGCCCTGTCCGTGCCCGGAGACGAACTGGTCGTTCACAGCGACAAACCCGGCAGCCATGGCCACGAGAGCGCCGATGCTGCCATCCGCGACGCCTTCGACGCCGCGCGCCGCGCGCTGGAACGTTTTGCCGGAAAGCAGCGCCACGAGTGACAGCTTGCGCTTCTGACGCCACGGTGCCTTGAAAGGCACGCCGCCCATCATTCGATCCAACCAGCGCTCCGTCTGTCCGGCGATCCCGGATACGCGGAGCGCTCTGCATTTCTGTACGTCGCTTCAGAATATACAATTTAATAATGTGTTTTAATTTCAAAAATCTCTGTAATCCACATAATGTGCATGAAATTTCCTACTTGCAATATAGGAATTAATGGTGTTCAATTATTCCGCCAGCTGTCGGGGTGAGCCGCGTCGCTCCGGCCGGTCCTGCCGCAGGAGACTGGAGCCATGACGATCGATACCGCCCCATCCGCCGTCCAATCCTCCACTCCGCCGTCCCTCGACCGGCTGGTTGGGGTGATCGGCGACAATCTGCGCGGCTTCCGCCGGCGCCAGGGTCTGTCGGTGGAGGGGCTGGCACAGTTGTCCGGCAGCGATCCGCATATTCTGCTGGCCATTGAGGAAGGGCGGCACCGTCCCGACATCGGCACGCTGTGGACGGTGGCCAAGGCGCTGGACCTGTCCTTTTCCAGCCTGCTCAGCAGCGGCGCCGACGCCGGTACCACGGTGATCCGGCGGGTGGAGCAGCGCAGCCTGACCTCCCGCGATGGGCTCTTCACCTCCCGCGCCCTTTTCCCGCTGAAGGGCGAGCGGCAGGTGGAGTTCTACGAATTGCGCTTGGCTCCGGGCGCCGACGAGGCGTCCGACGGTCATTCCCCCGGCACCGTCGAGAACATCCTGGTCGGCCGAGGCCGGGTGGAGATCGCCACCGCCGATGGCGGTCACCGGCTGGAGGAGGGCGATTCGATCCTTTTCGAGGCGGACGCCCCCCACCGCTACCGCAATGCAGGAGATGGCGAAGCGGTGCTGTACCTCGTCATGTCCTACATCCTCTGACTTCCGGGGAGAGCGTCGATGCCGGACACCGTTCTGCCGCTTCAGCGAGACCTGCTGGATCCGCAGGTCATAGAGCTGGCGGAACTGACCGCCCGTGCCGGTCTGGTTCCCGCCGACCCGCTGCGCCTGCCGCTGGCCGAGGCCCGCGACGCGGCGGAGCGCCACCACGCCTTCCTCAATGGCCCGGCGCTGTCTGCCGACGTCCGGGATGTCATCGTGGATGGCCCGGCCGGTCCCTTGCGTCTGCGGCTGATCCGGCCCCCGGCAGGGTCCGAGGATGACGACGCCCAGGGCCATCCTCTGCCGGTGCTGATCTATTTCCACGGCGGCGGCTTCGTCGTGAACTCCATCGATACCCATGACCGGTTGCTGCGACTGCTGGCCAAGTACAGTGGCGCGGTCGTCTGCGCTGTCGCCTACAGCCTCGCGCCCGAGCGGCGCTTTCCCCATCAGCGCGGAGAGGCGCTGGCCGCCCTGCGCTGGGTGGTGCGTCATGGCGCCTGCCATGGCCTCGATCCCGAACGGATCGCAGTCGGCGGCGATTCGGCAGGCGCCAACCTTGCGCTCGGCCTCGCCCTCGATGCGCGGCACGAGCCCGGTCCGCCTCTGTCCTTCGCCATGCTGCTCTATGGCATGTTCGCCCATGATTTCGATACCGACTCGCACCGGCTGTTCGGAGACGGACGCTTTGGCCTGACGACGGACCGGATGCGCTGGTACTGGCAGCAATATCTCGGCCATGGCGGATTCACGCGCGATCCTGCGGCGGCGCCCCTGTTGGCCGACCTGCGCGGGCTGCCGCCGCTGCATGTGGCGGCGGCCGGGCTGGATTGCCTGCGCGACGACAGCCTGCGCCTCGCCCAAAGGTTGGTACAGGCCCGTATCCCGCACCGGCTGGTCCTGCATGACGGGCTTCCCCATTCCTTCGCCAGCATGACCCGCCATGTGCGAAGGGCGGAGGCGGCGGTGGTCCAGGCCGGTTGCGCCGTCGGCCGGCAGCTTCGCCGCTGAACCGCCGCTGAACCGCCGATCCGTTCCAGTCCCGATTGCCGATATGCCAGCTATGGCACGCTGGATGCCTATGCCTGCGACGTGGTGGCGGTCCTCGACGCCCTCAGGGTCGGGAGTTGCGTCCGCGTCGGCCATTCCGTGGCGGGAATGGTGGCGGCGCTAGCCTCCATCCAGGCGCCCTCCCTGTTCCGCAAGCTGGTGATGTTGGGCGCGTCGGCCTGCTATCGCAATGTCGGCGACTATCGCGGCGGTTTCGACCCTGCCGACATCGACCGTCTGATCGACAGCGCTACCCACGACTACATGCAGTGGACGGCCAGCTTCGGCCAGACGGTTGTCTCCCGCCCGGCGCAGGATCCGACGGTGTGCGAGTTCGTTGCGACCTTGCGGGCGATGCGCCCGGACATGGCGCTGTCACTGCTGCTGACCATTCTGCACAGCGACGTCCGCAGCCGCCTTGCAGACGTCAAAGTCCCTGCCGTCATTCTGCAGACCCGGCAGGATGCCGCGGTGACGTGCAAAGCAGCGGAGTTCCTGCGAGACCATCTGACGGGCAGCGCCCTGGAGATCCTGGACGCGTCGGGGCATCTGCCCCACATGTCGGCGCCTGAAACGGCAATCGCCGCGCTCGACCGTTTCCTCTGAAATTGCTAATTTAGTAATCGCATCGGGGAAATCCTGTATCGAAGGTCGGAAACCTAGACCAAGGTCTAGGGCTGCTCGACCTAAACACTGCCGGGGCTAATCTGCGTCTAGTGGATTGCGGCATATGGTCGCGGGTACTCTGTGTGGGCAAGTCAGGCGGTGGCTCCTCTTCCTTGGAAGGCCCCGCCAGCACGCCAACGGAGATGCCCCATGGCCTCGGCCCAACAGAGCAATCTGCTGATGCGCTACGTTCCGACGCCGGAAAAGCCTGAGGTTCTGGTTCTCGGCTCGGGTGGCAGCACGGTGGGGGTGGCGCGGATCCGGTGCATTGCCGGAGGAGTCGGCCGCTTCAGTCCGGCATCGGAGGATGCCTTCCTGGTCAGCCATCATCTGTCCAACTTCCGCTCCGACATCTGGGTCGACGGCAGGCTTGTCGAAAAGCCCGGCAACATCGCCGGCCTGACCACGATCCACGACTACCGCCGCAGGATCGATTGCCACATGTACACGGCCTTCGACACGCTGACCTTTCATCTGCCCCGCGCGGCGCTGGAGAGCGCTTGCCCCGATACCAGCGGCGGCCGGTTGGAGGATCTGTCGATCAGGCCCAGCACCCCGGTTGACGATCCGACGGTGCGGGCGTTGGCATCGGCCATCCTGCCGACGCTCGAATTCCCCGAGCGGATCAGCCTGCTGTATGTCGACCATGTCTGCTCGGCCCTGGCGACCCACATCGTGACCGCCTATGGCCGGGTCAGCACAGCCAGGACCGGGGGCACGCTGGCGCCCTGGCAGGAAAAGCGGGTGAAGGAGATGATCGCCGCCAACCTGGACGGGGAAATCCGTCTGGCGGATCTTGCTGCCGAATGCCGGCTGTCGGTGGGGCATTTCGTCCGGGCCTTCCGCCGCACCGCCAACACCACCCCATACCAATGGTTGCTGCAACGGCGGATCGACCACGCCAAGGCGCTGATGCGCGACGGGTCGCAGACCTTGGCCGATGTGGCGCTGGCCTGCGGCTTCGCCGACCAGAGCCATTTCACCCGCACTTTCAGCCGTCTGGTCGGCATTTCGCCGCGCAGCTGGCCCCGCCGCAACACGGCGGCCGACGCCCTGATGCCGGTGGGTGCGCCGCGCTGCGCTCCCGCTGGGATTCCTGCCGGACTCCCGGGCCGGCATCCGTTTGCCTGAGCGGCTCGACACGATGTCGCGGCAATTTCCCCATCTGCCGGGGAATGCCGCTATCCTGTCCCCGCTATTCTGGGGAAAGGCCGTGTCATGGAGCCCAATCTCGACCATCTGACGGAGGCCGGCTCCGGCACCCACGCACTGGGTGGCGACGGGGAAACCCGGCTGCTGCGGGTGACGCGGCCGGGGCAGCCCTTTCCGATCCTGGCCCGCATGGCCGAGCCGGCGGCCCCGGCCGACGGGGTTCTGGCTCGTTTGCGGCGCGAGCATGAACTGTTCCGCCTGCTCGATCCCGCCTGGGCGGTCAAGCCCCTCGACCTGTTGCGTCATGGCACCGTTCCGGTGCTGACCCTGGCCGATCCCGGCGGGCAGCCATTGTCGGCGTTGGCAGCCTCCGCCCCTTACATGTCCACCGCTTCGGTTGTCGTCGGAACCTTCCGCCAGCGGCTTTCCCTGGCGTTCCGCATTGCCGGATCGGTGGCGCAGCTGCACCGCCGCGGGCTTCTGCATGGCGACCTGCGGCCCTTCAACCTGCTGGTCGGGGAGGATGGGGCGGTGCGCCTGACCGGATTCGGCCGTGCGACCGACCTGTCCGATCCGCAGCGCCAGGAGGTGGAGCGCCCGGCTGCACTGCTGCCCTATATGGCGCCGGAGCAGTCAGGACGGATGAACCGCCCGGTCGATCGGCGCAGCGACCTCTATGCCCTGGGCGTCACGCTGTACGAGCTGTTCACCAGGGAACTGCCCTTCGCCGCCCGCGATGCAACCGAATGGGTGCACAGCCATCTCGCCCGTGCCCCGATTCCGCCGTCGCAGCACGCGCCCGACCTGCCGCCGGCGATCTCCGGCATCCTGCTGCGGCTTCTCGCCAAGACGGCGGAGGAGCGCTACCAGACTGCCGGCGGCCTTGTCCGCGACCTCGGCCATGCCCTCCAGCTTTGGGACGGGCAGGGGCGCATCCCCGACTTTCCGCCCGGCCTGCACGACCTGCCGGAGGGGTTGGAGCCGCCGCCGAGGCTCTACGGGCGGGAGGAACCGGTCGCCGTCCTCCAGGCAGCCTTCGACCGGGTTGCCGGCCGCGGTCGGATGGGCGTCGTCCTCATTTCCGGCCGGTCGGGAGTGGGGAAGTCGGCGGTCGTCCACGCACTGGAGGAACAGCTGGTGCCGCCACGCGGCCTGTTCGCCGCCGGCAAGTTCGACCAGGGCCGGCGCGACCTGCCTTATGCCAGCCTTGCGGAAGCCTTCCGCGGGCTGGTCACGCGCATCCTGGCCTTGCCGGTTCCCCATCGCGACCAATGGTGCCGCGACCTGGGAAAGGCGGTGGGCGACGGCGGTGCGCTGATGACCGCGCTCATTCCCAATCTCTCCCTGTTGATCGGCGAACAGCCGGCGGTCCCGCCGCTGCCACCGCAGGAGGCGCAGAACCGCTTCGACCTGCTGTTCCGCCGGGTGCTCCAGCTCTTCGCCCGTCCCGATCACCCGCTGGTCCTGGTCCTCGACGATCTGCAATGGCTCGACCGCGCAACGCTGGATTTGCTGGACCGGCTGGTCGCCGACGGAAGCATCAACCACCTTCTGCTGGTCGGCGCCTACCGCAGCGACGAGGTGGGACCGGATCACCCGCTGACCGCCCTGCTGGACCGGATCAGGGACGCCACCTCCCGGTCCGGAGTCGCCGGTCTGGACATCGATTGCAGCGAGATCACCCTGGGTCCGCTGTCGTCCGACGACCTGCACCGGCTGGTCGCCGACAGCCTGGACCGCAGGCCGGAGGAGGTGGCGGCGCTGGCGGCATTGGTCGAAGACCGGACCGGCGGCAACGCCTTCTTCGCCGTGCAGCTTCTGACCGCGCTGGAGCGCTCCGGCCGGCTGTGGTTCGACCGCGCGGCCAGGCGCTGGGACTGGGATCCGGCGGCGGTGGAGACGGCACGGTCGGGTGCCAGCATCGCCTCGTTGATGACCGAACGTCTGGGCCGCTTTCCGGCGCGGGCACGCGATCTTCTGGCCCGCCTTGCCGCGTTGGGCGCCCGTGCTCCGCTCGCCACCCTGGCGCGGGCGGGCGGCCTGACCGAGGCGGAGACCGAGCGGAACCTGAAGCCGGTGCTGGCCGAGGGGCTGCTGCTGCGCGAGGGCGATGGTTTCCGCTTCCTTCACGACCGGGTGCAGGAGGGAGCCTATGCCCTGGTTCCGGCGGAGGGACGGGCTGGTCTTCATCTCGACATCGCCCGCGCCCTGCACAGCGGCTTCGCCACCGAGCTGTCGGGCGAGCGGCTGTTCGCGCTGGTCGGCCAGTATGACCGTTGCCTTCCCTTGATCCAGGACGGGCGGGAGCGCGAGGAGGTGGCGACACTCCACCTCGCCGCCGGACATCAGGCCAAGGCGGCGAGCGCCCATGGCTCCGCGCTCGCCTATGCGCTGGCGGGCCTGCGCCTGCTGGAGGGCGGCCAATGGGAGCGCCGGCACCGGCTGGCCTTCGCGCTTGAGCATCTGCAGGCCGAATGCGAGTTCCTTAGCGGCGATCTGCGGCGGGCGGAGCTGAGGCTGCTCGGGTTGGTCGGGCGGGCCGAATGTCCGGCGGACCGGGCCGCCATCACCGCCCTTCTGGTCACCGTCTACACCGCCATCGACCGCAGCGACCGCGCCATCGACGCCTGTCTCGCCTATCTGCGCGGCGCCGGCATCGACTGGCCCGCCCACCCGCCTGCCTCCCTGGCGCAGGAGGAATATGCGCGGCTGCGCGCGGCCATCGGCGGCCGGCCGATCGCGTCGCTGGCGTCGTTGTCCGCCGTCGGCGATCCCGACAGCCGGGCGACGATGGACGTGCTGGCCGCAGCATTGCCGCCAGCCTTCTTCAGCGACCGCGACCTTGTCTGCCTGATCCTCTGCCGGATGGCTAATCTGACGCTGCAACATGGGCGCAGCGACGCCTCAGCGCTGGGCTTCGCCTATCTCGGCATGATGGCCGGGCCGTATTTCGGCGATTACGCCGCCGGCTACGCCTTCGGCAGGCTCGGCTACGATCTGGCGGAGCGGCAGGGGCGGACCCGTTACCGGGCGCGGGTGCTGATGACCTTCGCCTATCATGTCGTGCCCTGGACCCGCGATATCCGCAGCGAGCGCGCCCTGCTTCTGCGGGCGTTCGAGGAGGCGCGGGAGGCCGGCGACGTCACCTATGGCGGCTTCACCAGCGTGACTCTGGTCACCAGCATGCTGGCGTCGGGCGACCCGGTGACGACGGTGCAGCGCATCGCCGAGGCGCGGCTCGCCTATGTGCGGCAGGTGAAGTTCGGTCTGTGTGCCGACATCCTGACCACGCAATTGCAGCTGCTGCGCGCCTTGCAAGGACGGACCGACGCGCTCGACTCCTTCGACGGGCGCGGTTTCGACAATGCCGCCTTCGAGGCACGGCTGCTGGCCAACCCAAGCCTGGACATCGCCACATGCTGGCACTGGATCCGCACGCTTCAGCTCCGCTGCATCGCCGGCGGGATGCGTGCGGCGGTCGAGGCGGCCGAACGGGCAGAGGGGTTGCTGTGGACCACGTCGGGCCATTGGGAGATGGCGGAGTTCCATTTTCATGCGGCTCTGGCCAGGGCTGGAGCGATGGATGGAGCGGAGCCGGAGGAGCGCGCCCGCCACGCGATGATGCTCTCCCGCCATCTCGCCCAACTGCGCGAATGGGCCGGCCACAGCCCCGACAGCTTCGATGCCCGGTTCGCGCTGGTCACGGCCGAGGTGGCGCGCACGCAGGGGCAGACCGAGGATGCCATGCGCGGCTATGACCGCGCCGCGCAGGCTGCCCGCCGCACCGGCCTGCCGCATGTGGAGGCGCTGGCCCAGGAGTGCGCTGCCGGCTTCTACCGCCGGATGGGGCTGCCGACACTGGAATTCGCCTGCATCCGCGAAGCGGCGGAGCGTTACGGCGCCTGGGGGGCGTCGGCCAAGGTCCGGCAACTTGCCCGGCGCTATCCCTCCCTGCTTCTGGAGGCGGGCGAGGCGGCGGTCCCGGAGACGCCCCGCGGCTTCGACGGGATCGATCTGGCCGCTCTGCTGGAGACGCTGCGCACCGTCTCCGACCAGTCGGGGGTGGAGCAGTTGACCACCACCCTGCTGACCCTGGTGCTGGAGCATGCGGGGGCCAGCCGCGGCCTGCTGATCCTCGCCCGCGGCGAGCGCCTGCGGGTGGAGGCGGAGGCGACGACCGGCCTCTACGGCGTGTCGGTCCGGCTGGTGCAGGAGGATGCCGACCGCTTCCCGCTGCCCCACGCCATCATCCATGGCGCCATCCGCGACCAGGAGGCGGTGATCGTCGACGACACCCGTGCCGCCGGCCCGCTGTCCGCCGATCCCTATTTCCACGAGACGGAGGCGCGCTCCATCCTCTGCCTGCCGCTGGTCCGCCGCCGACGGGTCGTCGGTCTTCTGCATCTGGAGAATGCGCTGGCGACCTACGCCTTCACCCAGCAGCGGGTCAATGTGCTGACCCTGCTCGGTGCCCAGGCCGCGGCATCGCTGGAGACGGCGACGCTGGAGGAGAAGGACGCGCTGTTGAAGGAAATCCACCACCGGGTTAAGAACAACCTGCAGCTCGTCACCAGCCTGCTGAACCTCCAGTCCCGCCGGATCGAGGACGAGACAGTGGCCGCCCTGTTTGCCGACAGCCGCGACCGCGTGCGGTCGATGGCATTGGTTCATGAAAGCCTGTACCGTCTGGGCAACTTCGCCCGCGTGCCCATGCGCGAGCATCTGGAGTCGGTCTGTGCCCATTTGTTACGGGCCTATTCCCGCCAAGCCGGAGCGGTGCGGCTGGAAACAGGGCTGGACGACCTGAAGCTGGACCTCGACCGGGCAGTGCCCTGCGGGCTGATCGTCAACGAGCTGGTCTCCAACGCGCTGAAGCATGCCTATCCGGGCGGGCGCGGCGGCGTTTTGCACGTCGCCTTGACGATGGATGGCCAAGCCTGCCGGCTATCCGTCCGGGACGACGGCGTGGGCTTGCCCGACGGGTTCGATCCCGATAGGATGGAATCAGTCGGCTTCCAGCTTGTTTCGGACTTGACCAGTCAGTTGCACGGAAATCTGCAATACAGGTTCAACACAGGCTCGGAATTCATCGTCACCTTTCCTTTGAGGGGGCGCAATCGGGGAAGCGAATGATCGCGGCACGCATCCTGATCGTCGAAGACGACCGCATCGTTGCACGCGACATTCAGCATCAACTGTCCCGTATGGGCCATGTGGTCGTCGGCATGTCGGCCAGCGGCGAGGAGGCCGTCCGGTTGGCCTGCAGCCAGCAGCCCGATCTGGTTCTGATGGACATCCGCCTGGAAGGAGAGATGGACGGGATCGAGGCGGCTCGCCGGATTCGCGATGCCCAACGCATTCCCATCGTCTTCCTGACCGCCTATGCCAATGACGAGGTGGTGCATCGCGCCAGCCTGACGGAGCCCTTCGGCTATCTGCTGAAGCCCTTTGAAGAGCCGCAGATGCGGACCGTGATCCAGATGGCGTTGTACAAGCATGCCAGCGACACCAGGCTCCGCCTCAGCGAGCGGCGCTATGCCGCCACCCTCGCCAGCATCCGCGACGGCGTCATCCTGTGCAACCGCGACGGCCGGGTCGATTTCATGAACAGGGCGGCGGAGACGATGACCGGCTGGACCGCGGCCGACGCTGCCGGGCAGCCGCTGTCTGCCGTTTTCGTCGTGGTGGACGAGGAAACAAGCAAGCCGCTGGAGGATTTCTCCGCCGTCGTCTTGCGCAGCGGCGACTTCGCCCCGCCGGAACGGCAGTCGCGGCTGCTGCCCCGTGGCGGGGGCGAGGCTGATGGGAACGCCACCGACGGACTCGTGGTGGAGGAGCGATGCTCCGCCATCATCGACGACCGTGGCGATCCGGTGGGATCGATCCTCGTGTTTCGCGACCTTACCCAGCGTCGCCGGATTGCGGAGGCCCTGCGGACGGCCCAGGCCGACCTTGCCCATATCGGCCGGCTGACCATGATGGGCGAATTGGCCGCGGCGGTCGCGCATGAGGTGAATCAGCCGCTGATGGCGATCGTCACCAATGCCGGCACCTGCCTGCAGCATCTGTCGCAACCGCAGCCCGACCTCGAAAAGACCCGGGTGGTGGTGGAGCGGATCGTGCGTGACGCCCAGCGCGCCGGCGATGTCGTGCGCAGCATCCGCGCGCTGGCCCGCCGCACCCCGGCCGATCCGGGCTGGGTCGACATCAGCGCGCTGATCGCCGAGACGCTGGAACTGGTGCGGGCGGAGCTGCGGCGGGCCCGCATCACGGTGGAAACCGACCTGCAGGCCGGCCCGCCCTGGGTCCATGGCGACCGTGTGCAGTTGCAGCAGCTCGTCCTGAATCTGGTGATGAACGCCATCGAGGCGATATCGGCCGCCGACCGGTCCGAACGGCTGCTGCGGATCGTCACCGGCAGCGGCGACGGCTGGATCCGCGTCCGGGTCGAGGACAGCGGGCCGGGCATCGCCGAAGCGGATGTCGACAGCATCTTCCGCGCCTTGTACACCACCAAGCCGGACGGGTTGGGCATGGGCCTGTCGATCAGCCGGTCGATTGTCGAGCTGCATGGCGGGCGATTGACCGCCACGCCCGGCATCTCCGGTGGCAGCGTGTTCGAATTCATGATGCCCGTATCGCCCGGAGGACAGTGATGGTGAGGAATGCCGAAGCCATGCCGGCGGAGGAGACCGTCATCATCATCGACGATGACGAAGCCGTCCGGGAAGCGCTGGAAGGGCTGCTTGATTCCGTCGGGCTGCAGGTGAGGAGCTACGGCTCGGTGCAGCAATATGTCGAGCAGCGGCCAGCCATCGACGTCGGCTGCATGGTGCTGGACGTGCGGCTGCCGGGGCGCAGCGGCCTGGATTTCCAGGCGGAGCTCGCTCAGTCCGGCAACAGCCTGCCGGTGATCTTCATCAGCGGGCATGCCGACGTGCCGATGTCGGTGCGTGCGATGAAGGCGGGGGCCTTCGAATTCCTGACGAAGCCTGTGCATCACCAGGAACTGCTCGACGCGATCCATGCCGCCATCGCCGCCCATGGCGTGCGGCGCAGCCAGGAACGCGGCCTGACCACCCAGCGCGCCCGTTTCGAGACCCTGACCGCGCGCGAGCGCGAGATCACGATGATGGTGGTCCTCGGCCTGCGCAACAAACAGATCGCTGACGACCTCGGCCTTAGCGAAGCGACGGTCAAGCTGCATCGCGGTCAGGCCATGCGCAAGATGGAGGCCCGGTCCGTCGTCGAACTGGTGCGCATCGTTGACAGCCTGACCGGAATCGGCGCTGGCCGGACCCAATAGCCGGTTCCGGCGGACCCGACGCTCGCGACGCCAACCCTGTGGCGGTGCCCTTGATAGGGACATCGTGAGAGGGATGTCAGGTCCGGAATTGTAGTCATATTCCTTAATGCATAGCCTGTGCGTCCTTTGCGGTCGGAGGCATACCGCAGGACGGAATCTTTTCGTGCATCTGCAACGATGGCGATGCGGGTTGCCGGTTGCCGAACGAAGCTTTCCCGCCGACCGTTGCCCCTCGATCAATCCGTATGACTGAGGCAAATACCCGAAGACGAATCAGGGATTTATTATAACACTTCCTTAACTCTTCTCCCGCTTTTCACTTGATTAGACGATTGCCCAAAAGGGCAGGTGCCGAAAAAGAAGAACAAGGCGCCTATTATAAGGTGAAATTGGGGGTTGGCATGACGATCAGGGCTTTGTCTCTTGCGGGAAAGACTGCTCTTCTGTGCAGTAGCGGCTTGCTATTGCTTGTATTTTCTACATTCGGAGTCAATGAGCTTCTGTTGACCGGCTATGCCGAGCGCATGGCGATGGAGCGGCAGGAGACCAACATGCGTGTTGCCTGGGATGTGCTGAACCAGTATGGGCAGGCGTTCGACGTGCGCGACGGCAAGCTTTATGCCGGCGACCGCGCCCTGAACGACGTCTTCGAGCCGGTGGACCGGGTCAAGCGGCTGGTCGGCGGCACCGCGACCCTGTTCATGGGCGACCGCCGTGTCGCCACCAATGTGCTGAAACCGGACGGCAGCCGCGCGGTCGGCACGACGCTGGCCAAGGGACCGGTCTATGATGCGGTGCTGACGCGCGGCGTGCCGTATCGCGGGCAGGCCGACATTCTCGGGACGACCTTCTACACCGCCTACGACCCGATCAAGGCACCGGACGGGCGTGTCGTCGGCATCCTCTATGTCGGCGTCGCGAAGGCGGAGTTCTTCGCGGCGATCCGCGACACCCAGGCGATGATCGCGGTCATCAGTGCGGTCGTGACGCTGCTGGTCGCCGCCGTTTGCCTGCTGCTGGCGCGGCGCATGTTCCGGCCGCTGTCCGACATCCGCAACGCGATGGAGGCGTTGGCGCGCGGCAACCTGTCGGTCGCCGTCCCGGCGCTGGGCCGCAGGGACGAGATCGGCGGCATGGCCAAGGCGCTCGGCGTGTTCAAGGACAATGCGCTGGAGGTTGCCCAGCTGCACGAGGCCCAGGCGGCGGAGCGCACCCGGTCGATGCAGGAACGCCGCGCGGCGATGGAGGAGGTGGCGCAGTCCTTCGAAGGATCGCTGCTGGGTGTTGTCGGCGTGCTGAGCGCCACCACGACCCAGTTGCAGGCCAATGCGCAGCGCCTGCACGACATCGCGGAAAACGGCAGTGTCCGTGCCCACACCGTCAGCACCGCCGCGGGCGAGGCGAGCGACGACGTGCGCGTCGTTGCCGCTGCGGCGGAGGAGTTGAGCGGCTCGATCGGCGACGTCGGCCGGCAGGTGGAGGACTCCGCCCGCATGGTCCGCAGCGCGGTGGAGGAGGTGACAGCCACCAACCGGACGATGGACGGGCTGGCCGCCGCCGCCGGCAGGATCGGCGAGGTGGTGACCCTGATCCAGTCGATCGCCGGCCAGACCAATCTGCTGGCGCTGAACGCCACCATCGAGGCGGCGCGGGCTGGCGAGGCCGGCAAGGGCTTTGCCGTCGTGGCGGGCGAGGTGAAGGCACTTGCCAATCAGACCGCGCGTGCCACCGACGACATCGCCCGGCAGGTGGCGGAAATCCAGACAGTGACCGGCCATGCGGTCGACGCCATCGAGGGGATCGGCCGCAAGGTGATGTCGGTCAGCGACCTGGTCGGCCGCATTGCCGTCTCCGCCGACCGCCAGAGCGCCACCACCGCCGATATCGCCCAGTCGGTGCAGCGTGCCGCCGACCGCACGGCGGAGGTGACCCACAACATCGAGGAGGTCTCGCAGTCCGCACACGAGACCGGAACGATGGCCTCGGAGGTCCGTGCCGCCGCCGCCGACCTCGGTCGGCAGGCGCTATCCCTGCGCGATCAGGCGGAGGAGTTCCTCCGCCATGTTCGGACGGCCTGATGGGGGAGAAGGAGGCGCAGCGGCTCCGGCGTTACTTGAAGGCCAGCAGGATGACGCCGGCGGCGATCAGCACGACGCCCAGCCAGTTCGGCCCCGACAGTTTCTCGCCCAGGAACAGGACGCCGAACAGCGCGACCAGCACGACGCTGAGCTTGTCGACCGGTGCCACCTGCGACGCCGATCCCAGTTTCAGGGCGCGGAAATAGCACAGCCACGACGCCCCGGTGGCGAGGCCGGACAGGATGAGGAACAGCCATGTCCGGCCCGACACCGCCGATGGCGACAGCGACTGGCCCGACGCGACGACGATGCCGATCAGCATCGCGAAAATGACGGCCGTCCGGATCAACGTCGCCATGTCGGAACCGACACCCTCGACGCCGACCTTGGCGAAGATGGCGGTCAGTGCCGCGAATCCCGCCGACAGCAGCGCCCACAGCAACCAGGACGGCAGGCCACCGGTCATTCTCTGGGTTCCTTCCGCGTTTCGATGCCTGGATAAGGCTGCAGAAAGGATCCGGCCGTCAAGGGTGCGGCCAAGGACGGCGGCCGCTCATCCGGTTCAGTCATCCCAGGGCTTCGGATCGGGGCGGGTGTCGGGCGGCAGCAGGTCGTTGGTGTCCCAGCTCAGCATCAGCAAAAGCACCCATTCAGCCCGGTTGGAGAAACCGTATTGCGGGCCGCTGGACGATACCAGCGTGCCGGAGGTCCTGTCGTAGGCGGTGGCGGCGATCTTGGCGACTCCCTGCGTCAGTTCCTTCTTGAACAGCGAGATCTCTGGCGTGGAGGAGGTGCCGCTGACCGGCATCGGAATGTCGATGCTGGGAATGCCGAGCAGCGAGCTTTCGCTGTCCACCGACAGGGCGCCGACCCGCAGTTCCACGATGGTGGCCGCCTTGTCGCGGGTCTCGGCCATGGCGGCCCCGTGGCGCAGCAGGGCGTCGCGCACGGCGGACACGGCATATTTGGTGTCATACCCCTCGACCCCGGCCGCATCGACATAGACGCTTCCCTTCACCGCCAGCCGCCCGGCCAGACGCTCCGCCGCCTGGTCGGCCGCGGTGGAGATCAACAGCTGTTCGGTGGCGGAACGGGCCGGGGTGGTGACGTGGGCGGTCGAGCATCCGGCCAGTCCAGCCGCGGTGCTGGCGAGTAAAGCGGCGATCACGGTCCGGTAAATCCGGCTCCGCAGCGCAATTGCCGTCGGTCGCGGCCTGTAGAATGAGATGTTCCGTCCGACGAACATTATCCGCTTCCCTGACTTCCACCATCGATAGGCGCGGCGCTGTTGTGCCGCGATCTGACGGAGGGCGATCAAGGACGATGGAGGGCGGTCCGGTCAACGGCGCAAATGTCGAGGTCGGATGCCGACCGGAAGGGGGAGGGGAGGGTCGGGGCAGAGCGAACGCCCTCCCGCTCCGGCAGCGGATCAGCCGGCGGATCAGTAGGTGTAGAACATCTTCTGGATGGCCTTGGTGTCGGTCGTCCGGGTCAGCGCCAGCATCAGCAGGATGCGGGCCTTCTGCGGGTTGAGGGTGTCGCTGGCGACGAAGTCCAGCTCGTCGTCATTGGCCTCGCCGTTTCGGGCGACGATGCCGTTGCCGACACGGGACGAGCGGACGATCACCACCCCCTGCTTGCGGGCGTCGACCAGGCCGGGCTTCATCGCGTTGGACAGGCTGCCGTCGCCGACGCCGGCATGGATGATGCCCTTGGCCCCCGCCTTCACCAGGGCGTCGAGCGCCGTGCGGTTGTTGTTGGCATAGCCATAGACGATGTCCACCTGCGGCAGGCTGTCGAGATTGGAGATGTCGAACTCCGCCTCCGCGGTGTGCTTGCGCACGACCTGCCGGTAGAAGTGCGCCTTGTTGTCCTGCATGTAGCCGAGGAAGCCCAGTTCCGGCGTGCGGAAGGTGTCGGCGGTCGAGGTGTTGGTCTTGGTCACGTCGCGGCCGGCGTTGATCTGGTCGTTCAGCGAGACCAGCACGCCCTTGCCGACGGCGTCCTTGGAGCCGGCCAGCGTCACCGCGTTGTAGAGGTTGACCGGGCCGTCGGCGCTGATGGCGGTGGACGGGCGCATGGCGCCGACGATCACCACCGGCTTGGTGCTCTTGACCGTCAGGTTCAGGAAATAGGCGGTTTCCTCGATGGTGTCGGTGCCGTGGGTGATGACGATGCCGTCGACGTCCTTCTGCGCCAGCAGTTCGTTGACCCGCTTGGCCAGCTTCAGCCAATGCTCGTTGGTCATGTTCTCGCTGGCGATCTGGAAGACCTGCTCGCCCTTGACGTTGGCGACCTTCTTCAGCTCCGGCACCGCTTCAATCAGCTTGTCGACTCCGACCTTGGCAGCGGTGTAGCCGACGGTGGTGGTGCTGGTGGCGCCGGTGCCGGCGATGGTGCCGCCGGTTGCCAGGATGGTCACGTTCGGCAACCCGTCATCGGCAGTGGCGGTGGCGGCGGTGGCGGCGTGGGTAGCGGCTCCGGTCATCAGCAGCGCGGCGAGCCCGGCGGCGACCGCGGTGCGGGCCATTGAGTGGGCGGTGGTCTTCAGCACGGCGTTCCTCTCCCAGTGCGATTTTCTTGGCCGGCCCGTGCCAGCCCTTGGGAGTGCGCAGTCTGACCAATGCCATTGAATGTCATTGGTTAGCGTCATGAACAGTTTGCGCAACACATGTGAACGGCCGTTCGCAATCAGGCACCGGGACGGGAGACGATGCCGGTCCTCCAGATCTCCCGGCTGTTCCAGTCTCCCGCCCGTTGGCCTGCCGCGTGGCTCAGCCCTGGTTGGTGAAGTCTGTGCCGCGGGTCACCGTTTCCCAGGCGTCGATTTCCGCGATCACGGCATCGAGCTTGGCACGGGCGCGGCCGAGGGCGTCGGACCCCAGCAGAAGATGGAGCGGCGGGGTGTCGGACCGGACGGCGGTCAGGATGGCCTGCGCCGCGCGGTCCGGATCGCCGAGCTGGCGGCCGGCCATGCCGTCGAAGGCGGACGACATCCGCCCGACGCTGTCGGCGTAGGCCGCGTCTTCGGCAGCACTCTTGCGGATCGAATGGGTGGACAGGAAGTCGGTGCGGAAGGCACCGGGCGCCACCGCCGTCACCTTGATGCCGAACGGGCCGATCTCCTGCGCAAGGCTGGAGGACAGTCCTTCCAGGGCGTGTTTGGCTGCGGCGTAGAGACCGGAACCGGCGCCGGGCGCCCGTCCGGCGATGGAGGTGATGTTGACGATGTGGCCGGTCCGTTGGGCGCGCAGGCGGGGCAGGGCGGCCCGGATGATGCGGAAGGGGGCGAACACGTCGACCGCGAACAATCGGGCGACCTCCTCGTCGCTCGCCGCTTCGACCGCCCCCAGCAGGCCGTAGCCCGCATTGTTGACGATCACGTCGATGCTGCTGGCAAGAGCGAAGGCCTCGCCGACGGCAGCCTCGGCCGCATCGCCGTCGGCAAGATCGACGGTGAGGACATGCAGGGTGCCGCGTCCAGCGGGGAGGTCAGGTTTGCCGGTGCGGACGGTGCCGATGACGGTATCGCCCTCGGCAAGGGCCGCCTTGGCAAGCGCCAGTCCGAGGCCGCGCGAGATGCCGGTGATGAACCATGTGGTCATGGGAAGTCTCCTTTCGCGACCAGAGATATATCCCGTGATCTGTTTACAGAATGTCCGGATTCCTGATCAGACTTGTAAGCTAGACTGAAGAATGCTCTTCTTGACCCATGGATCCCATGCTCTCCGGCAGCGACTACAACCAGCTTCGCGCGTTCCTCGCCGTCGGCGAGACGCTGAGCTTCAGCCGGGCGGCGGAACGGTTGGGCGTTTCCCCTTCGGCGCTCAGCCAACTGGTGCGCGGGTTCGAGGAGCGGGTGGGGGTGCGGCTGCTCAACCGGACCACGCGAAGCGTCGCGCTGACGGACGCCGGTGAGAACCTGTTCCGTCGCGTGCAGCCGGCCGTCTCCGAATTGGGCGACGCCATCGGGCAGGTGCGCCAGTATCGCGACCGCCCGTCCGGCATCGTGCGCGTCCACAGCTTCCGCGCGGCGGCAGAGCGCTACATCGAGCCGATGCTGGTGGACTTCGCGCGGGACTTTCCGGATGTGGTGCTGGACATCACGTTGGATGATGCGGTGGTGGATCTGGTGGCCGGCGGCTTCGATGCGGCCATCCGGATCGGCGAAGTGATCGACCGCGACATGGTTGCCGTGCGCCTCGGTCCGGACCTGCGGCAGATCGCCGTGGCATCGCCCGATTATCTCGATCACCATGGCCGGCCGGCGCATCCGCGCGATCTGGTCGATCATCGTTGCATCCGCTGGCGCTGGCCGGGCCATGTGATGCCCTATGCCTGGGAGTTCTTCGGGAACGGATCCTGGTTCGAGGTCGCGGTCGACGGGCCGCTGATCTTCAACGACAAGGACATGGCATTGCGCGCGACCCTGCAGGGAATCGGGATCGGCTTCTGTGTCGAGGATGCGGTGGCCGGGCATATCGCGGCGGGAAGGCTGGTTCCGTTGCTGGAGGACTGGTCCGCCGCCTTTCCCGGCCGGTTCCTGTGCTATCCGCGCCAGAGACAGATGGCCCCGGCCCTGCGGGTCTTCATTGACGCGGTCCGCGCAGCCGCTGCCAGGGCGGGCGACGAAATGGATGTCCGGCCGGAGCAGGAGGCACGTCGCCGTCCTTGAAACCCGCGGCGTTGCCTGGGCAGAGTGGTCATAACACTTTCGATCCGAAGGAAGATTGCCGTGAACACCCTGGGACGGACCGTCGCGCTCGCCCTGTCGCTTTTCGTCTGGATGGCCGGCCCGGGCGAGGCCGCGGCGGAAAAGCGTGTGGCGCTGGTGTTGGGCAACAGCACCTACCAGTACGCGCCACGGCTGCCCAACCCCACCAACGATGCCAAGGCGATGGCGGATTCCCTGCGCGCCGCCGGGTTCGAGCTGATCGGAGGAGCCCCGCAGCTGGATCTGGACCGCGCGGCCACCGAACGGGTAATCCGCAGCTTCGGCGCCAAGCTGGCGGGGGCCGATGTCGGGCTGTTCTTCTATGCCGGGCATGGCATGCAGGCCCGGGGCACCAATTATCTGCTGCCGGTTTCCGCCAATCTGGAGAAGGAGGCCGATGTCCGGTACGAGCTGATCGATGTCGCCAGTGTGCTGGACGAGATGGCGCTGGCGGAAAGCCGGCTGAACATCGTCATCCTCGACGCCTGCCGCAACAATCCGTTCGGTGGGCGCGGGATGCGCGCGGCCTCTCCCGGTCTGGCGCAGATGCAGGCGCCGGCTGGTACCATCATCGCCTATGCGACCCAGCCGGGCGCGGTGGCGGCCGATGGCGCCGGTTCCAACAGCCCCTATACCGAAGCGCTGTCGAAGGCCATGCTGAAGCCGGGCGAAACGGTGTTCGATGTCTTCAACGATGTCGGCATCGCGGTGAAGCGCAATTCCGGCGGTGTCCAGCAGCCCTGGGTGTCGGCCTCTCCCATCGAGGGGCGCTTCTATTTCCTGGGTCCGACCACGGTGGTGACGACGCCCCCGGCCGACGCGGCGACCGCTGCGGGTGCCGGTGCCGACAAGGAGACGCTGTTCTGGGACAGCATCAAGGGCAGTTCCAACCGTGGCCTGTTCGAGGCTTATCTGAAGCAGTTCCCGCAGGGCACCTTCACCCCCATCGCCGAGGCGCGGATCGCCGAACTGGGCGGGGCGGCGCCTTCGGAGCGGGCGCCCGTTTCGGTCGCGGCCCTTGCCGTTCCGCCGGTCCCGGCTCCGGCCCCGGTTCCAAAGCCGATCCCGGCCCCCGGCGCGACCCCGGCACCGGCCGCTCCGCCGGCCCGGCCGCTGACTGTGTCGGCCATCCCCTATCTCAACGCCAAGGCTCGCGAGGCGCTGGCGATCTATCCGGGATTGCCGTCGCCCAAGGCGCTGGCGATCTCGGCCAAGGGCAACTACGCCTATTTCTCCAACAAGTCGAACAGCCGGACCGAGGACGACGTCAAGCGCAGTGCCCTGCAATATTGCCAGTACCGTGCGGAAGAACCCTGCACCCTCTATGCGGTGGGCGACGAGGTGGTGATGCCCCCCAAAGGGTTCGTGCCGATGCCGGTCGAGATTGTCGGGAGCGGCCGCTTCGATCCGGCGAGCGTACCCTTCGTCAGCGACCACACCCGCAAGGTCGGCATGGTGAACTACCAGCGCAATCCCGGCCACAAGGCGCTGGCCGTGACCCTGGCCGGCCGCTGGGCCACAGTCTGGGATCGCGACAGCGAGGAGGAGGCGAAGACGGCGGCGCTGGAGCGGTGCGGACAATCCGGCGGCAGCCAGGAGTGCATGCTCTACGCCGTCGGAGACCGGATCGTCTTCGAGGAGGTTCCGGACGAGGAGGAAGACGAGGAGGAGGAGTGACCGACACTGGCGGAATGGCGCTCCCCGGACCGCCGCACCGCACTGTCTCTGGTGGTTTGCCTCGTCATGCCGGACACTGAGCATCAGTCGAAGATTGACCGGGACTGATGGGATGAGCGGATGGCCGAGCGTGCTGGTGGCTTGGATGGCGCGGAGCCGGTCGAGACTGGTGCACGCCCTGCGGATGACCACCTCCAGCCTCGCGACCTTCGCGCTGGCGGATGTGCTGGACTTGCCGCAGGGTTTTTGGGCGGTGATCACGGCGCTGATCGTCACCCAAAGCAATGTCGGGGGATCGCTGAAGGCGGCGCTCGACCGCTTCGTCGGATCGTTGGTCGGCGTGGTTTATGGCGGGGTGATCGCCATTCTGATCCCGCACACGGACGGTCTGGCGCGTGCGGCGGCACTGCTGGCGGCAGTGGCGCCTTTGTCCTACCTCGCCGCCCTGTCGGCCGGTTTCCGCATCGCTCCGATCACCGCGATCATCGTGCTGCTCGGCACGTCCGGGGCCAGTCTCGGCCCGCTCAGCTTTGCCACCGACCGCATGCTGGAGGTCGGGCTCGGCTGTGTTGTCGGCATCGTTGTCTCGCTTCTGGTGGCGCCGGCCCGTGCCTCGAGGTCCGTGCTGGACACGGCGGCGGAGGCGGCGCGGCTGATGGCCGAACAGCTCGACACGCTGGCAGCCACCGATGACGCCTCGCAGGCCGTCATGAGCCGGCTGGTGGTGCGGACCCGGCAAGCCCTCAACCGGCTGGAGACCCTGGTGGGGGAGGCGGCGCGGGAGCGGCACAGCCGACTGGCCGACCTGCCCGATCCCGATCCGCTGCTGCGCACCCTGATGCGGCTGCGGCACGATGTGGTGATGCTGCGCCGCGCGGTGGGGGAGCCGCGGCAGGACCTGCCGGACCGAGCGATCTGTCCCGACTGGACACCGGTCGCCGCGGCGGGGGCTGCCACCCTGCGCGGTCTGGCCGACGCGCTGGCTGGCGGAAAGCCTCCCGACCGTTCCACCGCGCTTGCCGATGCGCTGGCGGCCTACCGCAGCAGCATCGACCGCACGCGGGCCGAACGGCGGACGCGCGACATGCCGACCGACTGGCTGTGGCGGATGTTCGGCACCGGTTTCGCGCTGGAGCAGTTCCGCCGCAACCTGGACGACCTCGTCGAACGGACCGCCGATTTCGCTGCCCATGGTTAGGTGCGCTGAGAAACGACGAAAGGGCCGGCACCGCGAGGATGCCGGCCCGGGCCGTTCGCAACTGTACTGTCAGCGGTCGCCCAGATCGTGTTCGATCTCGGTTACCAGCCGCTCGGCGCAGTGCAACGCCCGCTGGCGGTCGTCGTCGCTCATCCCCTGCATGGGGTCGGACTGGGCCGGGAAGGACTCCGACCGGCAGAGCCGGCGGCCCGAAGCGCAGACCATCACTTCGTAGTGGCGGCTGTCCTCGTTGAACAGGCACTCGGACTCGAAACCTTTGGCGTCGGTTTCGGCCCACATGATCGTCTTGCTCATCGTCCGGCTCCTTCTGGTCTGGGTCGGGCTGATTCTATTTGGCGTTCGCCATCGCGACGGCGGTGTCGGCCATCCGGTTGGAGAAGCCCCACTCGTTATCGTACCACGCCATGACGCGGACGAAATTGCCATCGATGACCTTGGTCTCCTTCAGCGCGAAGGTAGAGCTGTGCGGATCGTGGTTGAAGTCCGAGGACACCAGGTCCTCGTCGTATGCGGCCAGAACGCCCTTCAGGGCGCCGTTGGCGGCCTCGGAGATCGCCTTGACGATTTCCTCGACCGAGGTGGCGCGCTTGGCGGTGAACTTGAAGTCGACGACCGACACGTTCGGCGTGGGCACGCGCATGGCGGTGCCGTCCAGCTTGCCCTTCAGTTCCGGCAGAACCTTGCCGACGGCCTTGGCCGCACCGGTCGAGGTCGGGATCATGTTCAGGGCCGCCGCGCGGGCGCGGTGCAGGTCCTTGTGGTTGGTGTCGACGATCCGCTGGTCACCCGTGTAGGAGTGGATCGTGGTCATGAAGCCCTTTTCGATGCCGACCAGGTTGTTCAGCACGAAGGCGACCGGCGCCAGGCAGTTGGTGGTGCACGACGCGTTGGAGACGATCTTGTGCTCGGCGGTCAGCTTGTCGTGGTTGACGCCGTAGACGACGGTGATGTCCTCGTCGGTGGCCGGGGCCGAGATCAGCACCTTCTGCGCACCGGCTTCCAGATGCTTGGCGGCATCGGCGCGCTTGGTGAAGATGCCAGAGCATTCCATGGCGATCTCGATGTTGAGATCCTTCCACGGCAGCTTGGCCGGGTCACGCTCCTGCACGACCTTGATGGAGTGGCCGTTGACGATCAGCACGCCGCCCCCGTCTTCTGATTGGGCGGTCTCGATGGTGCCGGGGAAGCGGCCGTGGACGCTGTCGTACTTCAGCAGGTGGGCGTTGGCCTTCAGATCGGCGAGGTCGTTGATCGCCACGACCTCCACGTCCTTGCGGCCGCTCTCGTAGATGGCGCGCAGAACCAGACGGCCGATGCGGCCAAAACCGTTGATCGCTACCCGTACAGCCATGATGTGCTCCAGTCTTTCCGTTGCGGTCCCGTGCCGATTGGGGCGGAGACCTGATTTAACCGCAGGAAGCGGGTTTCAACCCGCAGGAATTGCAATGTCGGGGCGCATGGCCCCGGGAAGTCGTCCCGTCAGGCCGGCAGCGCGTGCGGCACATCCCCATCCAGCCAGGCGGGCAAGGCATCGGCGGTGGTGAGTTCGCTGAAGCGCTCCTCCACCCCGGCGGCGGCCAGTGCGGCGATGGTGTCCTCGCCGGCCGCGACCGACCGCAGGCCGGCGTCGCGGGTCCGGCGGGCGATGAACCAGGCCAGCGCGTTGGTGCCGCCGTCGAAGGGGGCGATCCGGTAGACGCCGAGCGGTCCGGTCCAGACCACCGTCCGGGCCGTTTCGATGCAGGCGGTCAGCCGGGCCACCGTCGCCGGCCCGATGTCGAGCACCATGTCCTCCGGCCCGATGGCGGCGCAGGCGATGACGCGGTCTTCCGCTCCCGCGCGCACGTCGCTCGCCACCACCGCGTCGACCGGCAGCATCAGCTCGCAGCCGCATGCCTTCGCCTTGTCCAGGATCCGGCGGGCTTGGTCGATCAGGTCATGGTCGCACAGCGAGGCTCCCATGTCGGTGCCGGTGGCGGCCAGGAAACTGTTGGCGATGCCGCCGCCGAGCGCCAGAACATCGACCCGTGCCACCAGTCGGGCCAGCAGATCCAGCTTGGCCGCCAGCCCGATGCCACCGACGATGGCGCAGACCGGATGTTCGGGGCGTCCCGTCTTGCGGCTTGGGGAGAACAGCGTTGGACGTTCGGTGGCGGTCGCATCCTGTCGGGTGTCGCGGCCGGCATCGGTCCGTCCGCCGTGGATCAGCTGAAACCGGCCAGTCAGGCGGGGGGCCGGAGTGCTGCCTTGGACATCGGTCGTAACCATGATGCCTGTTCCTTCCTTGGAACCAAAATCCATTGATGCTTCGGTATTCAGGCGGTCCTGATCGGGCCGGCATTGCGGGCTTTCCGGGAGGAGCCGGCCCGTTCGTCACCGGAGGAGGCCCGGCGGGTCTCGCGGTACAGGATCAGCAGTCCGCTGCCGATGACCACCGTGGCGCCGATCACCACATGCGGTGCCGGCACATCGCCCCAGACCAGCCAGCCGAGGATTGTCGCATAGATCAGGCTGGCATAGCTGAAGGGGCCGACCACCACCGCCCTGGCCAGCGAATAGGCCCGCGTGCTGAAATACTGCGCCCCGCCGCCGGCGATCCCCATCGCCGCCATCAGGAGCAGTGCATGTCCGTCCGGTGTCGTCCAGCCGAAGGGCAGGGCCAGTGCGCTGAGCAGGGTCGAGACCACGGTGAAGTAGAAGACGGTGGTCACCGGCTTTTCCGTACGGCCGAGCTGGCGCATGGCGATCATCGCCAGGGCGTAGCAGACGGCGGCGGTCAGCGCGACCATCGCTCCGCGGTCGATCATGTCGGGGCCGGGCTGCACCATGATCAGCACGCCGGCGAAACCGACAACCACGGCGCCCCAGCGGAAGGCACCGACCTTCTCGCCCAGCAGCGGCACCGACAGGGCGGTGAGGAACAGCGGCGCCGAATAGGAAATCGCCACGGCATTCGCCAGCGGCATCAGGTGATAGGCCCAGAACAGCAGCACCATCGATGCCAGACCGACGACGGCCCGCCACAGATGCCCCTGCCAGTGGGTGGTGTGCAGGCAGCTCCGCCCGCCCGCCGCGGCGACCATGGCGACCGCCGGCAGCAGGGCGAACAGGTTGCGGAAGAAGGTCACCTCGCCCAGCGGGTAGGTCTCCGCCAGGATCTTGGCGAGGGCGTTCATGATGGTCATCAGGACCATCGCCAGCAGCATCGACAGGATGCCAAGCCGGACATTCTCGGTCGGGCTTGTGGCCGGAGATGTGGGGACCTGTTCCATGATGACTTCTTCCTTATCCGGGCCGCTTTCCCTCTCCCATCTCGGGAGAGGGAAAGCGGCCGGCATCCGCTACACTCAGGCCGCCCGGCTCAGTTGATCGGCGGCGATGACGCCCAGCGTGTGGCGGGCGATCATCCGTTCCTCGTCGGTCGGGATGATGAAGACCGGCACGCGGCTCTCCTGGGCGGAGATGCGGGTCGCCTTCGCCCGGTTGGCCGCCGGGTCGATGGCGACGCCGAGCCAGGCCAGCTTCTCCGCCACCCGCGCCCGCACCAGGGTCGAGTTCTCACCCACACCCGCGGTGAAGACCACGGCGTCGAGCCCGCCCATCGAGCCGGCCAGCGCCGCCACCTGCTTGGCGACGTTGTGGCAGAACAGCTCCACCGCCTCGGCAGCGGCCGGAAGGTCGGAGTTCTCCAGGTCGCGCATGTCGTTGGAGATGCCCGACACGCCCAGCATGCCCGACTTGTGGTAGAGCAGCTTTTCCAGCTCGTCGGCGCCGTAGCCCTTCTCGCGCATCAGATAGATCAGCACGCCGGGGTCGATGGCGCCCGGCCGGGTGCCCATCGGCACGCCGTCCAGCGCGGTGAAACCCATGGTGGTGTCGACGCTGTGCCCGCCGCGCATGGCGCATAGGCTGGCGCCGCTGCCGAGATGGCAGACCACCACATGGGCGTCGGCCAGTTCCGGCGCCACCTGGGGCAGGCGGTGGGCGATATACTCGTAGCTCAGGCCGTGGAAGCCGTAGCGGCGGATGCCTTCCGCCGTCAGCTCGCGTGGGATGGCGAAGGTCTGCGACTGCCAGGGCTGGGTCTGGTGGAAGGCGGTGTCGAAGCAGGCGACCTGCGGCAGCGACGGATAGACCTGGGCCAGCGCCCGCATGGCGGCGATGTTGTGCGGCTCGTGCAGGGGAGCGAGCGGGATCAGCTCCTCCAGCTGGTCGAGCACCGCCGGGGTCACGCGGACAGGGGCGGAGAAGCGGGTGCCGCCATGGACGACACGATGGCCGGCGGCCACCAGCGTGGCGCCCTTCAGCGTGCCGCCGATCCAGTCGAGCAGATGGTGCAGAAGCTCGGGACGGCCCGGATTCTCCCCGTCGGCCCAGCTGTGGTCGGCGATCTTGTTGCGGCCGGCGTCCTTCGCCTCGAAGCGGGGGGCGGTGCCGATGCCGGAGATCTGGCCGGTGACGACCGGGGCGATCTCGGCGGCGCTGCCACCCTGGAAGACGCAGAATTTCAGGCTGGAGGACCCTGCGTTGATGACGAGGCAGGCATCCTCGCTGGAGTTTGACAGTGCGACCATGACGAAAACGTCCTATTCGGCGGCCAGCGCGAGCTTCGGCTGGCGTTGAGCGGCGGCGACCAGCGAGGCGACGGCGCAGGAAGCGAGCCGTGCCCGCACATTGTCGGCGCGGCTGGTGAGGATGACCGGCACCTTGGCGCCCAGCACGATGCCGGCGAGGTCGGCGTTGGCCAGGAAGGACAGCTGCTTGACCAGCATGTTGCCGGCCTCCAGATCGGGGGCGAGCAGGATGTCCGGCTGGCCGGCGACCGGGGAGGCGATGCCCTTGGTGCGGGCGGCTTCGGCGGAGATGGCGTTGTCGAAGGCCAGCGGGCCGTCGAGGATGCCGCCGGTGATCTGGCCGCGGTCGGCCATCTTGCAGAGTGCTGCGGCTTCCAGCGTGGTGTTGATCTTCGGATTGATCGTCTCGACCGCCGACAGGATGGCGACGCGCGGGGTGGCGACGCCCAGGATCTTGGCGAGGCCGATGGCGTTCTGGACGATGTGGACCTTGTCTTCCAGCGTCGGGTAGATGTTGATCGCCGCGTCGGTGATCAGCAGCGTCTTGGAATAGGTCGGCACATTCATCAGGAAGACGTGGCTGATCCGGCTGGCGGTGCGCAGGCCGGTCTCCTTCTTCACCACCTCGCCCATCAACTCGTCGGTGTGCAGGCTGCCCTTCATCACCGCCTCGGCCTCGCCGGTGCGGGCCAGCGCCACGGCGGCGGCGGCGGCGGCGCGGCTGTGGGCGGCGTCGACGATGCGGTAGCGGGCGATGTCGAGCCCGCCGGCGGCGGCGACCTTGCGGATCAGGGCTTCCGGCCCGACCAGGATCGGCTCGATCAGCCCGGCCTCGGCAGCCTCGACGGCGCCCTGGAGGGAGCTGGCATCGCAGGGATAGGCGACGGCGGTGACGACCGGCGGCAACTCGTCGCATTTGGCAAGCAGGGCGTCGTGCTTGTCGTGGCGGATCATCTGGATCTGCGGCAGCTCATGCGCCGCGCGGACGACCTTCTGGGTCGGTGCGACCACCTCGGCGGTGCCGAGCACGACGACTTCGCCATCCTGGTTGGTGCAGACGCAGTCGAAGACGACGACATTCTTGGCCGGTCGCTTCTCGATCACGGTGACGGTGGCGGTGACGATGTCGCCCAGGCCCACCGGGCGGCGGAACTGCAGGCTCTGGCCGGCATAGAGCGAACCGGCGCCGGGCAGATAGGTGCCCAGCACGCCGGAGATCAGCGAGCCGGTCCACATGCCGGGACCGATCACCTTCTGGAACCGGCTGTCGGCAGCGAATTTCGGGTCGAGATGGGCCGGGTTGATGTTGCCCGACACGGTGGCGAACAGCTCCACATCCATCAGCGTCAGCTGACGGGAAAGGCTGGCCGATTGGCCGATCTGGATTTCGTCGAAGGTCACATTCTCGACCACGGCAGAGGCGCCGTTGCCGAGGGCTTCACCACTGGCACGCATTTTTGAACACTCCGGTTGACCGGGTCGAGCGAGCGGCCCGTTTCTACGGTCCGAGGGGGCGGCGGCGGGACGGGACGAGTTGCCGTCCACTGTTTCTTCCATGCTCATCGCCCGTTTTGCGCCAGCGTTCTGCGCCGCGCCGGGAACCATCGATATATTAATATATTAACTGTGCATCGCAACATAGAACCATCGGAAACCCCCCTCCTTGACACTATGCCGCAGGTTGCCGGTGGCCGAATTCTGCGGGAGGGTCCGGCGGGGCTTCCCCCTCCCCCCGGGGAGAGACGGGAGGAGGGGGCACAACGGCGGGACGTCTCAGCGATAAGGGCGCCCGCCGCCCGTCCTTGAAGTCCCTTCAGGTGCGTTTCCTGCCGCCGTTGTCGCCTCTCCGGGGGCGGGAGAGGGCGGGCGGGGGGATCGCCGGGCAGGGGACTTCAGGAGCTCGACAAACCTCAGGCCTTCAGGATGCCGCGGCCGGCGAAGCGGGATGCTGCGCCGAGCTGCTCCTCGATGCGGATCAGCTGGTTGTACTTGGCGAGGCGATCGGAACGGCTCAGCGAGCCGGTCTTGATCTGGCCGCAGTTGGTGGCGACCGCCAGATCGGCGATGGTGCTGTCCTCGGTCTCGCCCGAACGGTGCGACAGGACGGCGGTGTAGCCGGCCTTGTGTGCCATGTCGACGGCTTCCAGCGTCTCCGACAGCGTGCCGATCTGGTTCACCTTCACCAGGATCGAGTTGGCGACGCCTTGGCGGATGCCCTGGGCCAGACGCTTGGGGTTGGTGACGAACAGGTCGTCGCCGACCAGCTGCACCTTGTTGCCGATGGCGTCNGTCAGCGCCTTCCAG
>NZ_BADK01000136.1 GCF_000333595.1 Azospirillum sp. B506
GCTGATCGAGCGGATCCACCTGCCGGACGGCTATTGGACCTGGGCGCTGGCTCCGCGCACCAGCTGGGATGGGATGGCCCATGCCGATCCGGCCTTCCGCGGGTTCCAGGCCGCCTTCCTGCTGCTGTCGCTGCTGATCGAGGCAGTGACCTTCCTGGCGGTCGGCCGCCGCTATAGGCTGGAACGTCAGGTCGACCTGCGCACCGCAGAACTCGGCCGCGCCAAGAACGAGCTGGAGCAGTTCGCCTACGCCGCCGCCCATGACCTGCAGGAGCCGCTGCGGGCCATCGCCAGCTATGCCCAATTGCTGGAACGGCAGCAGAAGGGCAGGCTGGACGAGGAGAGCGAGGGCTTCATCCGCGAGATCGTCGACGGCGCCGGCCGGCTGAAGATGCTGCTGCGCGACGTCCAGCTTTTCCTGGCGGAGGACCGTGTGCCGCTCGGCTGCGGTGTCATTCCCGCCGCCGCTGCTCTGCAGGCGGCGTTGACCGCGTTGAAGCGGCGGATCGAGGATGCAGGCGCCACGGTGACGGTGGCGGAGCTGCCGACGGTGCAGGCCGACGAACGCCGGCTGCGCGAGATCTTCGCTGTGTTGATCGCCAACGCCGTCGAATACCGCGATCCCAGCCGCGCGCTGGAGGTGCAGGTGTCGCACCGGCGGATCGACGACTTTGACGTGATCGACGTACGCGACAACGGCATCGGCATCGATCCGCGGTATAGCGACCAGATTTTCGAGGTTTTCCGCCGCCTGCATTCGCGCACCGACCATCCCGGCACCGGCATGGGGCTGGCAATCGCCCGCAAGATGGCTGAGCGGTTGGGCGGACGCATCACCCTCGTCTCCAGTCCCGGTGAGGGCAGCATTTTTTCCATCCATCTCCCCCATCCCTCCGTCCTGGGATTCCCCTGATGCAGGATCTGACATCCCCCTTCGAGATCCTGTTGGTCGAGGACGACCCGGCGGATGCCGGTCTCGCCAAGCGCGCCTTGCGCGACGGGCGCATCCTGTGCAACGTCGGCCATGTCCGCGATGGAGTGGAGGCGATGGAGTATCTGCACCGCCAGGGACCGTTCGCCGATGCAGTCCGTCCGGATCTGATCCTGCTCGACCTCAACATGCCGCGGATGGACGGTCGCGCGGTGCTGCAGGAGTTGAAAGCCGACGAGGAGCTGAAGACCATTCCGGTGGTGATCCTCACCACCTCCGACGTCGATCGCGACGTGAACGCCAGCTATCTGCTGGGTGCCAACAGCTTCATCACCAAGCCGATGGACATGGACGCCTTCTTCGATGCCGTGAAGAGCATCGAGGAATACTGGTTCCGTGTCGTCCGGCTGCCACGGTGAGGGAGGTCCGCCATGCCCATCACCACGCCCATCCCGATGTCGGACAAGCCGACCGTATCGCACGATCTCTTATCCATGGAGGAACACACGGCGATCCTGCTGGTCGAGGATGACGATGCCGACGCGCGGCTTGTCACCCGGTCGCTGACGCCTTATGCCCGTCGAAGCACCATTGCGCGCGCCACCTCGCTGACGGACGCGCGGACATGGCTGAGCCGCAACGCCTGCGACGTCATCCTGCTCGACCTCTCGCTGCCCGACAGCTTTGGGCTGGAGACGGTGACCCGTCTGCATGCCGACGTGCCATCGCTGCCGCTGGTGGTGCTGACCGGCTATGACGACGAGGATTTCGCGCTGGAGATCCTGGCCCACGGCGCCCAGGACTATCTGGTCAAAGGGCAGACCGACGGGCCGCTGATGTGGCGGGCGGTCCAGCACGCCATGGCCCGCAAGCGGCTGGAGGAGGAACTGCGGCTGTCGGAGGAGCGGCTGCAGGGCATCATCGGGCTGGCGCAGGATGCCATTCTGACCACCGACGCCAACCTGAACATCACCCTGTTCAATCGGGCGGCCGAAAGCCTGTTCGGCTATGACGCCGGCGACATCCTGGGCCGTCCGCTGTCGCTGCTGATCCCCGAGCGCTTCCGGCTGGACCACGGCGCGCACATTGCCGCTTTCGGCGCGTCGGAGGTGCAGGCGCAGGTGATGACCAAACGCCGTGAAGTTCAGGGGCTGACCGCCGACGGGCGGGAGTTCCCGGCGGAAATATCGATCGCCAAGCTGCACAACGCCGACGGCATGATGTTCACCGCCGTGATCCGCGACGTATCGGAACGCAAACGGGCGGAAAGCGAGTTGCGCCGAATGGCGACCACCGACCCGCTGACCGGCTTGAACAACCGCCGCCGTTTTCTGGAGCTGGCGGAGGTCGAAATGGCCCGGCTGCGCCGTTACGGCAGGCCGGTGTCGGTGCTGATGATGGACATCGACCGGTTCAAGATGATCAACGACACCCACGGCCATGCGATGGGGGACCAGGCCTTGGTTCGTCTGGGGGAGATCTGCCGCAACGAACTGCGCGACACCGACCATATCGGACGGGTGGGCGGCGAGGAATTCGCGATCATCCTTCCGGAAACCCCGCTGGCCGCGGCGACCGAGGTGGCGGAACGGCTACGCCACAAGCTGGCGATGGCCGACGTGCCGCTCCAGCCCGTCGATCAGGGGCAAGGGTGCTTGCGCATGACCGTCAGCATCGGCGTAGCCATGTGTGGGGAGGAGGATTCCAGCATCGAACGGGCGCTGGGGCGGGCCGACCGGGCGCTGTACGAAGCGAAGGCGATGGGACGCAATCGCGTCGTCGTCAGCGACGGTTATCCCGCTCCGGTTTTTGCCAGCGCGGCGATCCCCGCCTCCATCGCCAGCTGATGTCACGCCCGCCAGGGGTGCAAATCGCCGAAAATTTTACAGAGATAAAACCATATTCCATCCATCGGTAACCGACCATCGGTTGCCCGGCGCCGTTTCGGACGGTATCAGTTGGAAATGGCGATCTGGCTGGAGGATTGGGGATGGATAGGCAGGCGATCGACTATGCCCGGCATCGCATCCTGGTGGTGGAGGACCAACCCTTCGTCCGCCGCACCATCGTTCAGATTCTGGGCCAGATTGGCTTCCGTGACGTGACGGAGGCAGACAATGGCGAGTCGGCGATGTACGAATGCATCCGCGTCGATCCGCACCTGATCGTCTGCGACATCGACATGAAGCCGGTTTCCGGCCTGCAATTCCTCGCCCGCCTACGCGCCAGTTCCGAGGCCGCCAATCCCCGCGCCCCGGTTGTATTCCTGACGAACCACACCGAATCGGAGATCGTCAAGCAGGCGATGGCACTGGGCGTCAACGGTTTCGTCGTCAAACCGCCATCCTTTTCCGCCTTGAAGGAGCGGGTGGACCGGCTGCTGGGGGGGCGGTGAGGCATCTCGTCCTGCTCGTCCCGCTGCTGGTCGCCGCCTGTTCGGGCGAGCCGTCGGAGGGCGACATGCGCAAGCTGGTGGAGGCACACACCCGCCGCACGCTGGAGCGGCAGGGCAATGCGGCCTTCCGCGCCTTCGACAATTTCCGCAAGCAGGGCTGCATCGAGGCGAAGCAGAAAGGTGGGGCGACCGGAAGCGGCCAGTATGATTGCTATTATGCCGCCACCTTCGTGCCGCAGCCGGGGCAACCGCCGCTGACCGTCAACGGCAAGGGCCGTTTCCGCCACACCGACAAGGGCCTGACCTTCGAGGATCTGGGCGCCCAGCCTCGCTGAAGCGCCTTACGCGCCGCGGGCGAGTCGGGAGAGGGTGGACAGCGGATCGCCGGCCTCCTCGCCGAAACAGACCTCGACGTCGTCACACACCTCGCAGTTGGGCGATTTGCACAGCATCAGCCCCTCGCGCTCGCAAAGCTGGCGATAGAAGAATTTCTTCCACTTCATGTCGCCGGAATTCATCGCGACCAGGGCCGGGAAATGCAGCCGGAACATGGTGTTGAGTTCACCACGGTCGTGAAAGCCCATATCCTGCCACAGATGGTTCGGCTCCAGCGACCGTCGCGCCAGGATGGTGGCCAGCCAGCGCTCCTCGTCGGCTCCCGTCGCGCCATGCTCGACCAGGAAGGCGCGAAGGTCCGCTTCCTCGATGGCATCCTCGCCGCACTCTTCCCCATCGGCAAGGGCGGCGACGGCGTCCGTGAACTGCGGGGCGTGGCGTGCAGCAAGCTCGGCCAGATCGTCCTTGGCCAGCGCCAGCGCCTGGACCATCGTCCGCTCCGGATCGGCCGCGGCCAGCGCCAGGATCCGGCCGAAAATCATGCGGTCGGCGTCAGAGGCCGGTGGGGCGAGGCTTTGTATAGGGTTGGGGGTAGTGGGCTGGGACAGGACCACTCGGCATCTCCACCGGCAAAGAGCACCCGCGACGCCTGCTATCCTGACCCATGATGCTGCAGATGCGAAAGACGCTGTCGGGCCTTCCGTCCTGCGGCATTGTGTCGCGTCAGGCGTGATGGCTGCCGATCTCTTCAGCGAAGCGTTCGAAAAATCCGGCGAGCACGCGGTCGGTCTTGGCCTGTACCAGCTTTACCGCCATCCGGCCGGCCCGCGGCGCCGGATGAAGTCTGCGATCCCGTATTCGGGTTCGTCATCGTCCCTTCCCATCCGCTATGGCCGGAGTGCCCGGCGTTTTCAGATGAGATGACCGTACCGCA
>NZ_BADK01000135.1 GCF_000333595.1 Azospirillum sp. B506
GAGACGATGTCGCGTAAGAGGTTCAGGGTGACGATTACGTCGAAGCGTTCCGGCTGGTCGGCCAGACGGGCGGGGCCGATGTCGACGATCATGTGGTCGGCTTTGATCTCCGGATAATCGGCCGCGATCTCATAGAAAATCTTCAGGAACAGCCCGTCCGTCATCTTCATGACGTTGTCCTTGACGAAGGCCGTCACCTTTTGCCGGTGGTTGGAGCGGGCGTAGTCGAAGGCGTATCGGACGATGCGCTCCGACCCCGGCCGGGAGATCAGCTTCACCGACTGGATCACGTCGTCGGTCTGGCGGTGCTCGATCCCGGCGTAAAGGTCCTCCTCGTTCTCGCGGATGATGACCACGTCCATGCGCGGGTGCCGGGTCCGCACATAGGGGTGGTAGGACACGCAGGGACGGACATTGGCGAACAGGCCCAGCGTGGTGCGGGCGACCACGTTCAGCGACTTGTTGCCGTATCCCTGGGGCATGGTGATCGGCCCCTTGAGGAAGACCCGCGTCCGGCGGATCGACCCCCAGCCGGCCGCATCCAGCCCGCCGGGATGGCCCCGCTTGTAGACGGCCTCGCCGGCCGGAACCTCTTCCACCTTCAGCCGCGCGCCGGCCGCATTCATCACAGAAAGCACCGCATCCATAATCTCAGGGCCGATGCCGTCGCCGCGTGCGACCGTGACGGGGGTGATATCGCGCATGCACTCACTCCAAGGGGACGCGCGACCGTAGACGCAAACAGGGGCCTTTTTCAATGGTTGGAGGCAGCGACGGATCGCAGCATTCGGTGGTGGGCGCGCACTCCCCGCCCCCGTCCCCGGGGAGGGAGGGAGTGCGCAACCGGTCAGTGATGAGCGCCGGCAACGCCGCCATGGCCATCGGGCACGCCGATGCTGACATTCTGCATCATGCCCTGATCCTCATGGTCGAGGATGTGGCAGTGCAGAACGAATTCGCCGATGAAGCGCTCGTAGCGGGTACGGATCGTCACCTTGTAGATGCCCTTCGGGACGTCGGTGGAGGTGAGCGCGCTGCCGTTGTCGCTCTTCACCCAGATGGTGTCCTTCCACACACCCTTCATGCCGGCATAGTCGGGATCGCCCGATCCGGGCTCGCTGACGTCACGCCCGTCGGGACCGACGATCGAGACGATCTGGAACGGGTTGACGTGGATGTGGAAGGGATGGCTGACGAAATAGGATTCCAGCTCCCACTGCTGGGCGGTCCCCAGGATCACCGGCCGGTTGACCACGCCCGGCTGGTAGGCGGCGGCCCCCTTCGGGCCATAGGTGCCGTCGGGATTCTCCACGACCTCGAAGCTGTTGGCGACCTGGAACAGCGGGTTGGTGCGCTTGCCCCCCTGCGGCGGCAGATTGATGAAGAAGGTCAGCTCCTGCTTGGGCTGGTGCATCACCTCATGGTCGGAGATCGGCCGGTGGGCGGTGAACTTGGCGAAGCGCGGGCAATAGGGGGTGTCGACCATGGTCTTGCCGAAGCAGCGGGCGGTCAGCCCGTCGATGACCTCCTTGGCGACGGACGGCGCGTATTTCGTGGCGTTGACCGTCAGGCGGCGGATGGTCTCCTTCACCGGATCCTTGACCGCGCGGTCGCCCTTCACGCGGACGAAGCCAAGCACACCGGTGGAGGTGGCGGTCCGGTCCGGGCTGGCGTTGGCGGCCGCCGGCTTGTTGACGACGCAGTAGATGCCGGGTTCGGGGAAATTGACCAGCAGGTCGTCACGATAGCCCGGCTGCATCGGCACGCTGGTTCGCACCTGCCCTTCCTCCATGGTCAGGCCGTCGGCGGCCGCCAGGATGTAGGGCACCGGCTGCCCGGTGCAGCGTTCCTTGGCGAAGAGGTCCTGATCGGCGGCCGACAGGGTCTTTTCGCGCTGGAAGAAATCGGTGGGGTCGAGCTTGCGGAACTCCACGGTGATGGGGGAGCGGACGCCGCCATGGATCAGGCGCCAGCGCTCCGGCTCGCCGGTCCTGGCGTTGGCGAACATCGGACGGACGCGGCCGTTGACGGTGGTGAAACGTCCGGACTGTTCCCAGGTGCCCGGCCCGAACTGGTCATAGGACACGACCTCGCCGACCTCGCCCGGCGCGCAGCTCCAGTCGATGGTCTTGCCGTCGTCCTTGTACTTCAGCTTGCCGTCCCTGGTGCAGGCATAGGGGATCTGTTCGAACAGCAGGACCCGCTCGGTCATCGCCACGCCCTTGGGGCTGGACAGCAGGGTGTCGAGGTCGCCATTGGCGTCCGGCGTCGGCGGGCGGTCGCCGCGGATGATCAGAGTGCCCGCCATGCCGCTGCCGACCTGCAGGGCGGTCGAGCCATGTCGGTGCGGGTGGTACCAGAAAGTGCCGGCGGGGTGGTCGGCCGGAATGTTGTATTCATATTCGAAATCGACGCCGGGATTGATCGACACCAGCACATTGTCGCTGTTGCCGGTCGGGCTGACCCAGACGCCGTGGCTGTGCAGGTTGGTGCCGTTGAAGCAATGCGGGATGTTGATGTCCGCCGCCGCCTGGCTGGTGCAGTTCGGATCGGCCGGCAGGTCGTTGTGCAGCGTGATGCGGACCGTGTCGCCCGGCGTCGCTTCGATGGTCGGCGCGACATAGGGATGGGCGGGATCGACCTGGGTGCCGCGATAGCTGCGCAGCCGCACCGCGTCCGGACGGCCCTGGGACGGGTTGCGGATGTAGCCGTCGGTGAAGGAGACGAACAGGTCGTAATTGCGCGCCTGCCCGGTGTGCGGGCGGGCGGTCGCCTTGGGCTGCCGCATCAGGAGCGACCCGACGCGCGGCGATTCGGAATTGGTCAGCAGCGGCGGATTGCCGATGGACTCACCGGCCGGCTCCGCATTCTCCTTTGCCGCCAGGGCGCCCGCCGCGCCACCGAGCGTCAGAGGCACCAGCAGCCCAACCAAATATGCATATCTCATAAAATACTCCCTCAGGAGACTGCGTATCGGCGCATATGATTCCTGATAATTGATATTTTCAATGGATATGCACGCTTTAAGTCGGGATGCTCCACCGATCCGACGGATGCCCGGCGATGGGCGGGAGGCGGAGACCGGCGCAATGCTGAGTGGCGCGACACAATCCATTGCCGCTTATTGCTTGCCTGGGCCGGCGAATTTCCGCTCACTGCAACCGCTGTGACGGCGATCCGCCGCCGTACCAGAGGCCCGTTCCACGCATTCGGACCCGACGCGACATCATGAGCGACGCGCTTAATCGGAAGCCCCCTGCCGGTCCCACCAACGGCCCCACCATCGACCGCCGCCGGACCCTGGCCGCATCGGCGATGATCGGGCTGATCGCCGGCATCGACAATCTGGGCAACGGGCTGGCGATTGCGGCGCTGCTGTTCACCGGGCCGCTGGCGGCCGGGCTGAACGCCGGGGTCGGGGTGGTGCTGCTGAGCGCCGCGATCCTGGCCCTGCTGGTCGCCCTTCGCAGCACACAGCCGAACTCCGTCGCCCTGGTGCAGGAAACCGGGGTCGCCATTCTCGCCTCCACCGTCGCGACCATGGCGGCGGGGCTGGAGAGCGCGCCGGAGGGGGTGAGGGTCGCCACCGCCTTCGCCATCCTGGGCGGCAGCACGCTGGTGACCGGGCTGCTGTTCTGGGCGGTGGGGCGGCTGCGGCTGGGGCGGCTGGTCCGCTTCTTCCCCTATCCGGTGGTGGCGGGGTTCCTGGCCGGGTCGGGCTGGCTGCTGGTGGAAGGGGCGCTCGCCATGGTCAGCGGCCGGCACGGGACGCC
>NZ_BADK01000134.1 GCF_000333595.1 Azospirillum sp. B506
CCGCCCAACCGCCGCCCCCGCCGNTACGCCTGCATGAAAACGAGCGGATGCTGGGGCTTTTCGTCGGCCTGCTGCATGATGGCATGGCGACGTTGACCCGCGCTCTCGACCTGGACAGCCTGGACGAGGAGGGCGCCCGCAGCGTCGACGACACTGCCGACCGGTTGGAACTGGCCTGCGAGCGGCTGAATTTCCTGCCCTTTGCCGATACCATGCGCCGCTTCCGCGACGCACTGGCCGCCCGTGACGCCGACGGCATCCTTTGCGAGCTTCAGGCGGTCGCCTCCGCCAGTGCCCGCATCGGTCGGCTGACCGGCAAGGATGCCGGCGCGGCGATCCTGGCGACGCTGTTGGCCGACCACAATGCCCAGATCCTGGCTCAGGGCGGCGCTCGCGCCGATGCGCTGCTGGCCGACCCGGCGGCACTGGCCGATCCGTCCGCCGCTGCCGAACTGGGCGGGCTGCTCGACCGCATGGCGGCGACGCTGGACATCATCCGGCTGCCGCGCGGTTCGGTCCTGCTGCGCGTGCTGGCCGATGTGATCCGTCGCGCCGCTCCCTCCGGCGATGCCCCCGATCATGCCGACTGGCCGGCGCTGCTGGCGGATGCCCGTACCGCGCTCACGGAGTTGACGGAGCGGGCGGCGCGCGAACCGGCCGAGGATTTGGATGCCGACACCGCCGCCATGCTGGAGGGGCGCCTGCGCGCCTTCGTCGATGCCGTCTCTGCCGAGCGGGAGGCCGGGGAGGCGCGTCGGCCGCTGACCGCCGACGAGCTGTCCGCACTGGGGCTCGATCCCGGCCTGCTTCGTTTCCTGTCGCCGGACAGCACCGCCGACCTGCGGGCCGCCATCGCCGACACGGAAATGCGGCTCTACGAGGTCACCGCCTTCCTGGAAACCTCACCAGAGGTTGCGTCCGGCTTCGTCCAGTGGATGGGCAGCAAGGTGCGCGCCATCACCAACTGGCCGGAATTCATCGACGGCAAGACCTGGTTGCGGGTGCTGATAGCCTCTCCGCAGGAGCGTTCCACCTTGGCCGATGCGCTGGCTGGCATCGACCCTGGCGGCGGCTTTCTGCGTATCCGGGCCTGCCTGCCCGGTGGGCATGGAGAAGAGGGGGAACCAGCCAAGCCCGGGACGACGGAGCCGCCGGCCGAGCCCGCCTTGCCTGCAGCCAGTGCCCTGGCGGCGATGCCCGCGGCGCTTCCGCCTGCCAGTCCGCCCACCGCAACGCCCGTCCGTTCCGCGACGAACGGCGGTGGCATTCTGCGCGTGCCCGGCGAGGCGATCGACCGTTTCATGGCCCGCATCGACGGCATGGTCCTGCTGTCGGGTGACCTGAACGCCACCGCCAACGATTTTCGGCTGGAAAGCGCGCTGGCTTCGCTGACGGAACGACTCGGTGCCGGCGATGCCGATCTGCGCGCCCTGCGCGAGGCGGTCGAGCATCACCGCCGTGACCTGCTGGATCTCGACACCCAGCTCAGCCGCTCCGTCGACCGGCTGCGCGAGGCTGCGCTGGACCTGCGGGTCGTACCCATCGAATCGCTGTTCAACCAATTTCCCCGTGTGGTGCGTGAACTGGCGCGGGTGCAGGGCAAGGCGGTGCGCTTCGCCACCGAGCGCGGCGATGTCCGCATCGACAAGAGCATGGTGGAGATGCTCTACGACCCGCTGATGCACATGGTGCGCAACGCCATCGACCATGGCATCGAGCCGCCGGCCGACCGCGAGGCGGCCGGAAAGCCGGCCCAGGCGACGCTCTGCCTGCGCGCCATCCAGCGCAACAGCCGTGTGGTGGTGGAGATCGCCGACGACGGCCGTGGCATCGTAACGGAGGCGGTGCGCGCCAAGGCGGTGCGCCAGGGCCTGGTCGCCGAGGAGGACAGCCACCGCCTGTCGCCCGACACGGTGCGCGAGTTCATCTTCGCCCCCGGCTTCTCCACCGCCGAAGCGGTGACCGAGACCTCGGGCCGCGGCGTCGGCATGGATGTGGTGCGCACCGCCATCACCCGGCTGGGCGGCAGCATCGCCATCCGCACACGGGAAGGCGCGGGTACCGCCTTCGCCATCGACCTGCCGCTGTCGGCGGCGATCCTGCGCACGCTGCTGGTCCAGGTCGACGATCAGGTGCTGGCAATCCCCGACCGCTTCGTCGAGGAGGTCTGCGGCTTCACCGCCGACGATTTCCACCGTGTTTCCGGCTGTTGGACCGTGATGCGCCGCAAGCGTGTCCTGCCGGTGGTCCGTCTTGCCGACGCACTGGGCTTCCCGGCTGGTGGGGACTGGCCGCCGTCCGGTCCCGGCCAGCGCCTTGTCGTCGTGCTGCGCCAGGCCGCCGC
>NZ_BADK01000133.1 GCF_000333595.1 Azospirillum sp. B506
AACCATCGCCGCGGCCCTGAATCGCATCACCGAGACTCAGGACAGGCTCCAGGCGGCGTTGCGCCGCCTGACCCAGGAGGGAGAAGGGGACGTCGCGGTGCCGTCCCGCTGGGCCTCTTCCCGGCCGCTTTGGCGAGATGGTGGGGCTGGTGGAGGATGCCTGCGGGTCCTTCCGGCATATCGGGCACCAGGCGGCCCAGGTCGCCGTTGCCGCCGGACAGGCCAGTACCGCGGTCGCGCAGGTCGCCGACGGCGCTGCCATCCAGACCGAGGATCTCGACCGGGTGGTGAATGCGGTTGGCCGGTCCGTCCGCGCCATCGCCGATGTCACCGACAGCACGCGCGCCGCGTCCGACATGGTGCGGGTCACCGCCGGCTTCGCCGACCGCGGCAAGGCGGAGATGGCGCGGCTGGTCCGCGTGTCCCAGACCATCGGCGACAACAGCCGTCGCATCGGCCGCATCACCGAAGCCATCACCCAGATCGCGGTGAAGACCAACATCCTGTCGGTCAATGCTTCCATCGAGGCTGCCCGAGCCGGCGAACAGGGCAAGGGCTTCGAGGTGGTCGCCGAGGAGGTCGGCAAGCTCGCCGACAATGCGGTGGAGAGCGCCCGCCAGATCGCCGAGATCGTCGAGGCCGCAGCGGCTCTGGCGGAGGAGGGGATGGCCGCGACGGCGGAGGTGGTCCATATGATGGATGGCATTGCCGAGCGGGTAGGTCAGATCGACCGGATGGTCCAGTCGGTGGCAGCCGCCATGGCCAACCAGCAGGACCATATCGTCGAGATCGAATCGAACGTCGGCAACATCCGCACCGTCGCCTCCAAGAATGCAGCGGCATCGGAGGAGATCACGGCGACCATGGTCCACCTCTCCCGGCTGGCCGACGACACGCGGCGGCTGGCCGAACGTTTCCGGGCATCGTGACCGCCGCCGGCGCTTCACCACAGCCGGGATCGGATGGACCGCTGTACGATCTGGTACGGCGGCTGCTGGACGATGTCAGACGCAAGGCCGGCATCCGCCATGATCGACCGCTGGAGCGCAAGCTGGCGCGCATCCTGGCGGCGATGCCGCTGGCGGTGCTGGAGGAGTGGGTGGCGCAGATCGAAGGGGCGCCGGCCGACAGCCCGGACTGGCTGAGCCTGATCGAGAATCTGACGATCCACGAAACCTATTTCTTTCGCGACCTGCCGCACCACGCCCATCTGCGCTGTCATCTGCTGCCTCGCCTGATCGCGGAGCGCAGCACCACACGGACGTTGCGGCTGTGGAGCGCCGGCTGCGCCACCGGGGAGGAGGCCTATGGCCTCGCCATCGTGACGCTGGAGGCGCTGGCCGATGCCGGGCAGGCGCGCCGCACCGCCAACGGAATGGAAACCGGCTGGACCGTCGAGATCCTCGGCACCGATCTCAGCCGCGTCGCTGTCAGGCAGGCCACCAATGCCTGTTATGGCGGGGAAGGGCTGGGGCCCTTCCGCGAGATGCCGGCGGAGTATGGCGGATGGTTCGTGCCGTTGGGGGCTGAAGCGCCATTGCATCGCCGGGTCCGTGACGACGCCCGCCGGATCGTGCGGTTCGCCCGCCACAATCTGATGGATGGGATGCCACCGAACGGCGCGCCGACCGGTGGCTTCGACCTCGTGTCCTGCCGCAACGTCATGATCTATTTCGACGATGTCAGCCGCGAACGGGCACTCTCCGTGCTGACCGCAGCGGTGGCGCCGGGTGGGTGGCTGGTGCTCGGCACCACCGACCGTCTGGACGATGCCTTCCGGTTCGAGCGCCATCGTGGCGACCGTGCGCTCGCTTACCGGCGGGGGCAGGCGGTGTCATGACACCCAGCGGATTCCTCACATTCGACATCGCCGGTACGCCCTTCGCCGTCGCAGCAGACCGGGTGGAGGAGGTTGCCGAGCCGACCGGCATCACCAGGCTGCCCTTTTCCCCACCCCAACTGGAGGGGCTGGCCAATGTCGCCGGTCGTATCCTGCCGGTGCTGGACGTCACCGGTTATCCGTCCCTGCGCCTGGCCTGGGTGGGCGGGCGGCGCGGCGGCCTGCTGATCGTGCTGCGCGCCGGAGACGGATTGCTGGCACTTCGCGCCGGCCGTATTGGCGGTACCCTGCCGGTCGAACGGGTGGTCCGGTCCGTGGCGGAGCCGGAGGACGAGGGTACGCCGGTGGCTGGCCGGCTGCGCCATGGCGACCGGTCTCTGCGTCTGCTCGACCCCGATCTGATGCGGCTGGGGCGAGGCTCTGCACTCGCCGTTCCGGGGGGCATGGATGCAGACGCGCTGACCGGCGGAGCCGCCGACCCGCCCGATCCATCGCGCGAGCGCGCCAGCATCCGCCTGCTGATGGTCGACGCCGCCGGCCGCCCCCAGGCGCTGGAGATGACCGATCTGTTGCTGGTCTTCCCGGTCGGCGAGCTGCGCCCGCTTCCCCATGCGCCAGCGTTGGTCCGTGGCGTGGCGCGGGTGCAGGAACGGTCGATTCTGGTCACCGACCCGCTGGGTGCGGGCGACCGTCCGGGAGGCCATGCGGTGGTCATGCGGACCCGCCGTGGACCGGTCGGCGTGCAGGTGGACAGCGTACGCGGGGTGGTGCGCGTGCCGCTGGACCGTTTGCGTGCCGGCGAGGCCGGAGCGCCGGCGCAATCGGTCGATTTCAATGGAGCTTGGCTCGACGTGAAGGGGGTGGTGCGCATGCTGGGCGATCGACTCGACGACATCGGCCGCTTCGTGCCGGACGGCGGGGATCCCGACGACGACATGGCGGACAGCCGCCTGCCGCGCCGGTTCTACCGCCGCTTCCTGACCCTGGTGGTCGAGGCGCGCGTTTTTGCGCTGGAGTTCGAGAGGGTCCGCCGCGTGGTCGAAATCGGCGATCGGCTGCGCCTGCCGAAGGGGACTGAGAGCTTCGACGGGCTGACCGATGTGGACGGCCGTATCCTGCCGGTCATCGATCTGCGCCGTCTGCTGGCGCGCGGAACCGTAGGCACGATTCCGGCTACGCCAGGCATTGCCATCCTGGTGGACATCGATGGCGGTACCGTCGCGGTGATCGCCGACGAAATCCAACGCATCCGCAAGATCGCCAGCGAGGACGTCGATCCGCTGTCCGACAGGTTGACTGCCGCCGTCATCCGCCTGGACCACGCCCTGATCCCGGTGCTGCGACCGGAGGGACTGACCGCCGCAGCGGGCGGAACCAAGGTTCTTTCCCTAGGGAAGGATGCGCCATGACCGATCCGCGCATCCGCCTGCTGGTGGTGGATGACAGCAGCTTTGTCCGCATCGCCCTGCGCAAGATGCTGGAGCCGGCATCGGACATCGAGATCGTCGGCGAGGCGCGCAACGGCGCCGAAGCGCTGCGCCTGTCGCGCAAGCTCAAGCCCCATGTGGTCGCCATGGATCTGAACATGCCGATCATGGACGGCATCGAATCTGTCCAGGCCATCGCCGCGGAAAAGGGGCCGCCCTGCATCATGGTCTCCAACGAAACATCGGACGGGGCGGCGGCCACCATCCGGGCGCTGGAGACCGGAGCGGTCGATTTCGTCTGCAAGAACAGCTCTTTCATCGCCTTCGACATGGCGTCCATCGAACGCCAGCTGACCGAGAAGGTGCGCCACTGGGGCCGCTGGCGCATGGCCCTGACCGGGGAATGCACCGCCGATCCCGGTCCGGCGGCCGTCAGCGCGCCGGCAGCCGAACCGCCCCGGCAGCCGCGTCCGCTCGGCCGCGGCCATCGCCCGGACCTCATCGTCGTCGGGGTGTCAACCGGCGGCCCGGTGGCGCTCGTGGAGCTGCTGGGCACGCTGGGACCGCTTCCCTGCCCGCTGGTGGTGGCGCAGCACATGCCGGCGAGCTTCACCGCCGGCTTCGCCGCCTCGCTCGCCCGCTCGCTCGGCCGGCCGGTGGTGGAGGGCGGCGACGGTGACGCGCTCGAATCCGGAACGGTCACCATCCTGCGCGGTGGCGGCGACTGGACGGTGCGCCGTGGTGGTTCCGGTCGCTTCACCCTGCATGCCGCCGACCCGGACGGCGCCCTCTACCACCCGTCGGCCGACCGCCTCTTCCGCAGCGCGGCCGAATCGGCTGAGTCGCCTGTTGCCGTCGTCCTGACCGGCATGGGCGACGACGGCAGCGCCGGCGCGGGCGCTTTCGCGGAGCGCCGTTTCCCCGTTCTGGTTCAGGATCCCGCAACCTGTGCTGTCGACGGCATGCCGAAGGCGGCAATCCGGGCCGGGGTCGCCACGGAGGTGTTGCCGGTTGCGTCGATCGCCCGCAAGCTGAACGCCCTCCTGGATCGGATCGCTTAAAATCGGATTCGATTTTAAGCGATCCGATCATCAAACAAAGCCTACACTTTCCTGACAGTCACACAGAAACCGAAAGCCGACAGGCGCTGCAAACATAGGAAATTATCACCCATGGCGAAGCCGACGATCCTGCTGGTCGATGACTCGGTGCTGATGCGCACCATCATCGGCGACATCGTGCGCGCGGACGACGAGCTGTCTCTCGTCGGCGCGGCCGAGAACGGCAAGGTGGCTCTGGATATGGTCAAGAGCCTGAAGCCCGACATCGTCCTGCTCGACATCGAGATGCCGGAAATGTCCGGGCTGGAGGTGATGGAGCATCTGTCGCTGATGTCGCGCGCCAAGGTCGTCATCATCTCCTCCGTCGCGCAGGTCGGCTCGCCCTAAGAGAACGAGGCCCGTGCCTTGGGCGCGGTGGAGATCATCGCCAAGCCCTCCGGCACCATGAGCCTCGACCTCGCCCATAAGAAGGGCCACGACATCGTCGCCGCCATCCGCCGTGCCGCTGGCCTGCCGCCGCCTGCCAAGCCCTGACTTTCCGGCGGGGCACCTCCACGCCGGGGCGGTGATGTGTGTGCGGTGATCGATGAGCGGTGACCCATGAGCAGCGAACTGATCGAAACCCTGTGGCGGCAGTTCGGCATCGAGGCTGCCGAGCATTTCGACCTGCTGAAAAGCTG
>NZ_BADK01000132.1 GCF_000333595.1 Azospirillum sp. B506
AAGCAGACGAACCAGCAGCATGCCGAACTCTTTCCGCGGTGCCGTCTCAGCATGGCGCGCGGGGTGGGGGGCGACAATCCGTCAATTGGTCAGGACTGCTACCCAATTTGGCATTGCGGATGTATGCGCTGGGTCATGCGGGTCCACCGCTCTGCGGAGTCCCGAATGCGGAAAACCGCCCGGCCCCGGGTGGGGCGGGCGGTTCCGGACGAGCGGTGCGATGGTGCCGCGAAAATCCCGAGGGCATCCCCGGGACTTTACCGGCAGGAGGGCAATCAGCCCTCCTCTTCCTCGGTCGCGGTCTCTTCGACGAAGGTGTCTTCTTCTTCGTCCTGATCGCGCAGGTCGGCGGCGGTGATCATGCCGCCACGCTGGGCCTGCAGCTCGGCTTCTTCGGCCGAACGGGCGACGTTGACCGTTACCGTGATCGACACTTCCGGATGCAGGACGACGCGCAGCTTGAACAGACCCAGGGTCTTGATCGGGGTGTCGATCTGGACCTGCTTGCGATCGGTCTTGTAGCCGGCGGCGGTCAGCGCGTCGGAGACGTCGCGGGTGGTCACCGAGCCGTACAGGACGCCGGTCTCGGCGGCCTGACGGATCACGACGACCGTCACGTTGTCCATCTTGGTCGCGACCTGCTCGGCGTCCTTGCGGCGCTCCAGGTTCACGGCCTCAAGGTGGGCCTTCTGCTTCTCGAAGACGGCCAGGTTCGCCTTGGTGGCGCGCATGGCCTTCTTCTGCGGCAGCAGATAGTTGCGGGCGAAGCCGGGACGCACATTGACGACCTGGCCCATCTGGCCGAGCTTCTCGACCCGCTCCAGCAGAATAACTTCCATCACTCGTCCTCCTGACCGGGGGCCGCGGGGGAAAACCGGCGGCGCAGCCCGATCCATTGCTCGATCATGCCCAGGCCGACCAAAAGCAGGATCGGCCACCCGAAGAGAAACAGCATCATGTAGAAGCCAACCAGGATCAGCGTGCGCGCCGATTTGCGGCTGGCAAATACATGAACCACCGAAAGCCCGGCGAAGGCGAACGGGACCGCCAGGATCAGAGCCAGATTGACCGTCAGGAACCCGATGGTCCCTGGTACGGCCGATGCCACAGCGACCGATACCGCGAACAGCGGCGCCAGCCAGTTCGGCAAGTCCAGCTCGGCCAGACGCATGGCAGGGCGCCGGTTGCGGCCGAACCGCATCAGCGCCCCCTGCGCCAGCACCGCGTTTACGATCGTCATGACAAGCCATGAGACCGCAACCAGTCCCGGCAGGACGGCAGCCACCCAGAATGCCTCGGGATCCGGGGCCGGCTGGCCCTGCGAACGGAACACCGGCTCGACGACTCGGGCCAGGGTCTGCCGCATCAGCCCTTCCAACCCACCGGGTTGGTCGAGCGTCAGGATCACCGCAGCGAGCAACGCCGCCACGCCCATCCCGGTCAGGCCCATCAGGACCCGGCCGGGCGGATACCATTCCAGGGTTCCATCCTCCCGCGAACGCGCCAGCAGCGACTGCCGCACCACCAAGATCGCCGGGGCGGCCCCGGTCACCAGGTAGGACAGCGCCACCAGCATGCTGCCGGAGGTGCCCAGCATCACAGCCGCGGTGCCGGCCAGACCGGCCAACGCCACGGTGGGTGCACCCAACCACAGTCCGGTCAGGAACAGCGGCAGGGGGGCCAGATAGCCCAGGATCAGCGCACCCATCCCGCCGAATGTGACCGACAGGTAGAAGAACGCGCTTGCCAGACCGCCGCTGACGGCGACCACCAGCGGTACGGCCGGACCCAAGGCCATGGAAACCCCTTAAAGAACCTTCACCGAAACAGTTCGGCCGTTGCCGGGCTTACTTCACCACGTAGGGGAGAAGGGCCAGGAAACGGGCGCGCTTGATGGCGCGGGCCAGTTCGCGCTGCTTCTTCGTCGAGACCGCGGTGATGCGGCTCGGGACGATCTTCCCGCGTTCGGAGATGAAGCGGGACAGCAGCTTGACGTCCTTGTAGTCGATCGCCGGAGCGTTCGCACCCGAGAACGGGCAAGTCTTGCGACGGCGGAAGAACGGGCGGCGAGCGCCGCCGGTGCGGGCCGGAGCGCCCGTGGTCTGCTTGTCGGACATTTACGCGGTCTCCCCTTCGGCGGCGGCAACGTTATCCTGGCGGCGCGGCGGACGCGGGCCACGGTCGTCGAAACGACGCGGACCACGATCACCACGCTCGCCGCGCTCGCCACGCTCGTTGCGGCTCTGCATCATCGCCGACGGGTTGGCATCGAGGGCGTCGACACGCACGGTCATGAAGCGCAGCACGTCTTCGCTGATGCTCATGTTCCGCTCCATCTCGGCGACGGCGGCGGCCGGCGCGTCGATGTTGAAGAGGGTGTAGTGACCCTTGCGGTTCTTCTTGATCTTGTAGGTGAGGGTCTTCAGACCCCAGTATTCGCTCTTGGCGATCGTGCCGCCATTGTCGCGGACGATCTGGGCGAACTGCTCAGAGAGCTGCTCGGCCTGGGCGGCCGAAATGTCCTGGCGCGCGATCAGCACGCACTCGTAAAGTGCCATTGCACTCCCCATGGCTGTTCATGGTCCGGCGCTGTGTCCCATCCCTCATGGATCGGATCAGCTGCCCGGGCCTAGCCGACGGCGGACCGCCGGCAAGGAGTTATGAAGCGGCGCAGTATGCACAGGGCGACGGTGGTGGCAAGCGCAAATCCGGCCTGTTCCGGTCCGCTTTGGTGAATTTCTATTTAGGCCATAGGGAACTGCCCGGATGAACCCTGCTGCGCATGCTCAGTCATGGGCTGTGTAGGGGCGGGGCAAGGGGGGGTATCGCGCGGGATACGGTCCGGCGCATTTGACCGAAGTGCAATCCAACAGCCAAGCAGCCATCTTCCGCCTGCCGTTCACGGCGGGGTTCCGGGTTCGATACCGGCTGGGGATTCCGCCCGCGGCGATGACAGCCCGGTGCCTGGAGTAGCCATGCGCAAGAACATGTTGCCGTACCATGTCGTTGAGTTGAGGGGGCTGGCCTGCATCCTGCTGGTCGCCTACCATGTGGTCGGCATTCCCGGATCCGGCATGCAGGTGGCGGACGGATCGATCTACCGGTACGCCACCGACAGCTTCGAGCTGATCCGCATGCCGCTCTTCACCTTCATCTCGGGACTGGTTTACGCCCTGAACCCGGCCCGGAGCGACAGGCTGTGGACCTTCTTCGTCAAGAAGCTGCGCCGCCTCGGCTATCCTTTTCTCGTGGTGTCGGCTCTCTTCTATTTCCTGCAGACCCACGCGCCCGGAGCCAACGGGACCTTCGTTCCCGACTCGATGTGGCGGATCTATGTCTTCCCCTATGCCCATTTCTGGTATCTGCAGGCGCTGTTCCTGATCTTCACGGCGGTGGCACTGATGGATGCGCTCCATGCCATGGACAGGCCGGGCGGATTCGCCATCGCCATGGCAGCGGCGGTCGTCGCCTGCCTGGTCGTTCATGTCGATTCGAACGTCTTTTCCATCAACGAGGCGTGCTTCCTGTTGCCGCACTTCCTGTTCGGGGTGGGGGTCACCCGGTTCCGGGCGATGGTGCAGCGGCAGACATTGTTGGGCGCCGCCGGTGCGGCGCTTGCCATCGGGGTGGTTCTCCATCAGGCATCCCTGTGGGGGCATCTTCCTCATTTCGGCTGGAACAGCAACGTTGCCCTGCTGTGCGGCATGGGTGGGGCGGTGACCCTGCTGCACGCCATGCCGTCGAGCCGGATCTTCCGGACTGTGGGGGCCTCGTCCTATGCCATCTACCTGCATCACGCCCTGTTCGCCGCCGGCGCGCGGGTGGTCCTGCATCGGCTCGACGCTCCGGACGGCGTGATTTTCAGCATGGCCCTGTTTTCCGGGCTGATCGGCCCGATGGTGCTGGAGGCGTTGGCGCAGGTCAGGCCCTGGACCAGGGTGGCGCTGATGGGCAAGGCGTGACCGCAGGCCTTTGATTTGCACTGCGGCAGACGGCGCAAGACCCGGCAGGCGGTACCTATGCGGGAGCCCACGAACAACCCCTTCGCAGCGGCGGTTTTTCGTGGGCCTTCTGCCTTAATACGTGGCGTTTTATCGCGCCATTGTCGCTTTGGTCATCGCGCGTCGCTTGACTTGCTAAAAAGTGAGGGTATGACTGTCGCCCAATCCATGGTGCCGCCGCAGGGGCGGGGCGCATTCATCCAGGGTTTCACCGAAGCATGACCAGGGCGTTCGTCTTTCCGGGGCAGGGCAGCCAGGCCGTCGGCATGGGCCGCGAACTCGCCGAGGCGTTCGAAGTCGCTCGACACACCTTTGAAGAGGTTGACGACGCGCTGAACCAGCGGCTCTCGCGCCTGATGGTCGAAGGACCTGAGGCGGATCTGACCCTGACCGAGAATGCCCAGCCGGCCCTGATGGCGGTCAGCGTCGCTGTGATGCGCGTGCTGGCAAGCGAAGGCGGGGTCGACCTGTCGAAGCATGCCACTTTCGTCGCCGGCCATTCGCTGGGTGAGTATTCCGCCCTGTGCGCTGCAGGCGCCTTCTCGCTGGGCGACACCGCGCGCTTGCTGAAGCTGCGTGGACAGGCGATGCAGAAGGCGGTTCCTGTTGGCAAGGGCGCCATGGCGGCTCTGCTGGGCGCCGACCTGGATCAGGCGCAGGCGATCGCCGCCGACGCCGCCCAGGGCGAGGTGTGCAGCATCGCCAACGACAACTCGGTCGGGCAGGCGGTGATCTCCGGCAGCGCAGACGCCATCGACCGAGCCATCGCTCTGGCGGCGGAACGCGGCCTGAAGCGCTCAGTTCGCCTGCCGGTGTCCGCTCCCTTCCATTGTTCGCTGATGCAGCCGGCCGCCGATGCGATGGCGGACGCTCTGGCGAATGTCACGATTTCCGCTCCGGTGGTTCCGGTGGTGGCCAACGTCACCGCATCGGCGGTGTCGGATCCCAACGCCATCCGCCGGCTGCTGGTGGAACAGGTGACCGGCATGGTCCGCTGGCGCGAATGCGTGCTCTTTATGAAGGAGCAGGGCGTCGAACGGCTGGTCGAGGTCGGGTCTGGCAAGGTGCTGGCCGGGCTGACCAAGCGTATCGACAAGGAACTGGCCGCAGTGTCAGTCGGCACGCCGGCCGATGTCGAGTCGTTCCTGAAGTCCTTGTGAACATATCAGTCCCGTGAGGCCATCCATGTTTGACCTGACCGGCAAGTCGGCCCTTGTCACCGGCGCGTCCGGCGGCATCGGCGCGTCGATCGCCCGCGCCCTGCACGCCCAGGGTGCCGCCGTCGCCCTGTCCGGCACCCGAGTCGCTCCACTGGAGGCCCTGGCCGCCGAACTGGGCGAGCGTGCCTTCGTCGTGCCGGGCAACCTGTCCGAGGCCGCGGCGACCGAGCAGCTGTTCAAGGATGCCGAGGCGGCGCTTGGCAAGATCGATATCCTCGTCAACAATGCGGGTCTGACCCGCGACCAGATCGCGATGCGGCTGAAGGACGAGGACTGGCAGTCGGTCATCGACGTGAACCTGACGGCGGCCTTCCGTCTGTCGCGGGCCGCCATGCGCGGCATGATGAAGCGCCGCTGGGGCCGCATCGTCAACATCACCTCGGTGGTTGGCGTCACCGGCAATCCGGGGCAGGCCAACTACGCCGCGTCCAAGGCCGGCCTGATCGGCATGTCCAAGTCGCTGGCGGCCGAACTGGCCTCGCGAAACATCACCGTCAATTGCGTCGCGCCGGGCTTCATCGCCACGGCCATGACCGACGCGCTGAATGACGAGCAGAAGCAGAAGCTGCTCCCCGCCATTCCGGCCGGCCGCATGGGCCAGCCGGACGAGATCGCCGCCGGGGTCGTGTACCTCGCGAGCGAGGAGGCCGCCTACGTCACCGGCCAGACGCTGCATATCAACGGCGGCATGGCCATGATCTGATGAGGATCGGACGGGGCGGCATCGCCACGTGTGAAGAACGGCGCCAACCAGCTTCCCTCGCGGGTGCTGGTCAAGGCTGCTGAAATGTGTTATCGGACGGGGCTTTTCGCGGCAGGACGGCACGTTCTTCGCGTGTTGCTCCGACCGGATTATCCCGAGCGGTTTCAAGGATTGGAAGGTCTTAAAAGATGAGCGACATCGCCGAGCGCGTGAAGAAGATCGTTGTGGACCACCTGGGTGTCGAGGAGTCGAAGGTGGTGGAGAACGCCTCCTTCATCGACGATCTGGGCGCTGACAGCCTCGACACCGTCGAGCTGGTCATGGCCTTCGAGGAAGAGTTCGGTGTCGAGATCCCGGACGACGCCGCGGAGAAGATCCTGTCGGTGAAGGACGCCATCGACTTCATCAAGGCCAACGCCGCCGCCTGATCGGGCCGCGGGCATTGAGCCCCCGAGGGCCAGGCGATCCGCATTTGCAACATCAGCAGCGCGGGGCCTGGCCGTCGACGACCAGATCGTCGACAGTTTATTCGAGGAAAGGTCAAGGAACAGCCTCATGAGACGTGTCGTCGTCACCGGACTCGGTATGGTCACGCCGCTGGGCGTCGGCCACTCGCTGAACTGGGAGCGGCTGATTTCCGCAACGTCGGGAATCCGCGGCATCACGGGGTTCGACGTTTCGGACCTGGCCTCCAAAGTCGCCGGGCAGGTTCCGCGCGGAACGGGTGAGGGCGAATTCCTCGCCGACACCTTCGTTTCGCCGAAGGACCAGCGCAAGATGGATGACTTCATCGTCTTCGCCATCGCTGCGGCGCAGGAAGCAATCAAGGATTCCGGTTGGGTTCCCCAGACCGATGAAGAGCGTGAACGGACCGGCGTCATGGTCGGTTCGGGCATCGGTGGCCTTCCGGGCATCGCCGACGGCGCCGTGACCCTGCACGAAAAAGGGCCGCGGCGCCTGTCGCCCTTCTTCATCCCGGCCTGCCTGATCAATCTGGCCTCCGGCCATATTTCGATCCAGCATGGGTTCAAGGGTCCCAACCATGCAGTCGTCACCGCCTGTTCGACCGGCGCACACGCCATCGGCGACGCTGCCCGTCTGATTATGTGGGACGATGCCGACATCATGGTTGCCGGCGGCACGGAGGCGGCGGTCAGCCGTCTCGGTGTCGGCGGTTTCGCCGCGATGCGCGCGCTGTCCACCAATTTCAACGACACGCCCGAAAAGGCGTCGCGTCCCTATGACAAGGATCGCGATGGCTTCGTCATCGGCGAGGGTGCCGGTGTCGTTGTGCTGGAGGAACTGGAGCACGCCAAGAAGCGCGGCGCCACCATCTATGCTGAAGTCGTCGGTTACGGCCTGTCGGGCGACGCCTACCATATCTCGGCTCCGGCCGAAGACGGAAATGGCGGGTTCCGCGCCATGAAGGGCGCACTGAAGCGCGCCGGCCTCAACCCGTCCGAAATCGATTACGTCAACGCCCATGGCACTTCGACGCCGCTTGGCGATGAGATCGAACTCGGTGCGGTGAAGCGTCTGTTCGGCAACGCCATGGACACCCTGGCGATGTCCTCCACCAAGTCGGCCATCGGCCATCTGCTGGGGGCAGCCGGGGCGGTCGAGGCGATCTATTCGATCAAGGCGATCAACCATGGCATCGTGCCGCCCACGCTGAATCTCGACAATCCGTCGGAGAGCTGTACGGGTGTCAATCTGGTGCCGAAGGTGGCGCAGGAGCGTCGTGTCCGCGCCGCGCTGTCGAACTCCTTCGGGTTCGGTGGCACCAACGCCTCGCTGGTGTTCAAGGAATTCGCGTAAGCGAAGCGCCGCACCCGCATTGCGGTCTGCAGTCCTCAAGAGGTGAGCGATGGGCTGGGGTCTCCGAATTTTCGCGGGGACGCTGGCCCTCGCGGTTGGTGCAGCGGGCGGAATCTATATCTGGGGCTACCAGCGCTATTCGGCCCCCGGACCGTTGGAGCAATCCGAGACGGTCATCATTCCGCGCGGTAGCGGGTTGGAGGCTATTGCCCTCACCTTGGGCGACTCCAATGTGATCGGGTCGCCGCTGGTCTTCGTCGCCGCAGCCAAGCTGACGGGAACCTTTCGCGAATTGAAGGCCGGCGAATACCAGTTTCCGGCAGGAATCAGCATGGAGGGCGTCCTGGAGCAGATGCGCCAGGGTCGTACCGTTGTGCATCGCTTTACTGTGCCGGAGGGATTGACCTCTGCCCAGGTCGTGGCGCTTCTGGGACGGGAGCCCGGCCTGACCGGAGAGATTGTCAAGCCACCGAAGGAAGGCTCCCTGCTGCCGGAGACCTACCATTTCGCGTACGGCGACAGCCGCGCGGCTCTGATCGAGCGGATGCAGACGGCGATGGCCCAGACGCTGGCCGAGGCCTGGAAGAACCGGGATCAGAACCTGCCGTTCGAGACGCCGCAGCAGGCGCTGACCCTTGCCTCGATCGTGGAGAAGGAAACCGGCATTGCCGCGGAGCGGCCGCGTGTGGCCGGGGTCTTCATCAACCGGCTGGGAGCCGGCATGAAACTGCAGTCGGACCCCACGGTGATCTATGCGTTGACCGACGGCAGCGGCGAGTTGGGCCGCGCCTTGACCCGCAATGACTGGAAGTTCGAGTCCCCCTACAACACCTATGTCGCGAATGCGCTGCCGCCCGGCCCGATCGCCAATCCCGGCAAGGCGTCGATCCAGGCGGTGTTGAAGCCGGAACGGCACGAGTTCCTGTATTTCGTCGCTGATGGTTCTGGCGGCCATGTCTTCGCCAAATCGCTTGCCGACCACAATCGCAACGTCAGCAAATGGCGCGAGGTCCAGCAGAGCCGGCAACCTGATCACGGCGAAACGTCGTCGGAATGACGGCTGATCGATTGGGCTGAGGGCCGATAGCGATCTGGTCGGTTGCGCGCAATTTGAGAATTCGGCAATCTTTGCATTGCAGCAAATCCGACCACCATTCCCTGGGGAGATGTGATGAGCGTGGATGTCGAACAGCGCATCCGGGATCGCGCCTATGCGATCTGGCTGGAACAGGGCTGTCCTCACGGCCGCGATGCCGATCATTGGCTTCAAGCGGAACGGGCGATCCTGGCGGCTTCAGCCGCCACTCCCGACCAAGCCCCGATCGCTGCCGTTGTGAAGGCCCCGCGCAAGACCACCAACGCCAAGCCGCGCACCGTGGTGAAAACCGCGGAGGCGGAAGTCGCGCCTACGGAGCCCCCAAAGGCGCGCAAGCCGCGGACCCGCAAGCCGGCTACGGCTTGATCGTTTGCGAAGCGGTTCCGGGGTCAGGCGGCGTTCGAGGCCTGTGGCAGTTGCAGGTTGGAGACGACCATCACCCCGGCTGCCGTGCCGTAGGATTTCCGAGCGGTGCGCAGGGCCTCCAGCGCCTCCATCAGGCTTTCTTCGGCGAAACCCGGCGACAAGCCGGCCAATTCCCGCTCCGTCAAGTCGATGAAGGCATCCAGCAGGCGCGCGTGGATGCGGCTGGCCAGGCGAACTTCATCGGCGACCTTCTGTGCGGGCATGGGGAACTCCCTTGGTGGCGTATGGGGCTGATGTTAGGAAGAGCGTCATTTCGGGATTGAGTGTTCCCGCAAGCCGATTAAGCGGCGAATAGGGTTAAAAGAACTTTAAATACCAGATAATCCCGAAGGGGAATAAGAATTACCACTTCGGTATCTGCCAGGATGCCGGTAATCCCGCTGCTTTAAGGGCGTTTCGTCGTACCGGGTCTCGTCACTATCGTAGAACTTCAACAAATGGCCAGGCTTCAGCTGGTCTGGAATCGGGACACCTGTCGCCGCGTCTCGTCGGCCAAGCGGGAGAGATGCACCATTGTCGCGGCGATCTCCTCCGATGCGGCAGCGTTTTTGGAGGCGACGGTCCGCACGCTTTCGACCGAGCGTTCGATCTCGCGGACGGAGGCCTGCTGTTCCTCCATCGCTACAGCGACCGACTGGAACGCGCCATCGATTCGGTCCACCCGTTCGGCCAGCCCATCCATGCGGCGGCGGGCCTGCTCGGTGACAGCCCTCCCTTCTTCGGCCAGAGCCGCGGCGGCTTCGACGATCTCGGCGATCTGGCGGGCGCTCTCCACCGCATTGTCGGCGAGCTTGCCGACCTCCTCGGCGACCACCTCGAAGCCCTTGCCCTGTTCGCCGGCTCGGGCGGCCTCGATGGAAGCGTTGACCGACAGGATGTTGGTCTTCACCGCGATCTGGGTGATGGCTTCTGTGATGCGACCGATGCGGCGGCTGTTCTCTGCAATGGTCTGGGAGACGCGCAGAAGCCGCGCCATGTCCTCGCGCCCGCCATCGGCGAAATCTGCGGCGTCCTTCACCATATCGGAAGCATCGCGCGTGCTGTCGGTGACATGGGCGATGGCACGGGCCGATTGGCCCACCGCCATTGCCACCTGATCGAGATCGTCGGTTTGTTCCGAGGCGCCGTCCGACACATGGGCGATTGCAGTGCTCGCCTGCCCGGCGGCGACGGCCACCTGTGTCGCCTGTTCGCCGATGGTGCGGAAGGTGGCGCCGGTCTCCTGCAACAGTGCAACCATCTCGCCATAAGCCCCGTGGAACACCGGCGCGGCCTCCCGCTCTGACGTCTCCCGCTCTGTCGCCTCCACCGGCTTGCCCGACAGCCGGTGCATCTCGCCATGCAGGCCATGCAGCACCTGGATGACGGTGGCGACTGCACGGCCGATGGAGCCCAGTTCGTCGCGCCGGCCGGTGCCCGGCACCGCCACCGTCAGATCGCCGTCCGACAGGCGCTGCACCGCGGCGGTGGTGGCGGCGATCGGGCCTGTCAGGCTGCGGGCGATCAGGATGGACAGCAGAGCGCCGGCGGCCAGCGCACCGAGTGCGCCGCTCCACAACAGCATCACCGCGCGCGACCGTCCGGCCTCCCGTTCCGCCGTCTGAGCGGCCACCAGCTGTGCCACCTGATCGTTGACGATCCTGGCGGCGTCGCGCATGGCGTTGCGGGCGACATTGCGCCGGACGACGATGTCGGCGACCAGCAGGAACTCGGTCTCCACCCCCATGACGGAAGCGGTCAGCTTTTCCGATTCGTGCAGGGCCTCGTCGTCCTTGGCCGACTTGCGGACATCGCCGACGACGGTCAGCAGCCGGTCGATGCTGCCGCTCAGTGAGTTGCGCCCGGACCCGCCATGATCGATCAGGAACTGCTGCACATCCAAAAGCGCAGCACGGGTTTCCTGGATCAGCCGACCGGCAATGGTGACAAGCATGGCCGAGGATTCCAGTGCGGTCACCGCGGCCCGGTCGCCAGGGTCGGCCTTCACCCGTGCCAGAGCATCGGCATAGCGTGCCGACTGCGCTTGGGTCAGCGTCTGGGCGATCACCAGCAGGGCGGCCGTCTGCTTGCGCAGCTTGGCCAAGCTGGCGAAGCGGTCGACCTCCAGCCCTACGACCTCGTCGAAGGATTTGCGGTAGGCCGCAAGCTTCTCCAGCGCTTCCCGCAGGGAGTCCGGTGGCACCGCATGGTCTGGCAGGGCCAGCAGCGTCTCGGCCTCCGCTCGCAACCGGTCGGTCAACTGTCGCACTTGTCGGGCGGCGGAAGGGTCGACATCCAGCAGGTAGCGCGCCTCCTCCTGCCGGGCGCTGTACAGCAGCGTGTCCAGGCGGGCGGTTTGGGCGGCGACCTCCACCTGCAAGGCATAGGTGTTCAGCCCGCTCCAGCCGACGACGGCGACGGCGAGCGTCAGCAGCAGGACGGCGGCGAAGCCAAGGGCGATGCGGGTGGCGATCGACATGCCGGTGGAAGTCCAATCAAGGCCGCCCTGGGGCGGCGTCGGGTGAGAGGATGGCAGACGGCGGACTGCCGCGGAAA
>NZ_BADK01000131.1 GCF_000333595.1 Azospirillum sp. B506
GGCGGCTTCAGCCTCGACGGTCTTGCCATCCGGCGTCACCAGAACCGAGGTCATCAGGCCCAACGAGCCGAAGCCCTGAGCCACGACGTCCGACTCAACGTCGCCGTCGTAGTTCTTGCAGGCCCACACGAAACCGCCTTCCCACTTCAGGGCAGAGGCGACCATGTCGTCGATCAGGCGGTGTTCGTAGACCAGACCCTTGGCCTTGAACTTGTCAGCGTAGGTCTCGTCGAAGACCTTCTGGAAGATATCCTTGAAGCGCCCATCATAGGCCTTCAGGATCGTGTTCTTGGTCGACAGATAGACCGAGTAGCCTCGCTCCAGGCCGTACATGAAGCTGGAGTGAGCGAAGCCTTCGATTGAGTCGTCGAGGTTGTACATGCCCATCGCCACGCCGGCGCTGGGATAGTCGAACACCTCATGCTCGATCTGCTGACTGCCGTCGGCCGCTTCCCACTTGATCGTCATCTTGCCCGGGCCGGGGACGACGAAGTCGGTGGCCTTGTACTGGTCGCCGAAGGCGTGACGGCCGATGATGATCGGCTTGGTCCAGCCTGGAACGTAGCGCGGAACGTTGGAGCAGACGATCGGCTCGCGGAAGACGGTGCCGCCCAGGATGTTGCGGATCGTGCCGTTCGGCGACTTCCACATCTTCTTGAGGTTGAACTCCTTCACCCGCGCTTCGTCCGGGGTGATGGTCGCGCACTTGACGCCGACGCCATACTGCTTGATGGCGTTCGCCGACTCGACGGTGACCTTGTCGTCGGTCTTGTCGCGGTTCTCGATGCCGAGGTCGTAGTACTTCAGATCGATGTCGAGGTAGGGCAGGATCAGCTTGTCTTTGATAAACTGCCAGATGATGCGCGTCATCTCGTCGCCGTCGAGTTCGACGACCGGATTGGCTACCTTGATCTTGGTCATGGGTGCGAGATCTCCCCGAACGGGTAAGGGCGTTGTCATTCCTTGGGAGCCGGGCGCGTCGTCCAGCGGGCGCTTTTTGCCGGGGAGCATGCCGCTTGGGTGGCTCCCCGGTACCCCGGGCGGAAATCAATCGCGGTTATATAGCATCGCCCCGTAACGGAAAGGAAGGCGCGGCGGTGGCCCAAGCGCCGATGTCGCACGATTCCGCTTGCAACGCGGCCCGACGCCCGGCGATGATGATCAATTGGTATTACCGGTTGGTCGGATTCTTAGTCTTTCGCAGCGCAAAGGCCCGCAAGAGCCACAAATCCGACTTTCGGGACGGTCAGGCTGCCGACTCCGGCGTACGCGACGGCCGAAGCGCCGCCGGTTGATTGGCCGATGTGCCAGCAAGGTCCCGTTCCGCATTCAGCATGTAGTCACGGGTCAAAGGCACCGCTCCCAGCGAGCGTGCGACCTGAACTTGGAACACCATGTGACCCTGCAGGCGGAAGGCCAGTTCAGCGCCGGCCAGATAGAACTCCCACATCCGGCAGAACCGCTCGTCATACAGCGCCTTGGCTTCTTCCCAGCGGGCGAGGAAGCGGGCCCGCCAGTGGCGCAGCGTCTCGGCATAATGCAGGCGCAACACTTCCAGGTCGGTGGCCAGCAGGCCGGACCGCTCGATCACCGGCAGCACCTCCGACAGGGCAGGGGAGTAGCCGCCGGGGAAGATATATTTGCGGATCCAGGGATTGGTGCTTGCAGGCCCGTCGAGGCGGCCGATGGAATGGATCAGTGCCACTCCCTCGTCATTCAACATGTCACGCACCGCATTGAAGTAATCGCTGTAATGCGGCACGCCGACATGCTCGAACATGCCGACCGAAACGATACGGTCGAAAGCCCCACGGTGCGCGGCGGCGAATTCGCGATAATCGCGCAGCTCGAAGGTAACCCGGTCGGTCAGCCCCGCCTCCTCCGTCCGCTGGCGGGCAACGGCCAGTTGTTCCGACGACAGGGTGATGCCGGTTACCCGCGCGCCGGTATGCCGCGCCAGATAAAGCGCCATGCCACCCCAGCCGCAGCCGACATCGAGGATTCGCATGCCCGGTGCGATCAGCAGCTTGGCCGCGATGTGCCGCTTCTTGGCCTCCTGCGCCTCGTCGAGCGACAGGCCGGGTTCCACGAAATAGGCGCAGGAGTACTGCATGTCGCGGTCGAGGAAGAGCTGATAGAACTGCCGCGACAGATTGTAGTGATGCTCGACGTTCTGCCGCGACCGCTGCATCGGATTGTACTGCTGCACATGGCGCAGCAAAGGCGAGAGCGATTCCAGCGCACGGCCCAGCGCGCCCTGCACCTCGGCGCCGCTCATCAGCATCGCCAGAAGATCGTAGATGGTGCCGCCTTCGATGGAAAAGCGCCCGTTCATATAGGCTTCGCCGAATCGCAGGCGCGGGTTGATCAGCAGGTCCCGCTCCACCGCGCGGTCGTGCAGGCGAAGCGTCAAATGGGGAGGACCGGAGCCGATCCGATGGTGCTTTCCATCAG
>NZ_BADK01000130.1 GCF_000333595.1 Azospirillum sp. B506
CTTCCCTCCTGGTGTTCGTGGCCGGCGGGACCAGCGGCTGGCTGCTGCGTGACCGCATCGGCAATGGCGGCAGCATTCGGACCGAACCGCTGACCGCTGCCTTCATCGCCGATGCCGTTGCCGCCCATCGTGTCTTCTCCGTCGAGGTCCGTCATCCGGTCGAGATCGGCGTCGACGAGGAGACTCATCTGGTGAACTGGCTGTCCAAGCGGCTGGGCAAGAACATGCGTTGCCCAAAAGTCACAAGAGGGGGCTACCAGCTGATCGGCGGGCGGCTTTTGGCCGATTCCGCTGGACCTGTTGCAATGTACATGTACGAGGATGCGGCCGGGCGTCGCATCACGTTGTATATCCGCCCTTCTCCCAACGCCTCCGGTTCGGCGTTCCGGTTCGCTCAGGATGGTGGTGTCCGTGCTTTGTATTGGCAGGACAACGGGTTAGCACTGGCCGTCGCCGGAGAGGCCGATCGGGATACGCTGTCCGGCGTTGCAGAGGAGGTCTATGGCGCGTTGAATTCCTGAGATTGCCCACGGACTTATCAACAGGAATGTTGCCGCGCCCCCCTATCGTCTGCGGCCGTCATCTGGTAGCTTCTTCACCGGCTGGCACAAAATGTTGCGGCTTATGGAAAACGGCACTAGACCGTGACCTGTTTGCCACAGCATAACCGGACACCGGATCGGGAGTACTCGGGGATGAGTTGGACGGACGAGCGGATTCAACAGCTCAAGGATCTCTGGTCCCAGGGTTTGAGCGCGAGCGAGATCGCCGACATTCTGGGAGACATCACCCGCAACGCGGTTATCGGCAAGGCCCATCGGCTGGGCTTGTCCGGCCGGCCGTCGCCGATCAAGAAGAAGCCGACGCGCGGCGCCACCATCCTCGCTCTGACCGAGCGGATGTGCAAATGGCCGGTCGGTGATCCCAAACACCAGGACTTCCATTTCTGCGGCAAGACCGCCTTGCCCGGTATGCCCTACTGCGCGGAGCACGCAGCGCTGGCCTACCAGCCGACATCGGGCAGCAAGAAACGTGATGAAGACCGCAACGTCGGCGCCGCCTGAGCGACGATATGACATCCAAAAAAGCCCGCTCTCAAGGGAGAGGCGGGCTTTTTTGTTGGGCTTCCGTCGAATGCCTGCGCGAGCGACGCTCTATCGCACCTCCACGGCATCGCGCAGCACCAGGACCATGCCTTTGTGGCCGACGACCAGCATCGCGGCTCCGGCCGGCCGGTCCGGTCCTTCGACCGACCATAGGGTATCGCCGACGAAGACCCGTCCCTGTCCGTTGATGATCGGTTCGCTCAGCGTCACTGCGCGGCCAACCAACTGGCCGGCGCGGTCATTGATGTGAGCGGCATCTATTTCGGCCGATTCAGTGCGGCGACGTGCCTGGATCATGGCCGCCGCAACTGCGGCACCGGCGGCAACCGTGAAGAAGCCGGCCTCGTTGACCAGCCCCCAGTCGTGCCATAGTGCCGTAACCAGCCCGGTCAGCAATGCCGCCCCACCGAACCAGATCAAAAAGAGGCCGGGGATCACCAGCTCCGCCGCGATCAACACGGCGCCCAGCGCTCCCCACAGCAGAGGCGACATCCCGTCACTCCTCGTCGGCTGAGGCCGTTGTGGTCGGCGGCACCGACCAGGGATTGCGCGGACCAGGGGCAGAGGTCTCCGGCGTCCGGGGCGGGGTGGCATCGCGTAGCAGCTCACCCAAGCCCGAGAGGGTACCGGCAATGCCGGCCAGCTCCACCGGTAGGATCATTGTCTTCTGGTTCGGAGATGCGGCGAAGGCCTTCAACGCCTCCATGTATTTCTGGCCGAGGAAATAGCCCAGCGCCTGGTTCGATCCCTGTGCCACCGCTTCGGACACCATCCGTGTTGCCTTCGCCTCCGCCTCTGCCAGCCGTTCCCGCGCTTCCGCTTCCAGCTTGGCGGCTTCGAGCTTGCCTTGGGCGATGCGGATCTGGCTTTCCTTTTCGGCATCGGCCTCCAGGATCTGGGCGCGGCGCAGGCGTTCGGCCTTCAACTGGCGCCCCATCGCCTGGACGATATCCTCGGGCGGGGTGATGTCGCGCAGTTCGATGCGGGTCACCCGCACGCCCCAGGAGGCGGTGGCCTCATCCACGGCGCGCAGCAGGTTAGCGTTGATCGCCTCCCGCTGGCTCAGCAATTCGTCCAGGTCCATGGAACCCATGACCGTTCGGGTGGTGGTCATCGCCAGCGTCTGGATCGCTCGCTGCAGGTCGTTGACTTCGTAGGTCGCCCTCATCGGGTCCAGCACCTGGAAATACAGCACGCCATCGGCGGTCACAGCGGCATTGTCCTTGGTGATGACGCTCTGGGAAGGCACATCGACCACCGTCTCGCGCATGTCCACCTTGGCGCGAACCGAACTGATCACCGGGAAAATGACATTGAAGCCGGGATGAAGCGTCTCCTGATAGCGCCCCAGCCGCTCGACAATGAAGTTGAAGCCCTGGGGGACGGTGCGGACGCTGGTGATCGCCAAAATGACAACCAGCACGAACGCTGCGATAACCAGAATGCCGAGTTCCATCGATGGCCGCTCCTAACAGGGCGGCGTCGCAATGGACGCCGTCAAACCATCATGAGGCAATTTCGAGGGGCTGCAAATCCTGGCGCGGCCTCGGTCGTCCGCTTCAATAGTCGTGGGTGTCGTGTTTCAGTGTCACCCGTTCGCCATTCAGCAGCGACAGCATCAGCTGAACCACCATCTCATGGACGATCACCGTGTGGTGGTTGCCGGTCTCCTGCATCGCCTTGCGCAGCGAGTCGCGCACCGCAGGCACGCCGGTGACGTCGATCAGCACGTCCAACTGCTCGCCCAATCCCGCCAGTTCCTGGAAGCTGGTGGTGGTCTTCACCCCTCGATGGCCGGCGAGGAGCATGCCCGGTGCTTCGGGATCCAGGTCCGCTACACCCAGCAGTTCGACGAAGGGGGCCGCAAGCAGTTTGCTCAGCAGGGGCGTTCCGGTCTCGCCGGCGCCGACGACGGCGACGCGGAACAGATCGTTGGGCATAGGGTTCGCTCCTTTCAGATACGGACAAGAAAAAGGCGGGGAGCCGAAACTCCCCGCCCGAACCCTAGCCGAGCCGCACTCCGGTTTGACCCGGACGCGGCGTCGCACCCATCGAAGAAACAGTCAGCCTTACGACCAGGCGGCCATCTTCTTTTCAAGGTTGTCCGACAGCTTGTCCAGGAACTGCTTTGTGGTCAGCCACGGCTGCTGCGGGCCGATCAGGATGGCGAGATCCTTGGTCATATAGCCGGCCTCGACGGTT
>NZ_BADK01000129.1 GCF_000333595.1 Azospirillum sp. B506
TTCCCGCAGCGATGCCGAAAGCCGGCCGATTTCCGCCGCACCGCCGACATCGGGGATCGCCACCCCGCGTTCGCCCTTGCCGATCCGCTCCGCCGCGTCGGCGATGGCGCCGAGCGGGCGGGCGATGCGGCCGGCGGCGAACCAGCCGATCACGCTGAACAGCAGGGCAAGCACCGCGCCGGACGTGACGATCGTCGCCCGCAGCCGGTTGGTTTGGGCATAGACAATGCCGGCCGGCTGGCTGGCGACGACGGTCCAGCCCAGCCCCGCATAATCGTGCAGTCCCTTGCCATGGGCCACCCCGGTCACATAGGTGACGCCGTCGGGCCAGACCTCGCTGCTCCAGCCGTCGCGAAGCCGGCTGGTCGGCACCGGCAGGGGCTTGCCGACTGCCGAATCGGGGCCGATCAGCACGGTGCCGTCGGCCGACAGGATATAGAGCGTCAAGCCCTTTCGGTCGGTCAAAGGCTCGATCAGCTGCCGGATCGAGACATGGGCCCATTCCCAGCTGTAATGGGCGGCCAGCACGCCGACGACCGTGCCGTCCGCCTTCTGCAAGGGAGCGGACACATCGACGAATTTCGGCGTTTCGCCCTCCAGATAGGGGACCTTGCCGCGCAGCGCCATCGCTTCATGCACGTCGCCGACGAACAGGCCCTTCATGCCTTCCTGGTGGACGGGCCGGCTGGAGATGTCGGCGCCCATCAGCAACCCGTTGGATGCGGCGACAACCCGTCCGTTCACATCGGTCATGCCGATCCAGGCGATCGTCGGGTCGCGGCGCTTCAACTCGTCGATGGTCGATTGCGCCACCGCCGGATCCTTCAGCGCATCGATCCGCGACAGCGCGGCGATCTGGTTGGCGCGCGCCCACATGGTCAGATCGAGCTGCCGGGCCAGCGATTGGGCCAGCCCGGTCATCGAGTTGCCGACCTCCTTAGCCAGCGCATCCGCCGCGCCGTTGCCGACCACCACCCCCTTCACCAGGGTCGATCCAAGCAACAGAACCGCCAGGGTGACCGCAACCGTGACGCGCAGGCCGATTGCCCGGCCCGGTTTTCGGCCGGTGGCGCTGTTCTTTCCGGCGATCTTCTGTCCTGCAACCCTCTGTCCGGCAGTGCTGCCGCTCGGCTGTCCAAGAGCCGTCATGGTGGCGTGATCCTTTCGGGCGGCTTTGGACAAGCCGGAATGGGACGATCGGTGAAGACGCTCTATCATCCCAGCCCTTTATAAAGGGTCAAGCGGAAGGACCGCAGCCTTTGCGATTTGGATCGGCGGTGTGGCGCGGCGTCTGGCATTTTTCATCCGGACCCCAGCCAAAAAAGTTCGCAAAGCTGACTTTCAGCATATTGCGTAAAAAGGAAAAGGCCGCTAGCTATACAGCCGCGGCCCGAGTTTAGGGAGGAAACG
>NZ_BADK01000128.1 GCF_000333595.1 Azospirillum sp. B506
TTCGTCGTCCGGCCGTCAGCGTCGCCAGTTCGACCTCGATCCCGCCAGCCGTTCCCGCAGACGGTCGCGTTCGGCCTGCAGCGCCTCACGGCGGCTGACATGATCTATGTCCTTGCTCCGCAGGTCGCGCTTGAAGCGGACGATCTCCGGCCGGGTGACATCGGGACGGATCAGGTTGCGCTGGTCGGCCAGCCGCAGCTGCTCGCTGGTCAGGGTGGCAAGCTGGTAGACGGTGGCGTAGCTCGGCGGCAGCTTCTGCCCCGGCAGGCGGCCGCTGTCCACCGCCTCTGGCCACCATGCGCAGCTGGTAGGCGACCTGATAGCCGAAGGGCAGCTCGTTCTCGACCATCGCCTGGAATTCGCCATGCGGCAACCGCGCCCGCGCCTGGACCAGATAGCGGCCGATCAGCAGGAATTTCTCCTGCGCGCTGCGCCAGAGGGTGGAGATTTCCTGGACGAACTCCTCGCGCCGGACGAGGTCGACCGTCGCCTCCGACATCCGCTCGATCCGCTCGTCGACCGCGATGTGACGGCGGGCCTGGGCCTTGGATACCTGCTTGAACCCGCTCATTGCGCCAGCTCCAGTTCGTGGCGGACAAAGGCCCAGACGCCGGCGACATGCTCGGCCCCCTTGCCCCCCTTCAGCTCCAAGAGGCCGAGACCGCGGCCGGCGGTGAACTGGATATCCTCGTAGTCCGGGACCTCGACCGGGCAGATCCGGCCGTCGCCCAGCAGCTTACGCTGCGCCTCGGTGAAGCCGCGGGTGCGCGGCTTGACGCGGTTCATGACGAAGGCCGCGTTCTTGCCATAGCGGCGGACGAAGCGCATCCAGGGCCTGACCGAGTCCAGATCGTCGTCGCTCTGCCCGGTGGGCACGACGATCAGGTCGGACGATAGCGCCAGCAGCTTGAATTCCTCCGGATGGTCCTCGATCGACGGCGGGGTGTCGATCACCAGCAGGTCGAAGCCGGCGATCCCGTCTAGCGCCGCGCGGATGTCGACCGGCGTCATCCCAGCCTCGAAATGGGTGATCGTCGCCATGCCGTCCGGCCGCTTGGCGAACCATTTGGTCAGGCTGCGCTGCGGATCGAGGTCCAGCGTCGCCACCGCGCAGCCGTCGAGCGCCGCCGCCACCGCGATGTTGCGGCTGAGGGTCGTCTTGCCGATCCCGCCCTTCGGGCCATTGACCAGCAAGCGCTTCACCGGCCCGTGTCCCGTGTCGTTGCCCATTCCCGTGCCCCTTATCGCCATCGGCTGTGCGCCCCTTTTACCAAAGGGCGGCCGAGACGCAAATCTAAGACGTGTCTTAACTTCCCAGCGTCCGGGCAGGGTGTCGCTGCTGCCACAGAACCGGTACTTGAGACAGAAACCTGTTCGATCATCGCATACGGCGCAGCGCCGAGGCCAGCATTGGACGCGCTGCACCGGTTCCGCCCGCGGCTTCACCCGTGCGCTCCCCAGCCACGGCGATGGCGCGAAGTCGTTCGGCCAGGCCCCGTTCCTCCGCGCAGGCCTCTTCGCACAGCGCACGGATTTCGGCGATGCTTGGCCGCCACTTGCGGGTGCGGCGCCAGCGGCGGGCGGCTTGGTCAATGGCCCAGGCCGGGAATTCCCCCAGATCGTCGGCCCAGTCCATCGCGAGCAATTGCTCCACCTCCGGCGTCGTCGCCTTGGCTGGGAAGTGGCTCAGCAGCGCCAGGATCCGGCCCAGCAGATGGTTGGCCGGGGCCGGGGCCAGAATGGTTTCGTCGATCTCCGCCAGGGCCCGGCGGGCCTGCATGGCTTGGCGCGGCGTCACCCCGTCCGGCGGCGTCCAATCCTCCACCACATCGGCAAAGCCGTCTTCGGTAAAGCGGCTGTGTCGGCCGACCCGTCCATGGTCGAGCAGCCGTTGCAACGGCTCGGGCAACGCTTCGCGCAGCATCCGGCCACGCAGCCCCGGCGCCATCGCCGGATCGAAGGGCAGCGGCAGCGCCGGCGATGGCGTGGGCGAGGTGGGAAATGGGTGGAGGTTGCTCATGCGATGCCCCAGGGGTTGGCGGGTGCGGTGGACGGAGTGCCAGTCAGACGGGCGGCGACACTGGCCCAGGCCGACAAGCGCTGTTCCGCGTTCGCCGTCGCCATGGGAGCGGTGGGATGACGACCCGATTGCCTTTTCGGTCTGCCGACAGATGTCGCGGGCTGTAGCTCCATATGCCTGGCGTCCTGCAGCAGCCAGGACCGCCAGGCCGCAGCCGGATCGCGATAGCGGTAGCCGTGGGCGCGGCATTGCTGAATGAAGCGCTCGGCGTGGGCATCGAGATCGACTGACGGGAATCGTCCTGCCGCCCATTGCCGGTCGGCCGGTGGCGGTGTCCAGTCCTGGGGAACTGGCTCGGCTGCCGTCCCGCTCATTTTCCAGGTCGCCATCGCCTCGTCCGCACGCTGGTGGAGCGTGTCAGGATTCTGTTCTGGTTCAGGCTGTTCATGACTCGCTGCTGAACAGGGGGAGTCCATAGCTGAGTCAACGGGGCTGTCCACCACTGGACGAGCATCGGCGGCGCCTCCGGCAATCAGCGCCAACCGGTACCGGCAGCTCAGCCGCCCGCCATTGGCCGAGCGCCGGTGCTCGATGCCGACCAACCCCAGCGATTCCAGCCGGCCCAGGATCCGGTTGACGGTCGGCCGGCTGCGTTTCAGCTTGTCCGCCAAGGTCGCCTGCGACGGCCAGCACACGCCCGCCTCATCGGCGTAGGTGCTGAGCGCCGCCAGCACGGCGAGGCCGTCGGCGTCGAGATCGGGGTGGTCGAGCCACCATGCCGGGATCCGGCCCCAACGGTTATTTCCGTTGCGGTTCGGGTTCGTGCTGTTGTCGATCATCTGTGGCGATACTCCTCCGCGCCATCCGCGCAAGATTGGCCGGCTGTTCGGCCGTCGCGATTGGCTGAGAGGATTCGAAGCGGTCCACGGCAGAGTCGAATCGCGGGCAGCAACTCCATGGCCCCCCTATGGAGCGGCAGCCCGCGGATGGTCAGCGACAGCCCGCGACTGTAAAGCTCCTGCCCGCGACCATGGAGCAATGGCCCGCGATATCCGGCCGAATCGGAATCCTGGTGTCTTTGCCCGCGACCATGGAGCCGCTGCCCGCGATTGGGCATCCGTCCGCCACCCGCGATCCTGGAGCAACAGCCCGCGATTCGGTCCTGACAGGGGCATTCGTGGACGATCCGGTCACGTCCGCGGCCGTTCCCAGCCCCTATGGAGTGGCAGCCCGCGGTTCTCTGCCGGCGAGCAGGATGTCTGCGGTGCCGATTCTCCCCGATTCTTCAATGAGTCGCGATGAAGCGCCCCAGTGGGGCAGGCTAAGGGCCGCAATCGCGGGCTATCGCTCCATGACCGCGGGCCGTTGCTCCATCATCGCGGGGTACCACGCCATATGCGCGGGCTGTCGCTCCATCCCGGATGCGGCAATTTCTCCGCGTTCTGTTGCACCGACAGGTCCGGCGCGCCATGGTTACTCCCGACCCTCGGAGATGTTCATGACCAAGATGGCCCCGACCAGCGCCGCGCAACTCATCCTGTTCGAGCTGGAAGACCGTTCGCAATCGCACCTGATCGCGCTCTATGATCTGGCGCCGCGATTCGTGTTCGTCTCCCGCGACAACGACAAGGAGAAGGCGGCGAAGGACAAGGGCGAGCTGGTCACCAAGGACAACTTCATCAAGTCGGTGCGGCGCGAGTTCGCCTTCCGCGGCCGCAACTATCGCCTGACCGTCCAGCCGGCCCGTATCGACCGGCTCAGCACGGCGAAGAAGGACGACCGCGCCCCCAGCGCCGGCCCGGATCTGGTTGAAGTCGAGATCTTCCCGTCGGAACGCGAACAGGTGGTGGAGCAGGTCGTCCGTCGCCTGGCCATGGACCGCTCGCGCCTGTCGCTGACCGGCGAGAACCGCGACAAGGTGCAGATGCGGTTCAGCCTGTACGAGATCCAGCGGGAGCTGCGGGCGGTCAACCACACCCTGTCGATCCAGGACATCCGCGAATCGCTGACCATCCTGGCCCGCTCGCGCATCATCATCTCAACTGGCGGCAGCGCCGAACCGAGCAAGAAGAGCCGCGGGCAGAACCTGCTTGAATCCACGGCTTTCCCGGTGCTGGCGATCCGCTCGCGCCCCGATCTGGTCGACGAGGATGGCGGGGTCGAGGAGACCTATCTGGAATTCAACCCGCTGGTCTCCGCCGCCATCCGCGACCTGGAGTTCAAGCCCGTCTCCTACGCCTGGCTGATGAAGCTGAAGTCGCCGGTGTCGCGCTGGCTCTACAACCGCCTGTCGATCGAATATGACACCGCCGACGACGAGGCGAAGCCGGTGTCGATCAGCGCCGACGAGATCATCAAGAACAGCGGCATGAACGAGTGGTCGCGCCGCCGCGATACCCTGCGCGTGGTGACCTCGGCGGTCGATGCGCTGGTCGACGAGGGGATCCTCGAGGTCGCCGACAGGAATACACCAAGGTCGGCAAGCGCATCGACGCCATCGACTATGTTCTGACCCCGTCGCAGAAATTCCTCGATCAGGTCCGTCGCGGCCGCCGGGTGCAGACCACCAACATCGACCTGCTCAAGCAGATCGTCGGCAACGCCATGCGCCCGGACGGTTTCGTGCCGCTGAAGGCGGGGGAAGTGGCGGAGGTCCGCAACAAACGGGCGAAGCGGCTGGCCGATCCCGCCAAGCCGGCTCAGGCCGCCTTGCCGCTGCCGAAGACGTAACGGCTCAACGCGCCAGAAGGCGCCGTGCGACCAGCGTGATCGCGGTCCCCAGCAGGGCACCGGCCAGCACGTCGGACGTCCAGTGCCGATGGCGCACCACCCGTCCGCTGGCCAGCGCTGCAGCCGTCCCATAGATCGCAAGGCTTTGCGCCGGTGAGCGGCTGACCGTGGCGAGTGCGGTCGCCGCGGCAAAGGCACTGGCGGCATGACCGGAGGGCAGCGACCGGGCGCTGATCCGCCAGCCGGGCTTGCGTCGGGGCTCGCATTCGTCGGGACGGCGGCGCTTCACATAGCGCTTGATCGAGCGGCTTGCCGTCGCGGTTGCCACCAGCCCGGCTACCCCGACGCTGCCGGCCCGGCGCAAGGCCGGCTGGCCGGTCAACAGACCGACGATGCCGGCAATGGCGAAGCCGGGGATCAGCACATGGCGCTTTATGGCGTAATGGCCCGCGGTCGCCAATGCCCGGCTGACCGGGCCGGGATCGCAGGTGACGATGTCGTGGACCTGGGCATCGAACGTGTCGACGGCGGTCAGGGCCGGCTGAAGCGCGGCGGGTGCGGGCTGTCCGCCATAGCCGATGCCGCTGCCCGGATTCTCGATGCCGCGCGGTTCCCCGTTCAGGTCACCGCTGTGTTCGATGATGTCGCTCAATGCCGGTCCCCTGCATGACGCGCCGCAAAACTGGCGCCGCAGGGGAACGCGGCAGACGCGGGGGCGGTTCCGCGCCCCCGTCGTGGGTCAGCCTTGCGCCGGCCGCCAGCCGGTGAAGGCGTCCAACACCGCCGCCAGCACCCGCTGCAGCCGTTCCGCCCGTTCGGGGAGGTAGGCGAAGGGCGGCGCGTTCTCGTCCATATAATTGTCCTGCGCCAGTTCCATCTGGATGGCCTGGACGCCGTCGGCAGGCTGGCCATAGGCGCGGGTGATATAGCCGCCGACGAAGCGCCCATTGGTGATGCAGGTCATCCCTTCCGCTGCCGCTACGGCTTCCATCGCCGCGACGATGCGGGCGGCCAGCTGGGAATCGGTGCTGGTGCCCTTTGCGGTGCCGAGATTCAGGTCATGCAGCCGCCCGTCGAACAGCCGCGGCACATGGCTGCGGATCGAATGGGCGTCATAGAGCAGGGCGAAGCCGTGACGCGCCTTCACCCGCTCCAGTTCCGCCACCAGCGCCGCGTGATAGGGGCGCCAATAGGTCTCGACCCGCTCCGCCACCTCGGCCGCGTCGGGCGCCTGCCCGTCGCGGTAGAGCGGCGTGCCGTCGAACAGGATGTCCGGGCACAGGCCGGTGGTTGCCTGTCCGGGATAGAGGCTCTCGCCGCCGGGCGGCCGGTTGAGATCGATGACATAGCGGGAATAGCGCGCGCTCAGCAGTGTCGCGCCCATTGTGCCGGCGAAGCCGTACAGGCGCGGCATGTGCCAGTCGGTGTCGCGCAGGGTCAGTGCCTCGTCCGTCAGCCGCCCGGCCAGACCGGGGGACAGCTCGGTGCCGCAGTGGGGCATGCTGACCACCAGCGGCCCATCGCCCTGCACCAGATCGAAGATGGCGTCCGTCATTGTGCATTCTCCAGCGAGACCGGCATCAGGCGGTCCAGCGCGCCGTTGCGCACCAGCGCACCGATGGCGGCGAGATCCGGGGCGAAATAGCGATCCACGTCATAGCGCGGCACCTCGGCGCGGATGGTGGCGATGGCCTGCTCCAGCCGTTCGGTGGTCTTCAGCGGGCGATGGAACTCCAGCCCCTGGATCGCGGCCAAAAGCTCTATACCGACGATGTCGGCGACATTGCCGGCGATGTCGCCCAGCCGCCGCGCCGCGAAGGTCGCCATGCTGACATGGTCCTCCTGATTGGCGGAGGTCGGCAGGCTGTCGACGCTGGCGGGATGGGCGAGCGTCTTGTTCTCCGACGCCAGGGCGGCGGCGGTGACATGGGCGATCATGAAACCGGAATTCAGTCCCGGCTCGGCGACCAGGAAGGGCGGCAGGCCGCTGATGGTGGTGTCGATCAGCATGGCGATGCGGCGCTCGGCCAGGGCACCGATCTCCGACGCGGCGATGGCGAGCTGGTCGGCGGCCATCGCCACCGGCTCCGCATGGAAATTGCCGCCGGACAGCACCTCGTCGGTGTCGACCAGCACCAGCGGGTTGTCGGTGACCCCGTTGGCCTCGATCACCAGGGTGCGTGCCGCCTGCCGCATCTGGTCGAGAACGGCGCCCATCACCTGCGGCTGGCAGCGCAGGCTGTAGGGATCCTGCACCCGGTGGCAGTCGGGGCCCTGGTGGCTGGCGTTCAGCTCGCTGCCGGCCAGCGCCTCGCGGAAGGCGGCGGCGACAGCGATCTGGCCGGGCTGGCCGCGCAGCGCGCTGATGCGGGCGTCGAACGGGCGATGGCTGCCCTTGACCGCCTCCACCGACAGGGAGCCGGCGACCAGCGCCGCCTTGAAGGTGCGCTCGATCTCGAACAGGCCGGCGAGCGCCAGACCGGTCGAGACCTGGGTGCCGTTGATCAGCGCCAGCCCTTCCTTGGCCTTCAGGTCGAAGACCGGCAGGCCGGCGATGCGCAGCCCCTCTTCCGCCGGCAGGGTCTCGCCCTTCACCCGGACATGGCCGATGCCGAGCAGCACGCCGCAGAGATGGGCCAGCGGCGCCAGATCGCCCGACGCGCCGACGGAGCCCTTGCCCGGCACCACCGGCAGCACGTCGGCCTCATGGAGCTTCAGCAGCGCGTCGACCAGCGCCGGACGGACACCCGAGGCGCCGACGGCGAGGCTGACCGCCTTGATCACCAGGATCAGTCGGACGACGCCGTCGGCCAGCGGGGCGCCGACGCCGGTGGCGTGCGACAGGATCAGGTTGCGCTGGAGCGTCTCCAGATCGCTTGCGGCGATGTGGGTGTGTGCCAGCTTGCCGAAGCCGGTGTTGACGCCATAGACCGCCTCGTCGCCTCCGGCGATCCGGTCGATCAGCGCGCGTGAGCGCTCCATCCGCGGGTAGGCCGCCGGGTCGAGCGTCAGGGCCGGACGGCCGCGATAGATGCTGCGCAGCGTGTCGAGCGACAGCGCGCCCGGAACCAGAGTGATGCTCTCGCTCATCCCAGAAGTCTCCCAAGTGTCTTTTTGAAGCGGTCGGCGATCTCCTCCTCGCGCGGGTGGCGGCGGTCGCGGACGACGGCGCGTCCGGCGATCAGCACATCGCGCACGAGGGGGGTGTTGCCGGCGAAGGTCCAGCCGTCCAGCAGCGCGTCGCCTTTTCGCGCCGCCAGCAGCGGGTGGTCGGTGTCGAGCACGACGAGGTCGGCGCGAAGCCCGGCGGCGATGCGGCCGGACTCGAATCCGGTGGCCTGCGCCCCGCCGGCCTGCGCGTCCTCCACCAGCCGGCGGGCGGTGGAGCGGCGGGAGCCGCCGGCCAGCACGGTGCGCCGGCCGCTGGTCAGCCGCGCGCCGTACTCCAGCCAGCGCAATTCCTCCACCGGGCTGACGGAAATGTGGCTGTCCGACCCGATGCCCCAGCGCCCACCCCGCGCCATGTAGGATTCGGCGGCGAAGAAACCGTCGCCGAGATTGGCCTCGGTGGTCGGGCAGAGTCCGGCGACCGCACCGCTGGCAGCAACAGCCGCCGCCTCCGCCGCGGTCATGTGGGTGGCGTGGATCAGGCACCAGCGGCCATCGACCGGCTGGGTGTCGAGCAGATGCTCCACCGGACGGCGGTTGCGGTGGGCGAGGCAGTCCTCGACCTCCTTTCGCTGTTCGGCGATGTGGATGTGGATGGGGCCTTGCGGATTGGCGGCGACGGTCTCGGCCAGCAACCCGTCCGGGACGGCGCGCAGCGAATGCGGGGCGATGCCGAGCCGCACGTCGTCGGACCCGCCATAGGCGCGGCGCAGGGTCGTGGTCAGCCGGTCGAACCCTGCCCCGTCATGGATGAAGCGCCGCTGTCCGGCGGTTGGCGGCGTTCCGCCGAAGCCGGAGGCATTGTAGAGCACCGGCAGCAGCGTGATCGGCAGACCGGCGGTCCGCGCGGCGGCAACCGCGCGGTGGCTCATCTCCGCCGGGTCGGCGTAGGCGCTGCCGTCGCGGTCGTGGTGCAGGTAGTGGAATTCGGCGATGGCGGTGAAGCCGGCCTTCAGCGCCTCGACATAGAGCTGGGCGGCGACCGCCTCGAAATCCTCCGGATCCATGCGGTCGAGCGCGCGGTACATCACCTCGCGCCAGCTCCAGAAGCTGTCCGACCCCTCGCCGGAGCATTCGCCCATTCCAGCGATGGCGCGCTGGTGGGCGTGGGAATGCAGATTGGCGATGCCGGCGACCGCCGCTCCGGCAAAGCGCTCCGCATCGGCCGGGCAGGCGGCATTGGGCGTCGCCGAGACGATCCGGCCGCGCTGGTCCGTGGTGACCAGCACATCCTCCGCCCAGCCGTCCGGCAGCATCGCCGAGGCAAAAAACAGGTTGCTCATGAGGGCGCCCTCGCTATTATAGACAACACTATACAAGTATAGGCAACCTGATGCCAAGGGGGTTGCTGCACGAACTTGTAGGAAGGAGCCGAACCGATGCCGACCAGCGCGCCGTGGGATTCCCTGTGGATCGATCTGTCCGTTGCCACCATGAGCGAGGCGGACGGTTACGGCGCCATCGCCGACGCGGCGGTGGGCATCAAGGACGGCCACATCGCCTTCGTCGGCCGCCGCGCCGACCTGACCGATGCGCCCGACGCGCTGGCGACCGAGGTTCATTCGGGGCAGGGCGGCTGGATGACGCCCGGCCTGATCGACTGCCACACCCACCTCGTCTATGGCGGCAACCGCGCCCGCGAGTTCGAGATGCGGCTGAACGGTGCCAGCTATGAGGAGATCGCGCGGGCCGGCGGCGGCATCCTGTCCACCGTCACCGCCACCCGCGCCGCCAGCGAGGACCAGCTTCTGGCCGCGACCCTGCCGCGGCTGGACAGCCTGCTGGCCGAGGGGGTGACGACGGTGGAGGTGAAGTCCGGCTACGGCCTCGATACCGAGACCGAGACGCGCATGCTCTGCGTCGCCCGCCGGCTGGCCCAGGTCCGCCCGGTGGAGGTCCGTACCACCTATCTCGGTGCCCACGCCCTACCGCCGGAGTTCAAGGGGAATGCGGACGGCTACATCGACCGTATCTGCGCCGAGACGATGCCGGCCATCGCCGAAGCCGGGCTGGCCGACGCGGTGGACGCCTTCTGCGAGGGGATCGGCTTCTCGGTCGCCCAGACCCGCCGGGTGTTCGAGACGGCGAGGCGGCTCGGCCTGCCGGTGAAGCTGCATGCCGAACAGTTGAGCAACCTGGGCGGTGCCCGTCTGGTGGCGGAGTTCGGTGGCCTGTCCGCCGACCATATCGAGCATCTGGACGAGGAGGGCGTCGTCGCCATGGCCAAGGCCGGCACGGTGGCGGTGCTGCTGCCCGGCGCATTCTATGCCCTGCGCGAGACCAGGCTGCCGCCGATCGAGCTGCTGCGCCGCCATGGCGTGCCGATGGCGCTGTCCACCGACAACAACCCCGGCACATCGCCAGTGACCTCGCTGCTGCTGATGCTGTCGATGGGCTGCACCTTCTTCCGCCTGACCCCGGCGGAGGCGCTGGCCGGCATCACCCGCCATGCGGCCAAGGCGCTGGGGCTGGACGACCGTGGGGTGATCGCGCCGGGCAAGCGCGCCGATCTGGCGGTCTGGCGCATCGAGCATCCGGCGGAACTGGCCTACGCCATCGGTCTCAATCCCTGCATGGCCGTGGTCAATGGCGGCGTGGTTCGGGCGCCGCATGTCCGGTCTTCCGGCGTGGAGGCCGCATGAGCGACACCGTTTCCACCGCCCAGCCGCGTTACGCCCAGATCAAGGAAACCATCCGCCGCCGAATCAGCTCCGGTGCCTGGCCCGAAGGCTTCCAGATCCCGTCGGAGCACAAGCTGCTGGAGGAATTCTCGGTCAGCCGCATGACGGTCCACCGCGCGCTGCGCGACCTGACCGACGAGGGGCTGCTGACCCGCGTGCAGGGGCTGGGCACCTTCGTTGCCGAACGGCCGCCCAGCACCGACGTGGTGGAACTGCGCAGCATCGCCGACGAGATCGCCGAGCGCGGCAATGTCCATTCCTGCCGGGTGGAGCGATTGCTCGCGGTTGCCGCCGATGCCGGGCTGGCCCGCCGCTTCAACCTGCCGGTCGGGGCCAGGCTGTTCCATTCCATCGTCGTCCACAGTGAAAGCGACGTGCCGGTCCAGCTGGAGGAGCGCTGGGTCAACCCGGCGGTGGCGCCCGACTATCTCGACCAGGACTTCACCCGCCAGACGCCGGGCGAATATCTGATCCGGCTGGAAGCCTCGCCGCAGGTCGAGCATGTCATCGAAGCGGTGTCGCCGACGGCGGAGATCGCCCGCCTGCTCGACATTCCCGTTACCGAGCCCTGCCTGCGGGTCACCCGCCGCACCTGGGTGCAGGGCCGTGTCGTCACCGTGGCGATGCTGGTCCATCCCGGAAGCCGCTACCGGCTGGGGGCACGTTTCCAGCTGCCGCCTTCCTAGAATAAGCCGAACCCCGAAAAGCAAACCCTCCCATCAGGAGCCATCGACCGATGTCATCCCGTCTCGACAACCAGCGCGTCATCCGTGCCCCGCACGGCCCCGAACTGAGCTGCAAGAGCTGGCTCGCCGAGGCGCCGATGCGCATGCTGATGAACAACCTCGATCCCGACGTCGCCGAACGGCCGCAGGAGCTGGTCGTCTATGGCGGCATCGGCCGCGCCGCCCGCGACTGGGAAAGCTTCGACCGCATCGTCTCGACGCTGAAGACGCTGAATGACGACGAGACCCTGCTGGTCCAGTCCGGCAAGCCGGTCGGCGTCTTCCGCACCCATGCCGACGCGCCGCGCGTGCTGATCGCCAACTCCAACCTCGTGCCGCGCTGGGCGACTTGGGACCACTTCAACGAGTTGGACCGCAAGGGTCTGGCGATGTATGGCCAGATGACCGCCGGCAGCTGGATCTACATCGGCAGCCAGGGCATCGTGCAGGGCACCTACGAGACCTTCGTCGAGGCCGGGCGCCAGCATTACAACGGCGACCTGAAGGGCAAGTGGATCCTGACCGGCGGCCTCGGCGGCATGGGCGGGGCGCAGCCGCTGGCCGCGACGATGGCCGGCGCCTGCATGCTGGCGGTGGAATGCCGTCCCAGCAGCATCGAGATGCGCATCCGCACCGGCTATCTCGACCGCCACACCGCCGACCTGGACGAGGCGCTGGCCTGGATCGACGAGGCCTGCGCCAAGGGCGAGGCGATCTCCGTCGGCCTGCTCGGCAACGCCGCCGACGTCTTCCCCGAGCTGGCGCGCCGCGCCGAAACCGACATCAAGGCCCGGCCGCACATCGTCACCGACCAGACCTCCGCCCATGATCCGGTGAACGGCTACCTGCCGCAGGGCTGGACGCTGGAGGAGTGGGAGAGCGCCCGCGAAAGCCAGCCGGCCGCGGTGGCAGCCGCCGCCCGCAAGTCGATGCGCGTGCAGGTGGAGGCCATGCTGGCCTTCCACGCCATGGGCATCCCGACGGTCGATTACGGCAACAACATCCGCCAGATGGCGAAGGAGGAGGGGCTGGAGAATGCCTTCGACTTCCCTGGCTTCGTCCCCGCCTACATCCGTCCGCTGTTCTGCCGCGGCGTCGGCCCGTTCCGCTGGGCCGCCCTGTCCGGCGATCCGGAGGACATCCGCAAGACCGACGCCAAGGTGAAGGAGCTGATCCCCGACGATCCGCACCTGCACAACTGGCTCGACATGGCGGCCAAGCGCATCCAGTTCCAGGGGCTGCCGGCGCGCATCTGCTGGGTCGGGCTGGGGCAGCGCCACCGCCTCGGCCTCGCCTTCAACGAGATGGTGAAGTCGGGCGAGCTGAAGGCCCCCATCGTCATCGGCCGCGACCATCTCGACAGCGGCTCGGTCGCCAGCCCGAACCGCGAGACCGAGGCGATGAAGGACGGCACCGACGCCGTGTCGGACTGGCCGCTGCTGAACGCCCTGCTGAACACCGCCAGCGGGGCGACCTGGGTCAGCCTGCACCATGGCGGCGGCGTCGGCATGGGCTTCTCCCAGCATTCGGGCATGGTCATCGTCTGCGACGGCAGCGACGCGGCGGCCAAGCGGCTGGAGCGCGTGCTGTGGAACGACCCGGCCACCGGCGTGATGCGCCATGCCGACGCCGGCTACGACATCGCCATCGAGTGCGCGAAGGAGCAGGGGCTGAACCTGCCGTTCCTGAAGTAACTGGCGCCCCGGCGGATTCTCCCTCTCCCGTCCCGGGAGAGGGAAGGGCTGTCGCATCCAAGTAAAGGAGGCTCTCCTATTATCCTTCCGGAAGAGGCAGAGTTGTCCAATCTCTTCAGGGCAAGGATAATGCCGTTCTCTATGAAGGCCTTCCAAGAGATTCATGATCCAGATGACCAGAATGCGGGGCGTAACCTCGGTCAGAATCTATTTCTGTCTTTGGGGGCTGCGGTATGCGGAGAGAAATCGTGTGTTCAGATTGCCGGTTTTGCCGAAGCCCGTGTCGACATGTTGCGGTAGATCGTTGATCTTCCGCACGGCGTGCCAAATCACGATGCGGTAACCCTGCCGTCGCCGGGGAGAGGGCTGCTAGCCAGGCGGGGCAATGGGGGGCAGGATGCCGGCAATCATGCCGCCACCCAGGGGGACGGGCGCGGCCTCTTGAGTGTGATCGTTGCAAGCGGTATCGCTTGAAACGGGACTCACACGGAAAACCAAAAGCTCAGAGTCTGTCTGGTGCCTATTGAGGCAGCAGACAGACTCTTGAGACCGGCCCCGCCGCAGGCCTGCGGAAGGGCCGGAAAACTCACATCACAGTCCAGTTACTCGGCGGCCTGCGCCACGGTCAGGCCCAGCCGCGCGGCCACACCCTCGCCATAGGCCGGGTCGGCGGCCAGGAAATGCTTCAGTTGGCGCTGCTGGATGTGCAGCGGTGCATTGCGCAGGCTGCCGGCGATGTTGTCCATCAAGCTTCCCTGGGCTTCCGCGCCGATCAGGCGGAACAGCGCGCCGGCCTGGGCGTAATCGTCGTTGCCCTCGCGGTGATCGTAGTGTGCGGCATCGCCGCTGATGCGCAGCGGCGGCTCGCTCGGCACGCCGGTCTGGGTCGGGCCGCCGACGCTGTTGGGTTCGTAGTTCGGCCGGCCGCCGCCGTTGCCGTCCACCCGCATGGCGCCGTCGCGCTGGTAGTTGTGGACCGGGCAGCCCTGCGGCTTGTTCACCGGGATCTGCGCATAGTTGCCGCCCAGACGGTAGCGGTGGGCGTCTGCATAGGCGAACAGCCGGCCCTGCAGCATCTTGTCCGGGCTGAAGGAGATGCCGGGCACCACGCTGGCCGGGCTGAAGGCGGCCTGTTCGGTCTCGGCGAAGAAGTTCTCCGGATTGCGGTTCAGCACCAACTCGCCGATCTCGATCAACGGATAGTCGGCGTGCGGCCAGACCTTGGTCAGGTCGAACGGGTTGATGCGGTAGGCGTCGGCCTCGGCCTCCGGCATGATCTGCACCGAGACGGTCCAGGCCGGGAAGTCGCCGTCCGCGATGGCGGCGTACAGGTCGCGGGTGGCGTGATCCGGATCGATGCCGCTCATGGTTTCCGCCTGTTCGGCGGTGAGGTTCTGGATGCCCTGACGGGTCTTGAAGTGGTACTTGACCCAGAAACGCTCGTTCGCCGCGTTGATCCACGAGAAGGTGTGGCTGCCGAAGCCGTCCATGTGGCGGTAGCCGCGCGGGGTGCCGCGGTCGCTGAACAGGATGGTCAGCTGGTGCATCGTCTCCGGCGACAGCGAGAAGAAGTCCCACATCGCGGTGGGGTCCTTCAGGTTGGTGGCCGGGTTGCGCTTCTGGGTGTGGATGAAGTCCGGGAACTTCAGCGGATCGCGCAGGAAGAAGACCGGCGTGTTGTTGCCGACCAGATCGTAGTTGCCCTCTTCCGTATAGAACTTGACGGCGAAGCCGCGCGGATCGCGGGCGGCATCGGCGGACCCCTTTTCGCCGCCGACGGTGGAGAAGCGCAGGAAGACGCTGGTCTCCTTGCCCACCGCCGACAGGAAGGCGGCCTTCGTCCACGGCGTCACGTCGCGGGTGACGCGGAAGGTGCCATAGGCGCCGGCGCCCTTGGCATGCACCACGCGCTCCGGAATGCGTTCGCGGTTGAAGTGGGCCAGCTTCTCGATCAGGTGGAAATCCTGCAGCAGCAGCGGGCCGCGCGGCCCGGCGCTCAGCGAATTCTGGTTGTCGGGAACGGGCTGGCCGAAGCTGGTGGTCAGGGTGCTCATCCGGGTCGTCCTCTCGAAGGCGGTGTTGCCTGAAGCGGCATCATTGTCTCGCCTCTGGTTATCCGGTGTCTTGAACGATATATCCAAGACATAGAAGGAAATGCACCAATAGGCGTTGTCTATGAATCTCGCCGGCCTGTCCCTCCGTGACCTGGAATATGTCGTCGCCGTTTCCGAGCTGCGCCATTTCGGCCGTGCCGCCGAGCGCTGCGCCGTCAGCCAGCCGTCGCTGAGCGCCCAGATCCGCAAGCTGGAGGACGCGCTCGGCCTGTCCCTGTTCGAACGGACCAGCCGCAAGGTGCTGCTGACCCCGCGCGGCGAGGCCGTCGTCGCCCAGGCCCGTGTCGTGCTGGAGGAGGCGCGGCGCCTGCTGGCGCTGGCCGACGGGTCGGACGGGGCGCTGACCGGCCGGCTGCGGCTGGCGGCGATTCAAACTCTGGGGCCTTACCTGTTCCCGCACATCCTGCCGGTCCTGCGCAGCACCTGGCCCGACCTGACCCTGATCCTGTCGGAGGGACGCACCGAGACTCTGCTGGAGGAATTGCGCGACGGCCGGCTCGACGCCGTGCTGCTGGCCCTGCCGGTGGAGAGTGACGGGCTGGTGGCGGAGCCGCTGTTCTTCGAACCCTTCCTGCTCGCCCACCCCGCCGGCCATCGGCTGTGCGCCGCCCCCGGCCTGTCGTTGAATGACCTCGACCCCGCGGAGCTTCTGCTGCTGGAGGAGGGGCACTGCCTGCGCGATCGGGCACTGGCCGCCTGCGGCCTCAGCGCACGCGGCGGCGGCGTCCACGCAACCGGCTTGGAGACCCTCCGCCACATGGTTGCGGCGGGAGCCGGCTGCACGCTGATGCCGGTCCTGGCATCCAAGGGGGAGGATGGCCGGCCGGCCACCGTCGGCGGGCTGGTGGAGTATCGTCCTTTCGACGGCACGTCAGGAAAATCCCGCCCGCCCGGCCGGATCGTCGGTCTGGTCTGGCGGGTCAGCGATCCGCGCGACCGCGGCCTGCGCGATCTGGCGGCCCTGTTGCACCGTACCCTGCCGCCGGGCACGGAATCGGTCATACCCCAAAGGGGTGAGTGACCTAGGAAGGAACAAGCGCCCATCGGCCGGGTTGAAGGCTCGGCTCGTGCTCCTCACTGTTCAGGGGGTATCGAGCATGACTTTCGATCCAGGCGGAGAAATGGGCGACCATGGCAAACATCCTGAAACAGGCAACGCGGCTCGGTGAAGGATTGCCCTTTCCGCTGGGCGCGACATGGGACGGTCTTGGCGTCAACTTCGCCTTGTTTTCCGCCAACGCGACCAAGGTCGAACTATGCCTGTTCGATGAAAGTACCGAAGAGGAATTGGAGCGGATCGAGCTTCCGGAATTCACCAACGAGATCTGGCATGGCTATCTGCCCGATGCCCGCCCCGGCCTGCTCTATGGCTACCGTGTCCATGGCCCCTACGAGCCGGAGAACGGCCATCGCTTCAACCCCAACAAGCTGCTGCTCGACCCCTACGCCAAGGAGCTGGTCGGCGAGATCCGCTGGAACCCCGCCCATTTCGGCTATGTGATGGAGTCGGGCGACGACCTGACCTATGACGAGCGCGACAGCGCTCCCTTCATGCCGAAATGCAAGGTGATCGATCCCGCCTTCACCTGGGGCCGCGACCACAAGCCGGGCATTGCCTGGGACCGCACCATCTTCTACGAAACCCATGTGAAGGGCTTCACCAAGCTGCATCCAGCGGTGCCTGACAGCCTGCGCGGCACCTATGGCGGCATGGCGGTGAAGGAGGTGGTGGACTACATCGGCTCGCTCGGCGTCACCTCGGTCGAGCTGCTGCCGGTCCATGCCTTCGTCCAGGACCAGCATCTGGTCGACAAGGGGCTGGCGAACTACTGGGGCTACAACTCCATCGGCTTCTTCGCGCCGGAGCCGCGCTATGCCGCGTCGGGCAACGCCATCAAGGAATTCAAGGAGATGGTCGCCCATCTCCACAATGGCGGGTTGGAGGTGATCCTCGACGTCGTCTACAACCACACCGCCGAGGGCAACGAGCGCGGGCCGACCCTGTCCTTCAAGGGCATCGACAACGCCTCCTACTACCGCCTGCTCCCCGACCGGAAGCGCTATTACATCAACGAGACGGGGACCGGAAACACCGTCAATCTCAGCCATCCCCGCGTGCTGCAGATGGTGACCGACAGCCTGCGCTACTGGGCGACGGAGATGCATGTCGACGGTTTCCGTTTCGACCTCGCCACCATCCTCGGCCGTGAGCCCTACGGCTTCGACGAGGGCGGCGGCTTCCTCGACAGCTGCCTGCAGGACCCGATCCTGAACAGCGTCAAGCTGATCGCCGAGCCGTGGGACTGCGGTCCCGGCGGCTATCAGGTCGGCAATTTTCCGCCGGGCTGGGCGGAGTGGAACGACAAGTTCCGCGACACCGTCCGCGCCTTCTGGAAGGGCGACGAGGGCAAGCTGCCGGAGGTGGCGCCGCGGCTGTGCGGCTCCGGCGACGTCTTCAACAAGCGCGGGCGCAAGCCCTGGGCCAGCGTCAACTTCATCACCGCCCATGACGGCTACACGCTGAACGACCTCGTTTCCTACAACGACAAGCACAACGAGGCGAACGGCGAGGGCAACAACGACGGGCACTCCCACAATCTGTCCTGGAACCATGGGGCGGAGGGGCCGACCGACGATCCGGAGATCAAGGTGCTGCGCGAGCGGCAGAAGCGCAACCTGCTGGCGACGCTGCTGCTGTCGCAGGGCTCGCCGATGCTGCTGGCCGGCGACGAGTTCGGCAACACCCAGCACGGCAACAACAACGCCTACTGCCAGGACAACGAGACGGCGTGGCTGAATTGGGACGACATCGACGAGGACGGCCAGTCGCTGATCGAGTTCGTCCGCCGCGTGGTGGCGGTGCGCCAGTCCTTCCCCATGCTGCGCCGCGGCCGCTTCCTGTCGGGCGAATACAACGCCGAGTTCGACGTGAAGGACGTCACCTGGCTGACGCCCGCCGGCGACGAGATGGAGGAAAGCCACTGGCACGACGGCAACGCCCGCTGCCTGGGCATGCTGCTGGACGGCCGCGCCCAGGCGAGCGGCATCAAGCGCCCGGCGATGGATGCGACTCTGCTGCTGGTGATCAACTCGCACCATGACGTGGTGGAGTTCACCCTGCCTGAGGTGACCGGCGGCAGCGTCTGGCGCTGTCTGCTCGACACAAACCTGCCCGACCCGGACGAGGTGCCGCGCGTCAACACCGGCGAGGGCTATATGGTGACCGGCCGCTCGCTGCTTCTGCTGGCGCTGGAACCGGACGGCAAGACCTCCTTTGCGCTCCGCCGCGCCGCCCGCGCGCTGCGCAACGTCGCCGAAAGCCCGACCTTGTCCTTCGGCGAGGAGAGCACGGATACGGAGAAGGCCGAGGAGCCGGTGGAGCCTGCGGAGACGGTGAAAGAACCGGTAAAGGCGGAAGCGGCGGCTCCGGCCAAATCTGACATGAGAAAGCCGACCTGAACCGACGCCCAACTCCCCCTCTCCCCCCGGGGAGAGGGTCGGGGTGAGGGGGATGCGCCGCGTGGCCTTCCGAGAATCCTCGCCGCGCGCCCCCTCACCTTAATCCTCTCCCCGGGGGGGAGAGGAGATCCCCCCGACCCCGGAATCCCCATCATGAAACTCTACGAATGCCAGAACTGCCACCAGCCTCTCTACTTCGAGAACACGCTGTGCGAGCGCTGCGGCTATCGGCTCGGCTACCTGCCGGATGCGGGAACCCTGTCGGCCATCGACCCGACCGACCGTGACGGGGTGTGGAGCGCGCTCGCCACCAGCGAGCCGCTCTACAAATTCTGCGCGAACGCGGATCTCGACGCCTGCAACTGGATGCTGCCGGCCGACTCCGCCGACACCCACTGCGCCGCCTGCCGGCACAACCACGTCATCCCCGACCTGTCGGACACCGACAACCTGACGCGCTGGCGCAAGCTGGAACTGGCCAAGCATCACCTGTTCTACACGCTGACCAACCTGAAGCTGCCCTTGCAGACCCGGACCGAGAATCCGGAGGAAGGGCTGGCCTTCGACTTCCTGTCCGATACGGTTGCCGCCGACGGCACGGTGACACTGGTGCTGACCGGCCACGCCAACGGCCTGATCACCATCAACGTCGCCGAAGCGGACGACGCCGAACGCGAGAAGCGCCGCACCGAGATGGGCGAGCCCTATCGCACGCTGCTCGGTCATTTCCGGCACGAGAGCGGCCATTACATCTGGGACCGTCTGGTCCGCGACGACCCCGCCCTGCTGGAGCGCTTCCGCGCCCTGTTCGGCGACGAGCGGCAGGATTACGGCGAGGCGCTGAAGCGCCACTATGCCGATGGCGCTCCCGCCGACTGGCAGTCCAACTTCGTCAGCACCTACGCCACCGCCCATCCGTGGGAGGACTTTGCCGAGACCTGGGCGCATTACCTGCACATCGTCGACACGCTGGAAACCGCCCGCGCCTTCGGCCTGAGGATCCGCCCACGCATCACGGAAGGGGCAGAGCTGGAGGCCGAGGTCGACTTCAACCCCCACAAGGCCAGGCGGGTGGAGGATCTGATCGATGCCTGGCTGCCGCTGACCTATGCGGTTAACAGCCTGAACCGCAGCATGGGCCAGCCGGACCTCTATCCCTTCATCCTGTCGCCCGCCGTGATCGAAAAGCTGGGCTTCATGAACGCGATGGTGCGCGGGGTGGAGGGGCGCTGAACACCGGTCAACCCTCCGCCCCCATTGCCGCTCGTATCCAGCGCACCGCGCGGTTGCGCCCGTCGCGCTTGGCCTTGTACAGCGCGGCATCGGCATGGCGCATCACCGTCGCCATGTCACTGTCGTCTTCCGGCCAGGAGGCGATGCCGATGGAGCAGCCGACCCGCACAATCTCGCCGTTGAACGACACCGGTTCGTTGACGGTGGCGATGATTCGGGTCGCCAGTTCCTCCATGTCGGGGGCCGCACGCCCGGCGCGGCGGGGAAGCACCGCGGCGAACTCGTCGCCGCCCAGCCGGGCGACCACGTCGTCGTCGCGGAAGATGCTGGCGAGCCGGCCGCCGATCTGCCGCAGAACGACGTCGCCGGCATCGTGGCCGAGCCGGTCGTTCACCGGCTTGAACCCGTCCAGGTCGATGTACATCACCGTCGCCGACCCGCCGCCGCTGCCGGTGGACGCCTCGACATACTGCTCGAAATAGCGCCGGTTCGGCAGTGCGGTCAGCCGGTCCTCATAGGCGA
>NZ_BADK01000127.1 GCF_000333595.1 Azospirillum sp. B506
CTCGTACATCGGCACATTGCGGTTCATCGCGATGTGGCGCACCGGCACGCCGTCGGCCAGCAGGGCCTCCTCGAAGGAGAAGGAGCAGCCGATCAGGAAGGCGACGAAATCGTCCTGCCACAGGTCGGCGATGTCGGTCGGCTCGGCCGAGAGCACACCGTCGCGGTAGACGCGGTAACGCGGCACATCGGTGCGGATGTCGATGTCATGGCCCAACGTCGGCAGGCGCGGATCGCCGACCTCCGACACCGCCAGCAGCGGACAGGGCCGCGGGTTCGCCTGGCAGAAGCGCAGGAAGTCACCGGCCCAGTCCGCCGGCAGGATGGCGAGGTTGGCCTGGACATGGCCGGGGGCGAGACCGGCGGTCTGGCCGCTGTTGGCACCGCTGCGGATCCGCAGGCGCTCGGCGGCGGCGGTGAGGGGAGTGGTCGTCATGGGGATGGTCCGGAAAAGGATGAGGAGGAATGGCGTTCGTCGAGGGAAAGGTCTTCACATGCCCAGATAGGCCTGCCGCACCTCGTCGTTGCCGAGCAGGTCCTGGCCGCTGCCTTCCATCACGACGCGGCCGGTCTGGATGACATAGCCGCGGTCGGCGATCTCCAGCGCGCGGTGGACGTTCTGCTCGACCAGCAGCACGGTGATGCCGCGCTGGCGGATCAGTTGGATGGTCTCGAAGATGCGGGTCACCAGCTTGGGGGCGACGCCCCAGGACGGCTCGTCCAGCATCAGCAGGTCGGGCTGGCTCATCAGGCCGCGGCACATCGCCAGCATCTGCTGTTCGCCGCCCGACAGGGTGCCGGCCTGCTGGCGGCGGCGTTCACCGAGCACGGTGAAAGTGTCGTAAGCGAATTGGAGCGTTTGCTCGCGTTTGGGCGCATCGCTGGTGGTGGAGCCGCCAAGCATCAGGTTCTGTTTCACCCGTCAGCGCGGGAACAGCGGCGGCCTTCCGGCACCAGCACCAGCCCGCGCTTCACCCGCTCATGGGCGGGCACGGCGGAGATGTCCTGGCCCTTCAGCAGGACCGACCCGCCGTCCAGGGCATTCAGCCCGGCGACGGCACGCAGGGTGGTGGACTTGCCGTTGCCGTTGCCGCCGACCAGGGCGACGATCTCCCCCCGGTTCAGCGTCAGGCTGACATCGCGGATGGCGGGGACGCGGCGGTAGCTGGACTGGATGTTGCGGACCTGCAGCATCGCCTCGCCCACGGGGGCTGGAGTGAGGGCGACGGGGCGGACGGGTTCGGACAGCGTCGGTTGCAGCATCGTCTCATTCCCCCAGATAGGCGGCGATGACAGCCGGGTTCTCGGCGATCTCCGCCGGGGTGCCGTCGGCGATCTTCGCACCATAATCCAGCACGAGCATCCGGTGGGCGATGGGCATGATGCCCTCCATCACATGTTCAACGATGATGCTGGCGATGCCGCGCTGGTGGATGCGGTGGACCAGGGCAGAGGCCTCGCGCACCTCGGTCGGGTTCAGGCCGGCCATCACCTCGTCCAGCAGGATCAGCTTCGGTTCGGTGGCGAGCGCACGGGCGACCTCCAGCCGCTTCTGTTCCGACACCGTCAGGTCGGACGCCGGGGTGCCCGCCCGGTGCGACAGGCCGACGAAGGCCAGTTCCTCCTCCGCCCGGTCACGGGCTTCGGCAACCCGCTTGTTGCGCAGCATGGCGCCGACCATCACGTTCTCCAGCGCCGTCATCGACTGGAAGACGCGGACGATCTGGAAGGTGCGGGCGATGCCCAGCGCCGCCGCCGCTTCCGGCGTGGAGCCAGTGATGTCATGGCCTTCGAAGGCGATGCGGCCGGTGGTGGGGGTGTGGAAGCCGGCGAGGCAGTTGAACAGGGTGGTCTTGCCGGCGCCGTTCGGGCCGATCAGCCCGATGATCTCGCCATGATGGACGACGAAGCTGATGTCGCGGTTGGCGATCAGACCGTCGAAGGCCTTGCCCAGGCCGTCCACGGCAAGCAGGGGGGCGGTGTTCACGGGCGGATCTCCATCTTCTCGGTCTTGACCTCGGCCGGCTTGGTGCCGGGCAGATGGCGACCCAAGTGGCGATGCAGGTCGCCCAGCAGGCCCAACACGCCGGACGGGCTGAACACGGCGACCAGGATGATCATGGCGGCGTAGATGATCATGTCGGTGCCGGAACCGGTGCTGCCGAACAGGGTGCGGCTGTACTCCTCGATGGTGATCAGGATGACCGCCCCCAGCACCGGACCGGTCAGCCGGCCGACCCCGCCGAGGATGGCGATCAGCGCGATCTTGATCGATATCGTCCCGGCGAACACGGACCCCGGATCGATGAACATCTCCTTCTGGGCGTAGAAACTGCCGCCCAGCGCCGTCAGGAAGGCCGACACCGAGAGCGCGATCAGCTTGTAGCGGGTCAGGCTGACGCCCAGGGCACGGGCAGCCTCCGGCTCGTCCTTGATGGCGCGGAAATAATAGCCGATGTGGCTGCGCTCGATCAGCCAGGACACCAGCACCGTCAGCACCAGCAGGCCGAGGATGACGTAGTAGTAGGGCAGCTTCGACAGGAAGATCAGCCAGCCCCAGCCATTGCGGTCCATTGGCAGATAGAGGCCGACGGCCCCCTCCAGGGCGTCGCTGTTGGTGACCAGGATCTGCACGATCTCTGCCACCGCGATGGTCGCCATGGCGAAATAATGCCCCTTCAGCCGGAAGCAGGGCCAGCCCATGGCGATCGCGAAGATCGCCGCCAGAAGACCGCCGGCCAGGGCGCCGATCCAGGGCGTCAGGCCAAGCGTTGTCAGCAGCATGGTCGAGGTGTAGGCGCCGATCCCGTAGAACACCGCATGGCCGAGCGAGACCTGACCGGCATAGCCGCCGACGATGTTCCAGGCGACGCCCATCTGGGCGCCCATCAGGATCAGGATCAGGAAATTCTGCTGCGACGGCTCGGTGATCGCCAGCGGCAGGACGGCGGCAAGCGCCAGCAGTGCGGCGGTGCCCATTGCTTTACGGGAGATGGGCGCCTTGCGGGAGGAGGTGGTTCCGGTCGTCATCAGGCTTTCCCCAGCAGGCCGCGCGGACGCACCAGCAGCACGATCAGCAGCAGCGACAGCACAATGGCGGTCTTGTATTCCGGGCCGACCAGGAAGCCGCCCAGCACCTCGATCAGACCGACGATGATGCCGGCCAGGAAGGCGCCGGTGACGCTGCCGAAGCCGCCCAGCACGACCACCACGAAGGCGATCAGGATGAAGTTCGACCCCACCTCCGGGAAGATCGGGAAGAAGGTGGCGATCAGCCCGCCGGCCAGACCGGCGCAGGCGGCGCCGATGCCCCAGGCGAGCGCGAACATCTTCTGCCCGTCGATGCCCATCAGGGTCGCCGCCTCACGGTCGATGGCGGTGGCCTCCAGAGCAGTGCCGAGGCGGGTGCGGTGGAGAAACAGCCATAGGGCGCCGGTGACGCCGACCGCACCCAGGGCGGCGACGAATTGCGGCAGGCCGAACTGGACGGGGCCGAGCGCGATGTTGCCGCTGACCAGGCTGTGCGGGATCAGCCGATGGTCCGGCTTCCAGAAGAACTGGGCCAGACCGCGCAGCAGGATCATCAGGCCGAAGGTCGCGAAGATCTGCGACAGCATCGGCGCCTTCAGGATGCGGCGGATCACCGTCTGGTAGACGATGACACCGACCGCGAACAGCAGCAGCGCGGTCAGGGGAAGCGCCACGATGGGATCGATGGCGAAGAGGGCGAAGGCCCAGAAGCTGGCATACATGCCGAGCATCAGGAATTCGCCATGGGCGAAATTGACGATGTCCATCACGCCGAAGATCAGCGTCAGGCCGACCGCGACCAGGGCATAGATCAGCCCGATCAGCAGGCCCGAAACGAGCACTTGGATGAGAATGTCTGCGGTCATAGCAGCACCCCTTTTGCGGTCAGGGTGGGCCGGAGGATCTGTGCGGGAAAATCCCCTTCCCCATCCGGGACAGGGTGGCGCCCAGGGCGCCGGGCAGGAGGTGCATCGTGGATCGAAGCGCGGGACCGACGGTGCATCTCCGGAGCCCTACCCGCCGCAAAAGCGGCGGGTTCCCCCGTTTCCGGAAAGGGAAAGGGTAGGCAGCAGTCCGTTGAGAGAAGCGGTGGTCAGCGGCCGTCCCAGGCCGGCATCGGGTAGACGACCGGCTTGGTCGCCACGTCGAACGGCCACACCGTCACATACTGTCCGCCCTGGACCTGGACGATGATGCCCTGGCCCAGCTCGTTCTGGCCGTTGGCGTCGAACTTGACGCCCTTCCACGGCATGATCAGGCCGCTGGCCGGGATGTCGGTCTTCTGAAGCGCCTCGCGGATCGCATCCGGCTTGGTCGAACCGGCGCGGTTCAGCGCGTCGGCCAGCACGGCGATGCCGGTGAAGGCGCGGGCCGAATTGCCGTTGAAGTTCACGCCCGCGCGCTGCTGCATCAGGTCGTTGACCTGTTTGATCAGCGGGTTGCGTTCGGCCTGATCGAGCGCCCAGACCTCGCGGCTGATGACGAACTCGCCATCCTTGCCCATGGTCTTCAGGAACTCGCTGTCGTTGAAGCCGGCATCGTTGGCCAGCAGCATCTTCGGCGAGAAGCCCAGCTCCTTGTAGGTCTTCATCGACAGGATGGCGTCGCCGAGATAGCTGGACTGCATGATCACCGCCGGGGCGGCAGCCTTGATGCGTTGCACCTCCGACGTCATCTGCGTCGTCTTGGCCGGGTAGAGGATCTTCTCGGCGATGGTGAACTTCTGCTCCTCCGCCAGCTTCACCTGCAGCTTGGTCGTCTCGTTGCCCCACAGCGTGTTTTCGTTGAACAGCGCGATGCTGCGCAGCTTGTCGCCGGTCTTCTTCTCCATGTCGCCGAGGAAGGTGAAGAAGTTGCCGACGAACAGGTCGTCATGCGGGGTGGTGCGGAAGAACCATTTGAACTTGCGCTGGGTCAGCGAAGCCGAGGAGGATTCGCCGTTCAGGAACGGCACGCCGTACCGTTCGGCGACCTGGCTGGCGGTGGCGGTGACGTTGGAGAAATAGGCCCCGGTCAGCGCCACGACCTTTTCGCTGGTGATCAGCCGCTCGGCCTCGGTGGCGCCGACCTGCGGGTTGCCTTGATGGTCGCCGAAGATCAGCTTGATCTTGGCCCCCTTCAGGTTCGGCAGGCCGATGCCGGCGACCAGACCGGGCGGAGCGGGGATTTCCTTGTTGACGATGGCGGCGGCCAGTTCGGCGGCGGCCTTCAGTTCGACGCCGGTGGAGGCGGCGGCACCGGTCAGCGGATAGATCACGCCGATGCGGATCTCGTCCTCGGCATGGGCCGGAGTGGCACCGAAGCCGATGCCGGTCAGCGCGGTCGTGGTCAGCAGGGCAGCCGCGGCAAGCATGCGCTTGATCGTCTGGCGCCGGGTGGGGGCGTTGGCCGTGGCCATGGACGTGGGCGTGCGGGTGGGTTCGGTGATCGCTGCCGCGAACCGCATCGTGAATCTCCTCTGTTCAGTGCCTTGGTGGCTTGCGGCGCGTGCCTTTGCGGCTGTTTGGTGCGCCTCTGACAGGATGATGACACCAACAGTCTCAGGTGCGTCCAATCGTAAGTTTTGATCTGGATTGATAAGCTGCGGCGATCAATCGCTTGCTAATGCGTGCCGGCTCATTCCGCGACGCCCGGAGCCTGGTTGCCGGTCGTCGCCTCATACTCGGCGGCCACTGCGGCGGCCAGATCGGCGACAACCGACGCCATATGGTTCTCCGCCGTGGCGGAATGGGCGGCGCAGAAGGTCATCCCCGGCAAGGGCGATTGCGCCCGGACCAGCCGCAGCCGGCCTTCCGCCAGCTCGCGCTGGACGATCACCGTCGGGATCACGCTGACGCCGACCGCATCCACCGCCATGCGGACGACGCTGGCGAGCGAACTGTTGCCGAACATCCGCACCTGCAATCCGACGGAGGAGAACATCTCGCGGATCACGCCATAGGGCTGGGTGGTGCGGGAGAAGGTGATGATCGGCCATGCCGCCAGATCGCGCAGCAAGACCGGTTCCTCGGGCAGGGGCAGCGTCGGGCTGGCCACCCAGCCCAGCGGGTAGTTCCCGACCGGAACCGACCGGAACCGCACGTCGGTGTAGGAGGCCAGCATCACCGCCACGTCCAGCTCATGCCGGGCGAGCGCGTCGCGCATGCTGGGGGAGGTCTCGACCTCGATCTCCAGCGACACGGCAGGATAGAAGGCGTTCAGCCGTTCGATCAGCTGGCTGAGCCAGGTGTGGACCACAGTCTCCGCCACCCCCAGCCGGATGACGCCGCGAATGGCGCTGCGGTCCGCCACCGCGGTCAACAGCTCGGACCGCAGCGCCATCATCTTCTCGGCATAGGTCAGCAGGACCATCGCCTGGGGCGTCGGCGCCACCCGCCGGCCGACCCGCTCGAACAGGACGACGCCCAACTCGTCCTGGAGCTGGGCGATGCGGGCCGAGATCGCCGGTTGCGTGGTGTTCAACCGCTCCGCCGCCCGGCGGAAGCCGCCGAGCCGCATTGTCCAGATGAAGGTCTCCAGCGACTTCAGGTCCAGCATGCCTCACCCATCCCGTGC
>NZ_BADK01000126.1 GCF_000333595.1 Azospirillum sp. B506
GCCAGCTGCCCGGCGGTCAGCCGGACCTGTTAGCGCTCGACATGGGCGGCGCGGACGGTGAACCAGCGCACATCCTCGAAGTAGGGATCGGGCGAGGGGCGGTCGGGAACATAGCCGCGCGGCGCCTCGGTCAGCCCGCCGGTCCAGGGCGGGATCGCCCGCGTGCGGTTGCCGGCCCGCACCGCTCCAAAGGGGGTCAGTTCCTCGCCCAGTCGCGGCACGCTGACATCCGGCGGGGCCTGCTGGGCCGAGGCGTCCGTTCCGGCGACTGCCGTGGCGGCTGCCCCCAGCAGCAGGCCGAGGGTCTGCCGCCGGTCGGGGTGGAGCGTCGTCGGATCGCTCATGCCGTCGGCCGTTCCGCTTCCCTCGACGGCTCCGCCGTGGTCAGGTCCCGTTCGATGGCGGCACAGGTCGCGGCGAAGGCTTCGCGCAGCCGGTCGGCCTCCTCCGCCAGCCGGGCAGGCGGGGCACCGTCCACCGCGGACTGTTCCAGGACGCGGGCGGCCTCGGCCAGCGGCTTGGCCCCGGCGTTGCGGGAGGATCCCTTCAGATTGTGGGCGCAGGCCCTCACCCAGTCGCGGTCGCCCTTGTCCAGGGCCATGCCCAGATCGGCGATCACGCTGCGACCGATGGTGACGAAATCGTCCAGCAGTTCCGCCAGCATCTCGGCATCGCCGCCGCACAGCGCGCGCAGATTGCCGAGATCCACCATCCTGGTGCCGGCAAGGGGAGGGGCCGCAGTGAGGGAATCCGCCACGTTCGCCGCCTGTGGCATCCAGCGCGTCAGTGTCGCGGCCAGCTGCGACAGCTCCAGCGGCTTGCTCAGCACGTCGTCCATCCCGGCGGCACGGTAGCTCTCGATATCGGCGGGAGCTGCGTTGGCGGTGATGGCGACGATGGGCAGCCGGAGACCGGCGCCGGACGAGGCTTCGTCGCCGCGGATGCGGCGGGTCAGTTCGTATCCGTCGATCTCCGGCATCTGGACGTCGGTCAGCAGCAGGGCGTAGTGCCGCCGGCCCTGCCGCATGGCATCGAGCGCCGCCAGGGCCTCCGCACCGCCGGGGGCCATTTCCGCGGCATAGCCCAGCGCCTGCAGTTGCATCAGCAGGACCTTGCGGTTTACCGGATTGTCTTCCGCCACCAGGATCAGGCGACCCTGGGCTTCCGCCTCCTCCACGCTGGGCGTGCCGGGGCCGGCCGCGGCCGGGGCTGCCAGTGTGGGTATGGCTGCGGCGGAGAGGGGGTGGGCGGAGGGCTGGGGAGGGCTGTGTTGTGGACGCAGCCGGCCGGCGGCCACGGCCACCGCGCGCAACAGGACCATCCGGCGCAGTGGACGGCTCAGCACCACCGTGCCGGCTTCCGCCCCCCTCATGGCCGGACGGGAGGTCGGGCCGGGCATCCCACCGGTCTCATGGCAGAGCAGCACCACCGGCGGCCGGGCCTCGCCGCTGCGGCGGCCCAGCTCTTCCGGGGCGAAGGCGGCGGCGGGGACGTGCAGCGCCTCGTCGATGGTGACGACGCCGACGGCGCAGCCGGCCTCGCGGGCGATGCGCGCCTGTGCCGCCAGTTCGGGCGGGGAGGCGGCCGGCAGCACGCGGACGCCCGCCTCCTCCAGATAGCGGGCGAGGAACCCGCGCTCCGTCTCGTCGGGGACGCCCAGCAGGACGGTCAGACCGTCCAGGTCGACCGCATCCTGACCGTCCTCCGCCACAGCCGCCGTGGCGGCGGCGCGGGGCAGAGGCAGACGCAGCCAGAAGGTGGAGCCGAGACCGGGCTTGCTCTCCACCCCGATCTCGCCGCCCATCAGCGTCGCCAATCGCCGGCTGATCGACAGCCCGAGCCCGGTGCCGCCGAATCTCCGGGTGGTGGAGCTTTCCGCCTGGGTGAAGGGCTGGAACAGGCGCTGGCGGGTCGCGTCGGCGATGCCGATGCCGGTGTCGCGGACGGCGATGCGCAGCAGCGGGTCCGCATCCGACCCCGCATCCGCCGGCGGCGGTTCCAGTGTCGCCTGCAGCACGACGCGGCCGGCCTCGGTGAACTTGATGGCATTGCCGACCAGATTGAACAGGATCTGGCGCAGCCGCACCGGGTCGCCCAGCAGGGCCGGCGGAATCGCCGGGTCCACATAGGTCAACAGTGTCAACCCCTTGGCCCCGGCGGCCGGCGCCAGTGTTTCGGCCACCCCTTCGATCAGAGCGGGGACCGACAGCGGCACCCGTTCCAGATCCATCTTTCCGGCTTCGATCTTCGAGAAGTCCAGGATGTCGTCGATGATCCGCAGCAGGGCGTTGGCCGATTCGCGCATGGTGCCGACGGTGTCGCGCTGAAGGTCGTCCAGCTCCGTCCGTTCCAGCAGGCCCAGCATGCCCAGCACGCCGTTCATCGGCGTGCGGATCTCG
>NZ_BADK01000125.1 GCF_000333595.1 Azospirillum sp. B506
AGTACAGGTTGGAAACATCGAAATCGTCGAGACTGCACTTCCGCGCAACTGAGGTAACCGGCAGACCCCTTGAATTGGAGCAGGTGATTCTCAACCTGTTTTCGAACGCGCACGATGCGATCGTCGCGCTTCGTGCAGCCGGTGGGACAGCAGGGCGCATTACGGTGACGGTCAGCGACGAACAGGATGGACAGAGTGTGGTCATCCAGGTGACCGACGATGGCGGTGGCATCGATTCGACGGTGCTTCCGCAAATCTTCGACCCCTTCTTCACCACGAAGGAGGTCGGAAAGGGATCCGGCCTCGGCCTGTCCATCGGATACGGCATCATCGACGCCATGGGTGGACGGATCGAAGCGCGCAATGTCGATCTTGGGACCGGAGGCCGCGGCGTCCGCTTTACCGTCATTCTGCCAAGTCAGCCGGTGTCTTCACCCGACAGGGAGTTTTCCCATGCCTGAGGCATTCCACATCCTGATCGCGGAAGACGAGGTGCTGGCGGCAATGGCTTTGGAGGATTTTCTCGCCTTCAAGGGCTTCCGCGTGACGGTCGCCGCCAACGGTGTTGAGGCGCTGGAATGCTATGCCGGCGAGCGGGTGCATGCGCTGGTGACCGATCTCCGTATGCCGAAGATGGACGGCCAGACCTTGATCCAGGAAATCCGCGAACGCGATCCGGCGCTTCCGGTGGTGGTGATGACCGGCTACCTGACCCAGGACAGCGACCTGAAGCACGAGCGCTGGAAACCGCTGGAAATCCTCAGCAAACCGGTGAATCCCCGCACCATCTGCGACACGCTGCACCGCATGCTGGGCCTGTCGCAGGAGGTTTGAAGCGGCGGCTTGCCTCAATCCTCCAGCGGTTCCACATCGACACTGACCGTCAGGCCATGTCCAGCCCCGCCCAAGAGGACGCCGCGGGCCGGGCTGACATCGTCGTAATCGCGCCCCCAGGCGATGGTGATGAAATCGCGGTTGGCGACACAGGCGTTGGTCGGGCAGATGTCGAGCCACCCGGTGGCGGTTCCGCACCAGACCGACGCCCAGGCATGGCTGACGTCTGCCCCCACAAGCCGGGGTTGGCCTGGCGGCGGCAGGGTGCGCAGATAGCCTGGACATACCGGC
>NZ_BADK01000124.1 GCF_000333595.1 Azospirillum sp. B506
AATGTTTTGGAAGAGAGTAGAGGCATGTCGCTCGACAAGGCCACGGTGGCCAAGATCGCGCATCTGGCCCGCATCAAGGTGCCGGACGAGGAACTGGAATCCCTGGCCGGGGAACTGAGCCAGATTCTGACCTTCGTGGAACAGCTCAACGAGGTCGACACGAAGGACGTGCCGCCGATGACCAGCGTCGCCGCGCAAAAGCTGCGCCGCCGCAAGGACGAGGTCACCGACGGCGGTTACGCCGCGCAGGTCCTGTCGAACGGTCCGGAAACGGCCGAAGGCTTCTTCGTCGTGCCCAAGGTGGTCGAGTGATGACGGCGCTCACGCATCTGACGATGGCCGGGGCCCTGGACGGCCTCGCCAAGAAGGAATTCACCGCGGTCGAACTGGCCGAGGCGCATGTGCGCGCGGTCGAGGCCGTGCGTCCCTTCAACATCTTCATCACCGAGACCCCGGACGCCGCCCTGTCGATGGCCAAGGCCAGCGACGAGCGCCGCGCCAAGGGCGGAGCCGGGCCGATGGACGGCCTTCCCATCGCGGTGAAGGACCTGTTCTGCACCAAGGGTGTGGCCACCACCGCCGGCAGCCACATCCTGGACGGCTTCAAGCCGGAGTACGAGTCCACGGTGACCTCCCAGCTGTGGCGCGACGGCGCCGTCATGCTGGGCAAGGTGAACCTGGACGAATTCGCCATGGGTTCCGCCACAATCACCGCCCACCAGGGCGAGACGGTCAGCCCCTGGAGCCCCGGCGCGCCCGGCGCCTGGGAGAAGAAGATCGTTGCCGGCGGGTCGTCGGGCGGGTCCGCCGCGGTGATTGCCGCGCGCGCCGCGCTGGGCGCCACCGGAACCGACACCGGCGGCTCGATCCGCCAGCCGGCCGGCTACACCGGCACCGTCGGCATCAAGCCGACCTACGGCCGTTGCTCGCGCTGGGGCATCGTCGCCTACGCCTCCTCGCTGGATCAGGCCGGGCCGATGACCCGGACGGTCGAGGATGCGGCGATCATGTTGCGCTCCATGTGCGGCTTCGATCCGAAGGACTCCACCTCGGTCGACATGCCGGTGCCGGACTTCCGCGCCGCGCTGACCGGCGACATCCGCGGCCTGCGCGTCGGCATTCCCAAGGAATACCGGGTCGAGGGCCTGTCGGCCGAGATCGCCGCGCTGTGGGACCAGGGCATCGCCTGGCTGAAGGAGGCCGGCGCCGAGCCGGTCGAGGTCAGCCTGCCGCACACCAAATACGCGCTGGCCGCCTATTACATCATCGCGCCGGCCGAGGCGTCGTCCAACCTCGCGCGCTATGACGGCGTGCGCTATGGCCTGCGGGTCGAGGGCGGCAACCTCAAGGAAATGTACGAGAACACCCGTGGCGCCGGCTTCGGCAAGGAAGTGCAGCGCCGCATCCTGATCGGCACCTATGTGCTGTCGGCCGGCTATTACGACGCCTATTACAACAAGGCCCGTCAGGTGCGCACGCGCATCAAGTGGGACTTCGACGAGGCGTTCAAGAGCTGCGACGTCATCCTGACGCCGACCGCCCCCAGCACGCCCTTCGCCATCGGCGAGAAGATGGACGATCCGGTGCAGATGTACCTGAACGACGTCTTCACCGTTCCGATCAACCTCGCCGGCCTGCCGGCCATGTCGGTTCCGGCCGGCCTGGGCGCGGACGGCCTGCCGCTCGGCCTCCAGTTGATCGGCCGTCCCTTCGACGAGGAGACGCTGCTGCGCGTCGGCCAGGTCGTCGAGAAGGCTGCCAACGTCACCGCGCTTCCGCCCTTCGTGGCGTGACGCGGGTAGCATGACAGCGAAAGGGCCGGCTCACGGGAGCCGGCCCTTTTTGTTTGGTGCTGGATGCGGCAGGCGTGCCTTACGCCCCGCCGATGCCCTGCACATAGGTCTCGCCGGTCTTCGGGGCCATGGTCTCGCCGGTTCCCGGCGTGCCCGGCGGTGCTTCGTCCTTGTTGCTCATCGGCTCGACCGCCGGCTTCACCGGGATCGGCTTGGTCGCCGGACGGTCGTTCTGTTGAGTCTTATCTTCGGCCATGGCGGCTGTCTCCCTCTGTTGGCTCGCTTCATCCCCACCAACAGGCCGTCCGACGCTTCGTCACCCCTGCCGCCGCTATTCCGCCGCCTCCAACGCCACCCGCGCCAGTTCCAGCAGTTTCCTGTCCACCTCCTCCTCGTCATAGCCGGGATTGTCGGCCAGGGAATCGCGCAAGCGCATGGTGATGAACTCACCAGTATGATGCTTTTCGTAAAGGCGGACATCGCCCAGCGCCTTGGCGACGCGGTGCAGCCGATCACGATCCATCATGCTCTTCCCTCCTGGTCATCGGTCTTCATCACTGCCGTGGCAACAGCCGGGCGGGTGCATCATTCCTGCGCGCTGTTCTCGTCCATGCGCCGTACTGCGCCTGGATGGCGGAACAGGTGACTGCCTTCCGGCGTCCCTGTTGGTGTCGGCAATCATGGCGATTGAGGGCGAAGGCATGGATCCGGGACACGATCAACGGCGCGACCTGCTCACCCGCGTCCGCCATGTCGTTGAGCATTACGAACGCCACAGCACCGCCGGCCCGGCCATCATGCGCGGTGTGCGCTACGACCTCGCGGTCCGGGCGACCGACCTGAACGGTGACGGTTGCCTGTTCCCCGCCTGCACCTGCGCCAAGGCGGACTGTGCGGAGCGGAAGGGATGCGCGCCACCCGATGTCGGTGTCTGGATCGAGCGGGCCCAAAAAGAAAACCGCCCCCGGCGCGAACCGGGAGCGGCTTTCGAATGATGCGTGACCGGCCGCGGCGCCCGTTGCCGGACGCCGCGAATTATCCTGATCAGTCCAATTTAGCAGCAAGTACTCTTGCAAGGTCATTCGTAGTCGCTTGGACGACTTGCCAGCTGATAAGGCAGGTGTCCTTACTCGGGTTTCCTCTAGAAACCAGTTGTTCATAAGGATGAATTAGGTTTCGGAAGCTCCTTAGTGCGTGTGAAAATTTTTTCACATCTAAGTCAATCCATCCAACTGCATGGGCTGCGTCAATCATCTCTGAAAGGCTCCATTGAGCAAAGTGCTGACTTTGCCCGTGCTCGGATCCCTGGGAGCATTTGACGCTTGGTTTATTACGCGAGGGTTCCTTTGACACACTCCGAGTAGCAATCCCTCAAGTAGGCCGCCCATCATGACTATGGCTGAAAGATGGGCGCCTTTAACAATACATAGTTGAGCTTCTTGCCAGCGCTGAGCTAATAACTCACCTAGCCCTGGCTCGAGATTAAGAGCGACGAAGTTCGGCATCGGTTTAGCTTGGGGTTCAGGCTCTTCAGGCTCCAGTCTGAATTCAGTTTTCTTCTCTTTTATGTAAGGTTGAGTGCTATTCAGTCCAACCTCAAGATCCTCCAGCGCAAGTGCCCTGTTCAACTCAGAGATTGCCATTCGGGTTAGCCCCGGATCTCCCCGATATTCTCTGGGCGATGCCAAACGACAGATAACCTGGGACAACTCGTCACGTGTGCAAAGCTTAAGCGCGCTGAGAACCCACCATTTACGAGTCGAGCCATCATGCCGAAAGTTGGGCATGCCTGCATTGGCGAAGAACTTTGTCAACTCGCCTCCCGTCCTATAGACGGGATGAGTGTCTTTATTATCGCCACATATCAATTCGGCAATTTGCTCGAGGGTGGTGTCGTCCATAGCGGTTTGCTCGAAATATAAAAGCTAAGCTCACGCTAAAAGTTCGAGTGCGGGAGGTCAAGTATCGCCGAAAATAAAACTCTAAGTAGAATTTTGAGGTGTTGGTTGACTCCAAAAAAGAATGCCCCCACTGGCTATCCAGCAGGGGCATCTTTGCTGTTTCTTTTCAGGCTTCAGGTATCCCCTGAACCCCGAGAAACACCGTCTTAAATCAAACCGAGTAGTACATCTTGAACTCGATCCGGTGCGGCATAGTCCTGAAATCATTGGATTTTTCCCACTTCACGGCGTAATCCGCGCCCGCAGGTACACCGGGGAGGTACACCGGAACGGCCTGTCGGCGCCCGTGAGTGAGGGCATCCGGTGCTTCATGTCCAACGTCGGGGCGACGGGTTCAGGTGGCGGCGCAAGGTGCCAGAGGGCCTGCGTTCGCGGTTTGTTAAGCGGGAACTGGTGGTGTCCCTGCGGACCAAGGATCGCGCCACGGCCATCGTCAGGGGACGGAGGCTGACCGCGGTTGCCGACAGGTTGTTCGCCAGCGCCATGACCGATACCGCCCTCACCACCGACAGGATCAACACCATTGCCCGCGATTGGCTGGCGAAGGAACTCGACGCGGCGGAACGCGACTTGGAGAAGGTCAGGGCAGGGGAAACCCTCTATGCCGCCCCCGATCCCGAGATTGAGCCGATCCAGGCCGACTTGACGCTCTTGTCCGACCTGATCGGGGACAGCCGGGAGGCGCTGGCCGTCAACGACTACAAGCAGATTGAGGTTGTGGCCGATGAACTCTTGGCCGCAGGCGGGCTGTCCGTGGATCGGGCAAGCGATGCCTATGGGCGGTTTTGCCGCACTCTCCTTCGGGCACAGGTGGAGTTGCTGAACCAGACCAAGGCCCGGCGGGTTGGCGACTATGGGCACCCCGGACGTGATCCGCTGTTCGCCCTGCCGCCCGCGGCGACTGCCGCAGCCCCGCCGGTTGATCGCACACACCAATCCATGGCGCTGGCGGAGTTGGTGGAAGTCTACGCCGAAGCGAAGGTTAGGGATGGGGAATGGAAGGGCCGCACCCTCACTAACACGAAGCCGAAGCTGACCCGGTTTGCCGAAATCCTGAACAACAAGGCGGTTGATGACCTCACTCGGGATGATGTCCGTGACTGGCGCGATGCGCTGGCCGATATGGAGTTATCGAACAACACCATCATCCAGAACTTCAAGTATGTGAACGCGATGCTCAATTGGGCGAAGATCGAGGGGAAATGCACCATCGACAGCCCATTGAAGGGACTGGCGCCCAAGGCGGATGAAGCTGACCGTGACACCTACACCCCCGCAGACCTGAAGGTGCTGTTTCACTGTCCGCTCTACACCGGCCATTGGCGGGCGGATCGGCGGGAGAAGCCCGGCTGCGTTCTGATGAACGACCCGTAAGTTCTGGCTGCTGCTGATTGCCCTGCATTCGGGCTTGCAGGCTGAAGAGGCGGCGAAGCTGAAGGTGACGGACCTGCGGCAGATCGAGGGCATCAGGTGCTTCTCAGTGGAAGACACGAAGACGGCGGCAGGGACGCGCATCGTCCCGGTGCAACCATGGCTGATCCGGCTTGGCCTGCTGTCCCACCATGAACATGTGTCCTAGAAGGGCGTAGGTCCCCTGTGGCCCGAGATAAACCCAAGTGCCGATGGGCGCTATAGCGAGAAGTTTTGTGCGTGGTGTTCGCACTTCAGGCACTTGGTTGGGCTTGGCCGCTCCGGTCTGGAATTCCACAGCTTCCGCCACGCCTTCATATCCAGTTACCAGGTCGCCGGGGTGCCGGAAACACTCAGCGGGCAGCTTGCCGGCCATGTGGTCAATGTCGGCATCACTTACGGCGTCTATGGCGGAAAGCTACTCTCGGCACCCGAACGCTTCGCGTTGATTGAGAGGTTGGATTTTGGCGTTGACCTCTCGCATATGGAACCCGCTGGGTGCAATGGGCAGGGGGAAATCTACAGCGACTCTGCATGAAGGAAGGTCGGAACAACAACCGAACAACGGTGCTTTAACGCCATTCTGTGAAGTGTGATTTCCAGAGGAGACAGGGGAGGGCGGAGAGTGTCTTAAGATCCCTAGGGACTCCTAGCAGCATTGCCATGCAGCGCGGTTCAGGCATCGGCACCAAGGATGCGGTAGACGTTGGCCCTGACGATCGCGAGTGTCTTGGATATGTGAATGGAGCTCATGTCCTGCGCCTTCAGGGCTATCATGTCTTCAGACGATAGCCTGTGAAGTGGGCTTCCTGCCCTTGTATTTTCTTTCTGCATTGGCATGGGTGATGCCGTCTCGATGGTGTTCAAGCATGATGTACCGCTCAAATTCTGCCAGGTCGGTAAGGATGGTCAGCATCAGCTTCCCGGTGGGGGAGATGGTGTCGATGCCCATGTTCAGGATGCGCAGGGATGCGCCCTTGGTGTTCAGGGGTTCGAGAATGGTCATCATGTGGGCGACGGAGCGGGCCAAGCGGTCGAGTTTCGTCACCACCAGAGCATCCCCTTCCGAATGAAGTCGAGGGCAATGGCAAGCTGTTCCCGGTTCGCCACGTCCACCGACGATACCTGTTCCTGAAATAGGCGCTCGCACCCTGCGGCCTGAAGGTCACGGACCTGCGCCTCAATGCCAGCTTTCTGGTCGAGGGTGCTGGTGCGAGCGTAGCCGATCAACATGGCTTGTTCCGTCCCAAGTGTCTCAATGAACCCTTAGACGTTATCGCCCCGCCGTCCCAAAAAGGCAAGGGGGATTTCATTGGGACGGCTTGGGCGTGGGCGTGAGACGGCCCGCTTGGGCACGGTCTATTGGGACGACAGCAGACGTGGTCGCAATGAGAAATCCATAATTTCTATATCAATTTACCTCGTATAAAATTTACAAACGCGGAACACACAACCAGCATAAATTTGGCATCTTCATAATCAAGCCGAGACTCTTCTAGCAATGAATGCCGTATCCCGCTCTCATCATTTGTATATCCATACATTTGGTTAAGGGATTTATTCAGAGCTGGATGAATGTTAATCCCAGCATCAGAAAATTTCTTAAGAGCATCGCCCAATGTCGCCTTATGGTTTCCTGTGGCAATTCTGCACATAGCCTCGACGGCGCTAATTGATTCCTTAATCGAGTTTCTATAGTCTGGCGACAGACGATCAGACATCAATCGTATTGCGGCGTTGATATGGTTAGATACTGGAAGGTATTTTCCTGAGAAATCTTGGGCATCGCTGATCGAAGATAGCTCGATCTCATCAGAAACTCTAACCAATAGATTATCCGAAAATCGGTAAGCAGAACCCTCCCTTTCAAGAACCTTATTTAATTTTCTGCCTAAATTTACAACCTCATTATTTCCAAACTTTTGGACAACAAATTCACAGAAGTCATAAACTCGAAACCACTCGTATTTTTCATACCGCATCCTTATCGCATAGATGCAGTTAGCCCAGTTAAGAGGCATATCACGCGCTGGCTCTTTAAAAAAATCCGACCAAAAACTTCTATAGAAAGAAAAGCACGGCTCTGTTCGCAAATCACCATAGTCCGCAGTCATAAATTCAAATACTACCTCATCTATTATATTCCATATGGAATTTCTAAGCTCCGCATCCATCGAGTCTATTTGTAATGCGGACCGGATAGGGGTAAAGCCCATTCTCTGCGAAAACCTCATCATTCACCTATTTCCAAACCTCAAGCCTTCCCATGCTGCCTTAATTCGCATTTTAATCGCAAGTTCTTAAGCGACAGATAAGTGCTCCCACAAAAATTCTTAGGGTAGACATACGATAATATGTCGTCATTTTTCCAATCTCGCTTGATAACACCTTAACTCGCCGTGTGTCGCACATCTAGGTATTGGTCGCATTGAGATATATTCCGGTATCTAATACGCTTTTTCCAATAATTATCATCGTAACTTATGACGATACCTTCGCATTCCGCCGCTTATATTTTGGACTGTCGTCGAAAATAAAAAGCAGATATCAGAAGTATATAAATAAATCTCTAATCTCCAGGAAGATTATTGGCGGGATGGTTTGATCCGCTGATTAGAAATGGCCGATGTTCGCCGCTTAGCTCTCCGGTCACGTCACTGCCTAATTCCCCCACCCTTTGAGAACCCGCAATTCACCCACCCTTAAGAGGACGGCGCAGTTCCGCCTCTCAGGACCAGGGCACCGGAGAAGCCGGTAAGCGGGTCAATCCACTCTCAAAGGACGAACAACGATATGCACATTCCGAAGATTTCCACTCTCCGCCGGGAAACCCTCTGGCGGGACAAGCAGGGCGTTACGGTGTCCGCTATGGCCGAAGGATGGGGTGTAGCCGACTCCACCCTCAGGGCGCTCTTGGATCACCATGGGTTCCTAGAGACGGTGCCCTATGGCGGACAACAGCGAAGGGCACTGGTGCCGGACAATGTGTTCTATGCAGGGTACGGACATAACGTCATCCCCGGTAAAGGGTCTGGGGTATTCCAGGGGGATAAATCTACAATCATCTTCCCTGTCTTCTATGAAGAGGTGTTGGATAATATCTGGTGGTGTCTGGACTATGCAGGGATCACCAAAGAGATTTCCAAAATTGATAATAAGAAATGGCGATTGAACCATCTCCTTAGCGACCATGGATACCTTCCGAATACCGAAGTGGCTTTGTTGTCCGGATATACGGTTAATGGTGTGTCCGTAGCGAGACTTCGGAGGCAGGGAGAGCAAAGGGAGATGTTGGCAGCCTGAGGGCTATAATAACTTACGAACCAACTTCTCCCCTCAGTCACGCCAGCGCCACCAAGGCCGCATCGTCCGCAGCAAGCCGCAGGGCTTCCGCGAAGGTCTGAGGAACCCGGAACGCCGGGGGAGCCTGCACCAGATCACCGCGGCGATACGCGGCGAACACCCGGACCAAGGTTGCCCGAACCTCCTTCGCCTTTTCCGTCCGGGAGAACATGGCGACCAAAAGGGCCTGTTCTTCGTTCAGGTAGAAACCCTTGCTCGGGCGGCCACCACGGGAACCGGGGTTTACCGTACGGCATGGTAAACCTCCGAAGCCTTGGATTTCCTCGGTGTTACGGTGGATCAACTCACGGATATCGTTCGGCCGGGCCATACCAAGGGCCGCCGCAAGCTCCGTGTCCAGAACACGGGGTTCACCTTCAACGGCGGTAACGCAAATCAGGTCGTTCATGGTCCGGGTGTCCTTCAGGAAGCTCGCAGGCGACTCGCTGAAGGCCCTTGGCGTGGGCGTGGCTACATGGGTGGCGGGCGATGGTGGGGGCGCTGTAACGAGTCCCTGAGGGCGCCAAGTGCCTCCTTTTCCCCATGATATAGCCGCCGTCCTTGCGGAATGCGGGCAACACGTCCCGCGTCACCCAATCCTGAAACTTGCGGGCCTCGGGCTTGTCCGAACGCATCACCAGCTTGTAAAGGCCGGACTCTGAGACAAGCTACGCAAAGTTGGTCCAACCCTGTATCAGTTTCAGGGTTGCTTTGTTCTCCTTCCGCCGTTCGTCGCTGTTCAGGGCCTTGATGCACTGAGACATACCGGCGGCAGTTTCCAGCCCAAGGGCCTTTCCAACGTCGGTCGCGTGGAACCAAGGCGCTCCGTTGATGTCCAGGGTGCGAACGGGAACCTGCATGGTGGCGGTTCCGGCCGGCAGGGCGAACATGAAGGTCTGAACGTTGGTCATGATCGGCGTGGGACCAACATCAACCGCATTGGCCTTTAACCCCTACTCGCGAAGTGTCTTTTCTAGGAGGGTCGGGGAGCGTTGGTTCCATCTGGTGTCCCAAGCCTTCCCCGTGCTGATCCATGGCCCACCGGGAGCCGCAGCAACGCCCGCTGAGTCGTTCGGGCTGGTGTCGGCTGCATCGCGGTAGCGGTCAGGGCAACTCGCACCAGGGCGCCCATCCGAGAGGCATTCCATGGGCACGAGGAGAGGTGCCAGTAACCGGAAAGAAAAAAGGCCCCCCGGTTTCCCAGGGAGCCTCTTGACTGGGTACACCGGGCCGGTACACCCTCCGTTTCCGAAGTGATGAAAGGCCCAGTGTTTCCAAGGACCAAATCAAACCGAGTAGTACATCTTGTACTCGATCGGGTGCGGCATGGTCTCGAAGGCCATCATCTCTTCCGTGCGGAGGTCGATGTAGCCCTCGATCATGTCGGCCGAGAAGACGTCGCCCTTGCGCAGGAACTCGTTGTCCTCGCGCAGAGAGTTCAGGGCTTCGCGCAGCGAGCCGCAGACGGTCGGGACCTTGGCCAGCTCTTCCGGCGGCAGGTCGTACAGGTTCTTGTCCATCGCGTCGCCCGGATGGATCTTGTTCTGGATGCCGTCGAGGCCGGCCATCAGCATGGCGGCGAAGGCCAGGTACGGGTTGGCCGACGGATCCGGGAAGCGGACCTCGACGCGCTTGCCCTTCGGCGAGGCGACGTACGGGATGCGGCAGGAGGCCGAACGGTTGCGGGCCGAGTAGGCCAGCAGCACCGGAGCCTCATAGCCCGGGACCAGACGCTTGTAGCTGTTGGTCGACGGGTTGGTGAAGGCGTTCAGCGCCTTGGCGTGCTTGATGATGCCGCCGATGTAGTACAGCGCCAGCTCCGACAGGTCGGCATACTGGTTGCCGGCGAACAGCGGCTGGCCGTCCTTCCAGATCGACTGGTGGCAGTGCATGCCCGAACCGTTGTCGCCGAACACCGGCTTCGGCATGAAGGTCGCCGTCTTGCCATAGGCGTGGGCGACGTTGTGCACCACATACTTGTAGTACTGCATGTTGTCGCCGGTGCGGACCAGCGTGTCGAACTTGATGCCCAGCTCGTGCTGGGCGGCAGCCACCTCGTGGTGGTGCTTTTCGACCGGAACGCCCATCTCGGCCAGGACGCTCAGCATCTCGGCGCGCAGGTCGTTGCAGCTGTCGACCGGAGCGACCGGGAAATAGCCGCCCTTGGTGCCCGGGCGGTGGCCCAGGTTGCCGTCCTCATAGTCCTTGCCCGACGAGTAGGAACCCTCGTCCGAGGCGAACTCGTAGGACACCTTGTTCATGTCGACGGAGTACTTGACGTCGTCGAACACGAAGAACTCGGCTTCCGGGCCGAAGAAGACGGTGTCGCCGATGCCGGCCGAGGCGGTGTACTTCTCGGCGGCCTTGGCGATGCCGCGCGGGCAGCGGGCGTAGGCGCCGCCGTGCCCGGATCATAGACGTCGCAGAGGATGTTCAGCGTCGGCTGGGCGGCGAACGGATCCATGACGGCCGTCGTCGGGTCCAGCTTCAGGATCATGTCCGACTCTTCGATGCCCTTCCAGCCGGCGATCGAGGAACCGTCGAACATGATGCCGTCTTCGAACACGTCCTCGTCGATGGTCGAGACGTGCTGAGCGGTGTGGTGCAGCTTGCCGCGCGGGTCGGTGAAGCGCAGGTCCACGTACTTGACGTCGTGTTCCTTGATCAGGTCGAAGACCTTGCTGATGTCGGACATGTCTCTTTTTCCACGCTTTAAGAGGGTTGGATCCCGCTGCGTCAAGCCGCTGTCGAAGCCCCGAAGGGGCTTTGGCGGCGGAGGGCGGCGCTCGCGGCGGACGTTATCTCACGCCTTTCTTCCCCGCACAACGCGCCAACCCAAAAAGACGCACCTTCGCCATAGGCGGCCTTTGGCCGTTCGGCAGGAGGTGCGGCCGGGGCCGGCGGGACGTGAAAGGGAAATCGGCGCATGTTGGCGGGTGCTGGTCGGAAGCTGTCAGGTCGGACGGTCGGGACCGGCGGTCGCGCGATCAGATCGCGTCGGCGCCCTTTTCCCCGGTGCGGATGCGGACAACTTCCTCCACGGGCGTGACGAAGATCTTGCCGTCGCCGATGCGGCCGGTGTGTGCGGCCTGCTGGATCGCCTCGATCGCCCGTTCCACCAGGGAATCCTCCATCACCACCTCGATCTTCACCTTCGGCAGGAAGTCCACGACGTATTCCGCGCCGCGATAAAGCTCGGTATGGCCCTTCTGGCGGCCGAAGCCCTTGGCTTCGGTGACGGTGATCCCCTTGATCCCGACCTCGTGAAGGGCTTCCTTCACCTCGTCGAGTTTGAACGGCTTGATGATGGCTTCGATCTTCTTCATGGGTCTCTCGTGTACGAGGTGCCAACGCCGGCAGGCACCGTCCACGGCACTGCCGACAGCGACATCAGTAAGCATGGAGCGTGCCACAATCGGCCGATCCGGTCCGGCGGCATCGACGCTGGTCATAAGACGGTCTGGTGCCGTCCGATGGGGCAGGGTGCTGCCGAAGGATTCAGCGGAGTGAACAATATTTGTGCAAATGGCGCAAGTGCTCCGCGTCATCTGACGGATCGGAGCCTCTCCGGTCCGGCGAAAGGGGTGGTGCGCCGCCCCAAAAGAAGTTTTTTCGCTTTTCGTGAAAAAGGCGCTTGACCGGTCGATCGCGGTGGAGCATAACGCGGCTCCCGACGGCGGAAACGCTGACGGCGGCGGTGGTAGCTCAGTTGGTAGAGCTCTCGGTTGTGGTCCGAGCGGTCGTGGGTTCGAGTCCCATCCATCGCCCCATCTTCTTTTTCGCGTCTTGGAAAAATTCTCCTTTATAAACGCCCGCACGGCTTAACAGCCGTTTTGCGGGCGTTTATGTTTGGCTGCGTTCTTTGTTTCGAGTGAGGTCATCGCCTACGGGTAGAGCGGGCGTGTGCATCTTCGACCGCTCAGGGGAACGGCGCGGCAAGCCTGGGTCGGCCAGGGTCGGGGAGAGTGGGGGATGGATGAGCTTCTGTCCGTCGCGGAGATGTATCGGGCCGACCAACTGGCCATCGCCGCCGGGGTGCCCGGCCCGGCCCTGATGGAGGCCGCGGGCGCCGCCGTGGTCCGCGCGGTGTGCGAGCGCTGGGCGCCGCATCCGACCGCCGTGCTCTGCGGTCCCGGCAACAATGGCGGCGACGGCTTCGTCATCGCCCGGCTGCTGCTGGAGGCCGGCTGGCCGGTGCGGCTGGCGCTGCTCGGCACGCGCTCGGCCCTGACCGGCGACGCCGCGGTGGCGGCGGAGCGCTGGCCCGGCCCGATCGAGGCCGCCGATCCCTACATCCTCAAGGGCAACCCCCTGGTCATCGACGCGCTGTTCGGCGCCGGGCTGTCCCGGCCGCTCGACGGGCTCGCCCGCTCCATCGTCGAGGCGATGGAGGGAAGGACGGTCGTCGCCGTCGATGTGCCGAGCGGCCTGCATGGCGACAGCGGCCGCGTGCTGGGGGCTGCTCCCCAGGCGGCACTGACCGTCACCTTCTTCCGCCGCAAGCCCGGTCATGTGCTGCTGCCCGGCCGCACCCTGTGCGGCGAGGTGGTGGTCGCCGATATCGGCATCCCGGAACGGGTGCTGGACAGCATCGCGCCGCAGACCGCGGTGAACGAGCCGTCGCTGTGGCGGCACCGCTTCCCCTGGCCGGCGCTGGACGGCCACAAATATGCCCGCGGCCATGCGGTGGTGCTGGGCGGCGCGCGGATGACCGGCGCGGCGCGGCTGGCCTCGGTCGCCGCCTTGCGCGCCGGGGCGGGGCTCGTCACCATCGCCTGTCCGCCGGAAGCCTTTCCTGTCTATGCCGCCGGCTGCGCCAGCGTGATCGTCGATCCGTTGGAGGACGCCGGCGCCTTCGCCCGGCTGCTGCAGGACCCGCGCAGGAATGCGGTGCTGATCGGGCCGGGGGCGGGCAGGGGCGCGCAGACCCGCGCCGCGGTGATGACCGCGCTGGATGCCCGCCGGACCGGCGTTTCAGAGGCCCGCCGGGCCTGTGTTCTCGATGCCGACGCCCTGACCAGCTTTGCCGAGTCGGCCGACGAGCTGTTCGACCGGCTCGACCAGCGCTGCGTCCTGACCCCGCATGAGGGGGAGTTCGCCCGGCTGTTCGGCGACTCCGTCGGCATGGACGGCGACAAGCTGTCGCGGGTGCGTGCCGCCGCCGCACGGTCCGGTGCGGTCGTTGTGCTGAAGGGCGCGGACACCGTGGTCGCCGCGCCCGACGGCCGG
>NZ_BADK01000123.1 GCF_000333595.1 Azospirillum sp. B506
CTGGGAGTGGCGCTGCTGGGCGGGCTGATCCTGAACCTGATGCCCTGCGTGCTGCCGGTGCTGTCGCTGAAACTGATGTCGGTGGTCAAGCAGGGCGGACGGGCACCGGCGGCGGTGCGTGCTGGATTCCTGGCGAGTGCAGCCGGCATCCTGACCTCCTTCCTGCTGATGGCGTCGGTGCTGGTCGCCGTCAAGGCGGCGGGCGGGGCGGTCGGCTGGGGCATCCAGTTCCAGCAACCGCTGTTCCTGGTCTTCATGGTCGTGCTGGTCACGCTGTTCTCCGCCAACCTGTGGGGACTGTTCGAGGTGCCTCTGCCGCGGGCTTTGGCCGACCGTCTGGGCGGTGAAGGGTTGGCTGGGCCGTTCGCGACCGGCATGTTTGCCACCCTGCTTGCCACCCCTTGTTCCGCGCCCTTCCTCGGCACCGCGGTGGGGTTTGCCCTGTCCAAGGGGCCGGTGGAGATCTATGCGATCTTCGCGACGCTGGGCGTCGGGCTGGCACTGCCCTATCTGGCGGTTGCGGCTTGGCCGCGGGTGGCGGGATGGCTGCCCCGTCCAGGGCGCTGGATGGCGTCGTTGAAGATGGTGCTGGGATGCGCGTTGATGCTGACGGCGCTTTGGCTGCTGTCGGTGCTGATCGCGCAGATCGGTGAGGTGGCCGCCGCGACCGTCGGGCTCCTGATGGCGGCACTGGTTCTGGCACTGTGGGTTGGGCGGAGCGCGCGCGGCGCGGCGCGGACCGCAGGGCCGGCGCTGGCGGGTGCGCTGGCGGTCGCCGCCTTCGCCATGCCGGCGGTGATCGGGCCGTCCGCCGGGGCGGCACCCGTCGTCAACGACTCCAAGGCGCGTTGGGTGCCCTTCGTAGAATCGACCATCCGCGAGCATGTCGCGGCCGGCCGCACCGTCTTCGTCGACGTGACCGCCGACTGGTGCATCACCTGTCAGGCCAACAAGAAGCTGGTGCTGAACCGTGGCGAGGTCGCCCAGCGCATGGACGACCCGAAGCTGGTGGCGATGCGCGCCGATTGGACCCGGCCGGACGCGGCAATCGCGAAGTTCCTGTCCGACCATGGCCGCTACGGCATTCCCTTCAACATCGTCTACGGTCCCGGCGCGCCGGAGGGCATCGCCCTGCCGGAACTGCTCAGTGACAGCACGGTGCTGGAGGCGTTGGAAAAGGCGGCGGGCAAGTCGTCCTGACGGCGATTCGGAAAAGGCCTGTGGCCGTTGCGGCTATTCTGCGGTAACAGGGCGGCTCCGGGAGCTTCTCCCGTGCCACGAGGACGATGATGGACGATCAGATCAACTGCCCGCAGTGCAACTCCGAAAACGCCTACAATGACGGCAGCTTGTGGAACTGCCCCGACTGCGGGCATGAATGGAATCCCGACACCGCTGCCGCCGCGGATGCCGAAGCCGGGCAGGGCGTGCGCGATGCCAACGGCAATCCGCTGGCCGATGGCGACAGCGTCACCGTCATCAAGGATCTGAAGGTCAAGGGATCGTCGCTGGTGGTCAAGGGCGGGACCAAGGTGAAGAACATCCGTCTGGTCGATGGGGCCGACGGGCACAACATCGCCTGCAAGATCGACGGCATCGGCGCCATGAACCTGAAGTCGGAGTTCGTGAAGAAGGCGTGATGTCGGTTGTGCCGTCCGGTCAGCCGCGCCTTGCGGCACCACGCCGCGAGGGATAGAGTGTGATCGTTTCAAGCGGTATCGCTTGAAACGTAAATCACACGAAAAACCAAAAGCTTAGTGTCTGTCTGGTGCTTCAATAAGCACCAGACAGACTCTAGAAGGGATGCAGGGCCGGGCTCCGCAACGAAAGTCCGGCCGGACCCGAAAACGGGCCAAATCCAAAAACCGGAAGGGTTAGAGACGATGAGCAATCAGGTTGCGAGCATCCAGGTTGGCGACACCATTCCGTCCGTCACGCTGAAGTGGCTGACCGACAATGGCATGCAGGAAGTGACCACCGACGAGCTGTTCAAGGGCAAGAAGGTCGTTCTGTTCTCCGTTCCCGGCGCCTTCACCCCGACCTGCTCCGCCAAGCACCTGCCGGGCTTCGTCCAGCAGGCCGATGCGCTGAAGGCCAAGGGCGTCGACGGCATCATCTGCCTGGCGGTCAACGACCCGTTCGTGATGCGTGCCTGGGGTGACAAGGGTGGTGTCGGCGACAAGGTCGCGATGCTGCCGGACGGCAACGCCACCTTCACCACGGCTCTCGGCCTGACCATGGACGGCTCCGGCTATGGCCTGGGCACCCGCGGCCAGCGCTTCGCCCTGGTGGCGGAAGACGGCAAGGTCACCCACGTCGCCGTCGAGGCCCCCGGCAAGTTCGAGGTGTCGTCGGCCGAAGCGGTTCTGGAAGCGCTGTAAGGGTGATAGTCCCTCTCCCCTCCGGGAGAGGGACTCTCCTCATTCCCGCGCCCGCACGTCGGCAACGCCGCGCCGTGCCAGTTCGTCGGCGCGTTCGTTTTCCGGGTGACCGGCGTGACCGCGGACCCAGTGGAACTCGATCTGGTGCTGCCGCTTCGCCTCTTCCAGGCGTTGCCAGAAGTCGACGTTCTTCACCGGCTTCCTGTCGGCGGTCACCCAGCCCTTGGCCTTCCAGCCATGGATCCATTTGGTGATGCCGTTCTTCACATACTCGCTGTCGGTGAAGAGGCGGACCGCCACCGGCTTCTTCAACGCCTCCAGCGCCATGATGGCCGCCATCAGCTCCATGCGGTTGTTGGTGGTCGCCGGCTCGCCGCCGTAAAGCTCCTTCTCCACCTCGCCATAGCGCAGAATCGCACCCCAGCCGCCAGGGCCGGGATTTCCGCTGCAGGCGCCGTCGGTGAAGATGTCGACCGTTTTCCCGCGGGGGCCGGCCTGGGTGGAATCGTCGCTCATTGCCCGCCCGCGTCGGTATCGTCCAGGAAATAATCGCCGAGGCCGCGAACCGACTGGTGGAAGCGCAGCTTGCGCAGATATTCCAGCGGATCCTTCGGCCGCACGAAGGCGCCCGGCGGGTGGTTCAGCCAGTCATACAGCCGGGTCAGCAGGAAACGCACGGCGCTGCCGCGGCAGAGCCAGGGCAGGGCGCCCAGTTCTTCCCGCGACAGTGGCCTGACCTTGCGGTAGTTGGACAGCAGGAGCCGCGCCTTGGTGGCATTGAACGAGCCGTCGATCTCGAAGCACCAAGCGTTGATGCAGATCGCAACGTCATAGACGAAGAAGTCGTTGCAGGCGAAATAGAAGTCGATCAGGCCGGACAGGCTCTCGCCGCGGAAGAACACATTGTCCGGGAACAGGTCGGCATGGATGACTCCCGCCGGCAGTCCAACCGGCCAATTGGCATCCAGTGCCGCCAGTTCCGAGTCCAGGGTCGCGCGCAGGCCCGGCGCCACCTCGTCTGCACGGTCCGCGGACTTGGCGAACAGCTCCTTCCAGCCGGGCAGGGCCAAGGCGTTCGGTCGTTCCAGGCGGAAATCGCCGACGGCCAGATGCAGGCGGGCCAGCGCCTCGCCCAGTTGGGCGCAATGCTGCGGCATGATCCGGCGCGGCCACATGCCGGCCAGGAAGGTGACGATCACCGCCGGGCGGCCACACAGTTCGCGCAGAGCCATGCCGTCGCGCCCCGCCACCGGCAGCGGACAGGCGATGCCCTTCTCCGCCAGATGCTCCATCAGGCCGAGGAAGAAGGGCAGATCCTCCTTCCGCGTGCGCTTCTCATAGAGCGTCAGGATGTAGGGTCCGCGTTCGGTCACCAGCAGGAAGTTGGAATTCTCCACCCCCTCCGCGATGCCCTTGCACGACAGCACCGCGCCCAGATCGTACTGGGCGGCGAAGGTGCTGAGATCCTCGTCGGTGACTTCGGTGTATACAGCCATGATGTCCAGCGCCTTACCGGGTTTCCGGCCTGCGGTCAATTTCGGGAGTGATCGGTTCGTAATATTCCGGGCCGAAGCCGGCCAGCTGCCGGCTGGCGGTGTTGAAGGGGCGCTTCAGGCCGCCGCGGAAATGGCGGCCGACCAGCTCCTGCCAGAGGGCGACCGGCTCTGCCCCGCGTTCGGCACAGAGATGGACGAACCAGCGCCGGCCGGCGGCGACATGGCTGATTTCCTCGTCATGGATGGTTTGCAGCAGGTCGGCGCTCTCCGTGTCGCCGAAATCGCGCAGGCGGCGCACGGTTTCGGGCGTGACGTCGAGGCCGCGGGCCTCCAGCACCATCGGCACCACCGCCAGCCGGGCAGCGAGGTCATGCGCGGTCTCCGTCGCCGCCTGCCACAGCCCATCATGGGCCGGCAGGTCGCCGTAGGAGGAGCCCAGCGCGTTCAGCCGGGCTTCCAGCATCTGGAAATGCCGCGCCTCATCGTCGGCCACCTGGATCCAGTCGTCGGTGAAGCCCTTCGGCAGGCCAAGGGATGCGAATCGGGCGACGATGTCCCAGGCGAGGTCGATGGCGTTCAGTTCAATGTGCGCCAGCGCATGCAGCAGGGCGATGCGGTTCTGCGCGCTGCCGCCGCGCCCGCGCTTGGGCATGTCGCGCGGCAGCTTCAGCTCCGGCCGCTCCGGACGGGCAGGGCGGTCGGGCGGCGGGATGGGCACGTCGGGTGACAGCAGGCCGTCGCGCCAGGCTGCAGCGTGCAGACGGGTCAGGCGCACTTTCTCCAGCGGAGCCGCGGTCGTCAGGACCGCGGTCGCCGCGTCGCCCAGGCACGATAGGGACGAGGTCATTTCCAGCCGTAGGCGATGAAGTGCGGGTTCAGGATATCGTCCTTGCCATAGACGACCGGCGAGCCGTCCGGCTGTTCCACCCGGCCGCCGGCGCCGATCAGCACCGCATGGCCGGCGGCGGTGTCCCACTCGCTGGTCGGTCCGAAGCGCGGGTAGAGATCGGCCTTGCCGCTTGCCACCGTGCAGAATTTCAGCGAGCTGCCGCAGGATACCCGGTCCTTGACCGCATAATTGCCGAGGAACTCCTCCAGCACCGATCCGCTGCCGTGCGACCGGCTGGCGACGACGGTCAGCCCGTCTGATGGCGGATTGCGGACGGTGATGGCGTGGTCATGGCGCCCCTCCGCGCAGTGTACGGCGGTGCCGGGACCGGCTGCGGCGTACATGTCGCCGGTCGCCGGGGCATAGACGACGCCCAGTACAGGGGCGCCATTCTCGATGAGCGCGATGTTCACCGTGAACTCGCCGTTGCGGGAGATGAATTCCTTGGTGCCGTCGAGCGGGTCGACCAGCCAGAAACGGCCGCCGGAGATGTCGGGCTTGTCGCCGGCGGCCATCGCCTCTTCCGCGACGACGGGGATGCCGGGCAGCAGATGGTGCAGCGCCGGGACGATCACCGCCTCCGCCGCCTGATCCGCCTGGGTCACCGGGCTGCCGTCGACCTTGGTGGCAACGTCGATGCCGTCATTGTAGAAGCGCAGGATGACCTGACCGGCTTCATGGGCGATCGTGCGGACCGACGGCAGCAGGCTCGCCACAGCGGCATCGGGCATGGGGTGCTCTCCCTATGGTATGAGGAGTCAGCATACCGTGCCCGACGGCGGGCCGGAAGCTCTTGAACGGGTGCGGAACGGAGAAGGCGGATGACAGCCGGGTTACAGCCGGAGGGTGGGCAGATGACGGGAGGCGGCGCATCGGCCCTATGGCGTGCTATGACCGCGGACGATCTGGACAAGGTTCTCGCCATCGCGGACGTCGTGCATCCGGCCTATCCGGAGGAGCGCAGCGTCTTCGAGGAGAGGCTGGCGCTTTACCCTGCCGGCTGCCGGGTGGCGGAATGCCGCGGTGAGGTCATCGGCTATGGCGTCATGCATCCGGGCAAGCTGGGTGTGCCGCCGCCGCTGGATTCGCCGCTGGGTGGCTTGCCGGCCGATGCGGATTGCCTTTACCTGCACGACATTGCCCTGCTGCCGGAGGCGCGCGGTACCGGGCTGGGGGCTGCGGTGCTGCACCATGCGCATCGGTTGGCAGCGGGGGAGGGCTGGCGGTGGCTGGCCTTGACCTCGACCCCGAACGCTCGGAGCTATTGGGACCGGGTCGGCTTCACGCCCTACCGGGACGGGGGAGCGGCACTGGAGGCCAAGCTGGCGAGCTATGGCGGAGGAATGAGTTACATGACCGCGCCGGTCCAGGCTTAAGCCGCCAGCATCGCCAGTTCGGGATCGGTCACCACCGCTTCGAAGGCCGGCTTGGCGAACAGGTAGCCCTGCATCAAGGTGACACCCAGGTCGCGCAGGGCCTTGGCCTCATCGACGGTCTCGATGCCTTCGGCGATGGGGGTGATGGCGAGATCCTCGCACACCGTCATGATTGCCTTGACGATGCTGCGCCGTGCCCGTTCGGTGTCGATGTTGCGGGTCAGCTCCATATCCAGCTTGATGATGTCGGGCTGGAACTCGGCCAGCAGATTCAAACCTGAATAACCGGAGCCGAAATCGTCGATGGCGGTCAGGAAGCCTTGGCGCCTGTACTCGTTGAAGATGCTCTTCAGGTGGTCGTGATCCACCACCCGCTCGTTTTCCGTCACCTCGAAGATGATGCGCTCAGTGGGAAAGCCGCAGCGCCGGGCGGCGGCCAAGGTCGCCCGGATGCAGGTCTCCGCCTTGTAGACGGCGTTGGGCAGGAAGTTGATCGACAGGCGGGCACCATTCATCGGCAGGCTTGAGGCCAGTTCGATCGCCTTGATGCGGCAGGTCTGGTCGAAGGCGTAGCGGGTGGACTCGGTCACCTGACCGAGGACCCAGCCGGCACCCTGCCCCTGAATGCCACGCACCAGCGCTTCATGTGCCCAGACGCCGCCGTTGGCGATATCGACGATGGGCTGGAACGCCATCGTGAAGTCCAGATCGAGGCGGTCCGCACACTGACCACCGCACCCACCGTCGCCGAACGCCATGCCTTACCCCTGTCGGATCCAAAGCCCCACCTTCAGGTAAGGAACAATGCCACGGATTTCATCCGACGGAGGTGTGGCAAGAGCCACACCTTCCGATTAGGGCTTTCCCTTATTCCGCCGCCAGCCGCGTTTCGGCATCGCGAATTGCCGTCCATACGGATTGTGGCGTTGCCGGCATGTCGATGTGGGTGATGCCGAGGTCGGACAGCGCATCGACCACCGCATTGATGATGGCCGGCGGAGCGCCAATGGCTCCAGCCTCGCCGGCACCCTTCATGCCCAGCATGTTGGTGGTGCTGGGCACGCTGTTCAGCTTCACCTCGATGGTCGGCATGTCGACCGCGCGCGGCATCTGGTAGTCCATGAAGGAACCGGACAGCAGCTGGCCGCTGTCGGGGTCGAACACCACGCGCTCCTGCAGGGCCTGTCCCAACCCTTGGGCGACGCCGCCGTGGATCTGGCCGATCACCAGCATTGGGTTGATGACCGTGCCGAAATCGTCGACGACGCTGTAGCGCAGGACCTCGACGATGCCGGTGGCGGGATCGATCTCGACCTCGGCGATGTGGCAGCCGTTGGGGAAGGTGCTGGCCGGCGGCGTCCAGCGCGCCATTTCGGAGAAGGCGATCCCGCTGCCTCCCTCTGCCGCCTTGGCCGCCACCTCCTTCAACGACACCGATCGGTCGGTGCCCACGATGGTGAAGCGGCCCTCGGCGAACTCCACATCCACCTCGGCGGTTTCCAGCAGGTCGGCGGCAATGCCCGTCGCGGCCTTGACCACCTTGGCAGCCCCCTCCGCCAGCGCCGAGCCGCCGACCGGGACGGAGCGGGAGCCGCCGGTGCCGGAGCCCCAGCTGACACGGTCGGTGTCGCCCTGCACCACCTCCACATCCTCCGGCGGGACGCCCAGACGGTCGGCGAGGATTTGCTTGTAGGCGGTCTCGTGGCCCTGGCCGTTGGTCTGGGTGCCGATCATCAGCACAACCTTGCCGTCGCCATTGACCTGGACGGTCGCCTGCTCCGGCCCGCCGCCCGAACAGGCTTCGATATAGGTGGAGAGACCGGCGCCGCGCAGCTTGCCACGGGCCTTTGCCTGGATCTTGCGGGCGGGCAGGCCGGCCATGTCGGCGAGGATCAGGCCGTCTTCCAGATTCTGGACGAACGCGCCGGTGTCATAGACCTGTCCCATCGGCGTGGCGTAGGGCATGGCGCTGGCCGGGATGAAGTTGCGCCGCCGGATCTCCGCCGGGCCGAGGCCGGTGACGCGGCCGGCATGGTCGATCAGACGTTCCAGCAGATAGGCCGCTTCCGGCCGGCCGGCACCGCGATAGGCGTCCACCGGCTGGGTGTTGGTGAAGACGCCCTTCACCCGGACATAGACGGCCGGCGTCCTGTAGGAACCGACCAGCATCGCCGATCCGGCATCGGTGGGGATGAAGGGACCGTAGTTGGACAGGTACGCGCCGAGATTGGCGACGGTGTCGACCCGCAGACCCAGGAAATGACCGTCGGCATCCAGCGCCAGCCGCGCCTTGCTGACATGGTCGCGGCCGTGGTCGTCACTGATGAAGCCTTCGATGCGGTCGGCCGCCCATTTCACCGCGCGGTTCAGCCGGCGGGCGGCGAACAGGCAGGCGACATATTCCGGATAGTTGAAGAGCTTCATGCCGAAGCCGCCGCCGACATCGGTGGTCAGCACGCGGATGCGCGATTCGGGTTCGTTCAGGATCTTGGCGAACTGCTTCTGCAGGCCGTGGACGCCCTGGCTGGTGACGTAGATCAGCAGGCGGCCGGGGCCGCCATCGGCGCCCGATTCGACACCGGCGACGCAGGCGCGGCCTTCCATCGGGTTGGCGACGACGCGGTTGTTGACCAGTTCCAGTTCCACGACGCGGTGGGCGCCGGCCAGCGCCGTCTCCACCGCCGCCTCGTCACCGGTATCCCAGTCGAAGCAGAGGTTGTTCGGCGCCTCGTCCCACACCAGAGGCCGGCCGGGTTCCAGCGCCTCCAGCGCGCCGGTGACGGGCTGGCGATCCTCGTAATCGACCATCACCAATTCGGGCGCCTCGCGCGCGGCTTCCAGCGTTTCCGCCACCACCATGGCGACCGGATCACCGACATGGCGGGCGAGGCCGCGGGCCAGGGCCGGGCGCGGCGTCTTGACGTAGGGGGAACCGTCGCGCTGCTTCAACGCCGCCTGGCAGGGGATCATGCCGATCTTCTCGGCGTCGAGGTCGGCGACCGTGTAGACCGCCAGCACGCCGGGCTGGGCCAGTGCTTCCGACGCATCGATCGCGCCGATGGCGGCGAAGGCGTGGGGCGAGCGGACGAAAGCCGCAAATGCCTGTCCTGGAAGAGACACGTCGTCGGTATAGCGGCCGCCGCCGGTCAGCAGCCGGGCGTCTTCGGTGCGAGGAACCGCCTGTCCGATGCCGAACTTCATGGGTGAACTCCCGCCTTCCGGTTCGATGCGATTGTTGTGCTTCGCGAAGATAGGCTGGCTTGGGCGTCAGGGAAACCCCGACGGGCGGAATGGGTGACGGTTGTCCGCTGCAAGGATTGTTGGTGGAACGGACTTGCGCGCGGTGAATGCGGCTGGCGCATCGGCCATGCGGAGCCCATATTGCAGGGTATGTGTGGACGTATGCTTCTCACCACCCCGATCAATGAGATCGAGCGCCTGTTCGGTGTTCCGGAGCGGCCGAACCTGATGCCGCGGTGGAACGTGGCCCCGACCCAGGACATCCCCGTCATCCGCAGGGAGGAGGACGGCCGCCATCTGGCGATGGTCCGCTGGGGGCTGGTGCCGCCCTGGGCCGACGATCCGGCCATCGGCAGCCGGATGATCAACGCGCGTGGGGAATCGGTGGCCGACAAGCCGGCCTTCCGCGGTGCTTTCCGCAAGCGCCGCTGCCTGATTCCACTGGACGGGTTCTATGAATGGATCAGCGTGGGGGAGGGGGCGAAGCCGCGCAAGCAGGGCCATGTCATCCGCCGCCGTGACCGCGGCCTGTTCGCGCTGGCCGGGCTTTGGGAGCGCTGGCAGAAGGGCGCGCCGCCGCTGGAGACGGCGACGGTCGTGACGACGGCGGCCAACGCCACGCTGTCCTTCCTGCACGACCGCATGCCCGTGGTGTTGGACCCCGCCAATTGGGATGCGTGGCTGGACCCGGCGACTCCTCTGCCAGTGGTGGAGGGGCTGATCCGCTCGGCACCGGAGGAGTGGCTGGACGTGGTGCCGGTGGGACCGACGGTGAACAACGTCCGCAACGACGATTGCAGCTGCCTCGATCCACCGCAGGAGACTGTGGCGGCCAAAGCGAAGGGTAAGCGGGGCGATGACCAGCCGAGCCTGTTTTGAGACAACATGCAGGGCGATTCTGGTCCTTGCTGCGCTCGTCCTCGCCGGTCCGGCCGCGGCACAGACCAACCAGTCCGCCAAAAGCCGAGGTCCCATCGCCAACACGCCCGACCAGACCATCAAGGGCTCCGCCATGGCGGTGGAGGGCGACCTGTTGACCATCAACGGAACGGCGGTCCGGCTGATGGGGATCGACGCCCCGGATCCCGGGCAGAAATGCAAGAACCGTTACGGGCACGAACTGGATTGCTTCAAGGTCGCCACCGCGGTGCTCGCCAATATGGTCAAGGGCGAGGAGGTGACCTGCACCATCACCGAACAGGACCGCACCGGTGAAAAGAAGGGCGAGTGCCGCGTGCGCGGTGTCGATCTCGGGGCGGCGATGGTGGCGCGCGGCTGGGCCTTTCAATATGCCAGCTTGTCGCCGGCCTATCAGAAGAGCGAGGCCTATGCTCAGAGCAAAAGGCTGGGACTGTGGGCCGGACAGGTGGAAAAGCCCTGGCAATGGCGCAGCAGGCAAATCCGCCAGACCGCGAAATGATGTCGGAGGTCCGGATCTGATCGTAGGGGGGCGTCCGTTGGCGATCCACACCCCCATTTCCCATTCGACCGGCTCTCCGGGCGTGGTAGGATTCAGAACGGATGATGTAGTGTTCCAGGGCTTGCGTCCCCTTAGGTTCCGGCGGGATTGGCGCGTTTTTGGAGAGCGGCTACTCCCGGTGGGAGCGGAGTTACGGGCATGCTCGTTTACGAATGTGAGTTGTTTGAGGTGGTTCCGGTCCTGCGGCGTTACGCGCGGGCGCTCACCGGCGCCACCGACCGCGGTGATGCCCTGGTGACCCGCTGCGTCGAGGCGGCAACGATGGCTCCCTCCCGGTTTGGATTGGACCGTGGCAGCGATGGCGCCCGGCTGTCGCTCTATGCCCTGCTGAATCTGCTGTTCGACAGGCTGGAAGAGTT
>NZ_BADK01000122.1 GCF_000333595.1 Azospirillum sp. B506
GCGTGCCGTCTGCGGGTGGCGGTCTTCTCAACCGGCGACGAGTTGCGCCAGCCGGGGCAGGCGCTGGAACCCGGTGCCGTCTATGACGCCAACCGCTTCGCCCTGATTGCGCTGCTGACCCGGCTGGGCTGTGCCGTCACCGACCTCGGCATCCTCCCGGACCGGTTCGAGACCATTCGCGATGCACTGGCGATGGCTGCGGCGAGCCATGACGCGCTGATCACCTCCGGCGGCATGTCGACGGGGGAGGAGGATCATGTCAAGCCGGCGGTCGAAGCCAACGGACGGCTGGATTTCTGGCGGCTGGCGATCAAGCCCGGCCGTCCGGTGGCGCTGGGCCGTGTGCGTGACGCCGTGTTCGTCGGCCTGCCCGGCAATCCGGTGGCGGTGGTGGTCACCTTCCTGCGCATCGCCCGGCCGATCCTGCTGCGGCTGATGGGGGCGGCGGATGAAGTGCCGCGGGCAATTCCGGTACGCGCGGGGTTCACCCACAAGAAGAAGCCCGGCCGGCGCGAGTTCCTGCGCGGGTCGCTGAATCGCACGGCGGATGGCACGCTGGAAGCGATCAAGTATCCCCGCGACGGGGCCGGCGTGCTCTCGTCGCTCGTGGACTCCGAGGGATTGATCGAGTTGCCGGAGGATCTGGCGCGGGTCGAACCCGGCATGACCGTCGATTTCCTGCCTTTCAAAGAATTCCTGTAGAGGACGCGCGATGAAGATTCTCTATTTTGCCTGGCTGCGCAGCAAGATCGGTGTGCCGACCGAGTCCGTTGACCTGCCGGCGGAGGTGAGCACGGCCGGTGATCTCGTCGAATGGCTGAAGACCCGCAGCCCGCGCCATGCCGACGCCCTGGCCAACAGCAAGCTGGTCAAGGTGGCGGTGAACCAGGAGCATGTGCCCTACGACCACCCGATCTCGTCGACCGACGAGGTGGCGTTGTTCCCGCCGGTGACGGGGGGCTGACGACATGGCGATCCGCGTCCAGGCCGAGGATTTCGACGTCGGCGCCGAATATGCCGCCTTCACCGCCGGCCGCACCAGCGTCGGCGGGGTGGCGATGTTCGTCGGGCTGGTGCGCGCCATCGCCGGGGGCGAGGCGGTCAGCGCCATGACGCTGGAGCATTATCCCGGCATGACCGAGAAGCAGTTGGAGGCCATCGAGGATGAGGCCCGCCGACGCTGGCCACTGGACGATGTGCTGGTGATCCACCGCCATGGCCGGATGGAGCCGGGCGACCGCATCGTGATGGTGGCCACCGCTTCGGCCCACCGCGACGCGGCCTTCGAGTCCTGCCGCTTCCTGATGGATTGGCTGAAGACCAAGGCTCCCTTCTGGAAACTCGAAGCCACGCCGGAGGGTGAACGCTGGGTCGAGGCCAAGGAGAGCGACGACGCGGCGGCGGCGCGCTGGGCGGAGTAAGGCCGTACGCTGGGCCGGGCGCGGTCAGGCGTGCCCGGCTTCGCCCGAAAGCATGGAGACGCTGACGCCCAGCTTGCCGATGGCGCGCTCCCACTTGGCATCCAGTTCCGTGTCGAACAGCAGCTTCTCGTCGCAGGGCACGTTCAGCCAGCCGTTTGCCTGGAATTCGGCGTCCAACTGGCCCGGCCCCCACCCGGCATAACCGAGCAGCAGCAGGTTGCGGCGCGGGCCGCGGTCTTCGGAGATGGCGCGGAGGATGTCGATGGTGGCGGTCAGCGCCACGTCGTTGTTCACCACCAGGGTGCCGTCGCGGACATAATCGGTCGAATGCAGGACGAAACCGCGTCCCGACTCGACAGGACCGCCGTAATGAACCGGCAGATTGTGAACCGGCTGGGCGATGTCCATGTCGAGCTGTTCCAGCAGATCCTCGAACGTGATCGACCCGAACAGCCGGTTCACCACCAGCCCCATTGCACCGTCTTCATTGTGGGCGCAGACATAGATGACCGTGCGCTGGAAGCGCGGGTCCTCCATTCCGGGCATGGCGATCAGCAGCTGGCCGGTCAGCGATTCCGTGGTCTTGGAGTCCGGAGACTTGGTCAGGCGCGGCATGGGCTATTATCCTTGTCGTCGGTCCGGTGCGGAAAGCCGCCTCCGTCCCTACGGTCGGTTGTGGTTGGCGCTCTGGCGACGCTTTCACCGGAGTGTGACAGCACCGGCCGAGCTTTGTCACCATTATATGGGCTATCATATATAGGGTGCCGGGGACGACGATGCGCCCCTTCCAGGGAAGAGAACCGTGCGCACGATGAAAAGACTTGCTGTCACCCTCCTGCTTCTTCTGGCTGTGCTGGCCGGTGGCGCCGCACCCGTTTGCGCGCAGGATGGCGGCGGAGCCTGGACCAAGGCGGGACCGGTGGAAGCGCGGCTGGTGTCGGCCGTGCGCGGCACCGGCGACCTGACGGCACTGCCGCTGGGGCTGGAATTGCGGTTGGAACCGGGGTGGAAGACCTATTGGCGCTCCCCTGGCGACGCCGGCTTCGCCCCGCGGCTGGACTGGAGCCGGTCTGCCAATCTGGGCGAGGCGAAACTGTCCTATCCGGCGCCGCACCGCTTCTCCGTGCTGGGATTCGAGACGGCAGGCTATGACACGGCGGTCCTGTTCCCGATCCAGGGCATGCCGGCCACGCCAGGCAAGCCGGTCGATCTGGCACTGACCGCCGAACTGCTGGTCTGTTCGGAAATCTGCGTGCCGCAGACGCTGGAGCTTGCCCTCGCGCTGCCAGCCGGGCCGGCCGAACCCAGCGAGGTCGCCAACGACGTGGCACGCGCCCAGGCGCTGGTGCCCAAGGGACCGAACGGCCTGATGCGCATCGATGCGGTGCAGGGCAATGGCACGGCGCTGGAGGTCGAGGCCACCGCTGTCGACGGCTTCGTCTCCCCGACTGTTCGTGGAGACCGATCCGCCGCTGACCTTCTTCGCCC
>NZ_BADK01000121.1 GCF_000333595.1 Azospirillum sp. B506
TTTTTAGGCCATGAAGATTTTTGGACTGACCGGCTGGAGCGGCAGCGGCAAGACCTCGCTGATGGTGCGGCTGATTCCGGCGTTGACGGGACGCGGCTTGCGGGTCTCGACCGTCAAGCACGCCCACAAGGGCTTCGACATCGACCATCCCGGCAAGGACAGCCACAACCACCGCCTTGCCGGTGCCACCGAGGTGCTGGTCAGCTCGCCCCTCCGCTGGGCGCTGATGCATGAGCTGCGTGACGGCGAGCCGGAACTGTCGCTGGACCAGTTGATCGCCAAGGTCGCGCCGGTCGATCTGTTGCTGATCGAGGGCTTCAAGCGCGACCGGCACGAGAAGATCGAGGTCTGGCGGGCCGATGTGGACAAGCCGCTGATCGCTCCGGAGGACCCCACCATCGTTGCGGTGGCCAGCGACAGCGAGGTTGCCGGTTGTCCGGTTCCGCTGCTGGACCTGAACGACGCGGATGCGATTGCGGCCTTCATCGTCGCGCGCTGCGGGTTGGGGTGAGGCTGAACCTTCGTCCGGCCGAAACGCCGCAAGACAGCATGGGCTGCGCACCCTCCACCACGCCACCGGCAGTCGACAATCGCGGCTACCGGCTCGCCATTTTCGATTTCGACGGCACGCTGGCCGACTCCTTCCCCTGGTTCGTTGGCGTCCTGAACGGCGTTGCCGACCGCTATGGCTTCAACCGGGTGAGGGCGGGGGAAATGGACCTGCTGCGCAGCTATGACGCGCAGCAGATCATGCGGCACCTGCGCGTGGCGAACTGGAAGCTTCCCTTCATCGCCAACCATATGCGGCGAATGATGGCGCGCGACATCGACGGCATCCGGCTGTTCGATGGCGTGCCCGAGATGCTGCGGCTGCTGCATGAGCGGGGTATCACCATCGCCATCGTCAGCTCGAACTCGGCGGACAACATCCGTCGAGTCCTGGGTGAGGACTCCGCGGGACTGGTGGCCCGGTATGGCTGCGGTGCATCATTGTTCGGCAAGGCGGCGAAATTCCGCAGGATGCTGCGCGTCACCGGCGTTTCGGCGGATCGCGCCATCGGCATCGGTGACGAGGTGCGTGACATCGATGCCGCGCGGGCGGTGGGGATGGGGTGTGCCGCCGTCGCCTGGGGCTACACGCGCGGCGACGCGCTGGCGGCGCGGCGGCCGGACCGGCTGCTAACGCGGGTGGAGGAGATTGCCTGCCTGTTCGGCGGTTGAGAGCCACGGCCGGAAAGCATGCCTTTTCCCTCTTCGCACCCGACGCCCTGACGGACTAGAGTGGCGGCCATGGTGCAACTCGACAATGACTGCTTTGCCTTCGGCGGGCCGATGATGGCGATGGAGCCGGCTCTGGCGCTGCTGGCCGGACGGGTCGGACCGTCACGGCGACCGGGACCGTGCCGCTGACCGATGCGCTGGGCCGTGTGCTTG
>NZ_BADK01000120.1 GCF_000333595.1 Azospirillum sp. B506
AACTCAAGGGGTGAAGCTATAGATATCGTGCGAACGTGAAAGCGGAGAAGCGGGTTGAGAGCCGTACCGGCCGTCCCTAGTCAAGNCGGGCTCTGATGCACTCCTGCCTACGGCGGCTGCGGCCTTGGCCCGCGCTATCCGGTTCGACGATAATTCGGCACGGGTCGGGCCTTCTTCACGACGTGGTGCCCACACGGCACACCGATGGACATGCTGGTCCGTGTCGAAGGGCGACGCTGGTCGATCGAGGACGCCTTCGAAAAGGCGAAGACCGAGTCGGGGCTCGACCACAATGAGACCCGGAGTTGGCATGGTTGGCATCAACACATCTCCCTGGTGATGCTGGCCTTCGCCCTGCTGGCGGTGGCTCGCTATAAAGCGGATGCTCTCGCCACGCCTCCAAAAAACCGTCCGGAAAAAGCTCCGCTCATGGTCTGTTGGTCGATGCAGGAAATTCGTCGTGTTGCCGACCGTCAGACCCAGCGGCGGATCGAGCCCGCAACCGCTATCGCATGGTCGGCGTGGAGGCGATACCATCAAGCGTTCGCTTGCCAAGCCCACCGTAGAAAAGCGCAAAAGTAATGCTAATCTTGGGAAATCAGCGACCTCGCGCGAGCCGTAGACCTGGTGACGGATTCAGCCACGTGGAAAGCCGGTAATCCGATGATACTATAGTTTTGGCGTCAAAACTACAGTATCATCAGTGGATCGCAAGCACTAGAATCTAATTTCCGGCTTAGATATTATTCCAACCACTTTTCTAACACCTTTTTCTACCTTGTAAACAGACAAAGCTTGAGGCCTATCAGACTGTTTGATCTTTGGGTTGAAGAACGCAAATAACGCATCTCCTGTAGAACATTCTAGGTTTATCTCTGAGAAAATTACCGTTCTGCCATCTTTTATCAAATCAGATAACAAGTGGTCATCAAGAGCTATATAACCATCCAAGGTATTCTCTGTAATATGTTTTATGACGCCCGCTTGGTTAATGACATGTATTTCTGCTGGTTGTGACTTATTCAATATAAAAATGTTTTTGTTTACACAAAGCTCAAGCATTGCGGACGATAATTTATCGTTTACATCCATAAAAACAGGCTTTGGCACCTTAAACCCAGCAAGAGGAAGTCCAGGCAAAGGCTGATCCAATTTTGGAGGATTTCTAACTACTGAGGAAACTGTGCAGTGAGATTGCGTCCATTTCTTCACATCTTTTCCAGTTAGAGAGATAAGATCGTAAATGCTCTTAAGTACATCATAATGATTGAGATTGAATATCGGCTCGTGATGAGCAACTCGATTGCGAAACCAATTTACATTGCTTACCAAAGCCTGAACATAATGCCTCCCCTTTTCTTTTGGGAGATTTGGAAATGTAAAATGAATAAGATCCTTATCGGTTCCGCTCACTTTCTCAGTCCATAATTCTTCATATTCCTTTCTAAACAAATTTGACCAGAAATCAAATGTTAGGCAAGCAACCATCTCACTATCTTTGAGACTTCTATTCGCATTCTTTCTAAGTCTCGAAATGCTCTTAGACAAAGCTTCGAGAGATTCTGCTGTAAGAGAATCATGAAATTTATCGCACACCATCCAATATGAACAATGTCTTTTTGAAAAGGCGCTGTTCATAGAGTTTCGAGTAGAAATTTCTGCAACATGCAAAGGGTAAAGGAAAGCTTTGCAGAGCCGAGCATTCCACAGATAAAATGCGAATGCATGGCTCTCCGCGCCGCCATCCTTCTCAGCTCGATTGAGGTACGTGGAAAACCTCGGCTCAGATAGTGCTTCCTTGAGCGAAGCTAGAACGTCCTCATCGTATGAAAACTGGTCTTGACTCTCAGCCATAGTGCCCTATTTTACCCCTCATAGCAGCCGCAAACGCTCCGAGTTTTAGAGCACCGGCACCAGTAGACCCCGGGAACAGGCCGTGTCCGCTCCCGGGGTTAACTCTTTTCATCCATTCAGTCGAAAATTGCACCTAAATTTAGGTCCCCCTTTTCAGATACGAATGCGTTCGTCCTTGCCTCGGTGTGCGCCGGCACGACACCGGTTCTGGATCTCGCCTAGGCCCGGGGACTGCTCGACACCATATGCCATCGCTGAGTGACGTCATAGGACGGTCGAAAACTAGGCTAGGAGCGTGGAGAAAACTGGCTCAAAGCGGGTTGAGAGGGGTATGGCAGCCCTCTTGTTCCTGACGTCTTTCAGGCGATTATCGAAGCGCTGATCCCGCCGAAGCCGACCAAACCGAAGGATGGTGTCGGGCACCTGCACCGGCCACTCGCCCTCATCGACCCAACGATCGCCGATAACTGTCTCTTGTCGGCGGTCGTCGGCTTGACGCCGCCGCCGCCCTCGGCAACCCTGTCGCCCCCGTCCGACCCGCGCCGAGAGACCGCCCGTGCCGCTTCCCGCTCCGCTGTCCCCGGGCGCCGCCCCGGCGCCGGCGATCGCCCTCGATGCCGACGCCGCCGAGCGGCTGCGCCGGCGCCCGCCGAG
>NZ_BADK01000119.1 GCF_000333595.1 Azospirillum sp. B506
CGCTCGATGCGCCGGCCGGCGAGCTGGCCAGCGACAGCCTGACGCCGGTCCTGCGCGGCGAGCTGCGGCGGATCGGTTTCGGAGTGGCGGACGCCGGCCAAAAAGCACCAGGCGCCCACCCCCTGCGCTATCTGGTGACGCCGCTCAATGCCGGGGTGCTCGTCCGTCTCCAATTCGACCGCACCACGGCCTCGCGCCTGTGGCTGCGCAACAGTGCCGGCACCCTCCAAGCCGGCTCCCCCTTCACCGTACGGGAGGATGCCGCAGAATGACCGACCAGACGCAGCAACCGCCAACCGATGGCCCCGACCGCTCGCCCGATTTCCTCGCCGGCCCGACCATGCGGCAGACCGGCGGCCGGCGCCTGACCCGCGTGCCGATCTACATCCTGATCGGCATTTCAGCATTGGTTGCCATCGCCATCGCCTACACGATGAACGAGCGGGCCAAGCGCCGGGCGGCCGGCGTCGGCAGCACCGAAGTGGTGGCGGCGCCGGAGCCGGTGGACGCCAAGCCGCTGTTCGGGGCGGCGCAAAGCGCCGGCATCATCGAAGCACGGCGGGCAGCTCCGCCCCCGGCAACGCCGGCAACACCTCCTGCGATCACCCCCGCCACCCTGCCGGGGGCACCACCGGACCCGATGGGGCGAGGCCCCGCTGCCAATGGCGGGCGGACGCTGGAGGACGACGCCCGGATGCGGGCGTGGCAGCAGTATGACGCCGAAGTCCGGCGGATCGAGGAACAGCGCCGGGCGGCGCTGAAGGCAGCTCTGGAAGCGCCGACCACCGTCCCCAGCACCGCTCCCAGCCCGGGCAGATGCAGCAGCCGGCTGCGGCCGGTCCTGGCGCCGCCGGCACCAGCTCACAAGCACTCGCCCAACTCGCCAACGGTTTCGGCAGCTTGGGGTCGAGCGGCGGCCTGGGCGGGGCCGGTGGGACTGGTGGCGGTGCCGGCGGCTATGGCAGCGGGCAAGAGCGCGGGGGACAGGGCACCGGCCCGGATGCCAAACGCAACGTCCTCACTCAGCAGCCGGGGCGCGGCTCGCACCACCTCGCCGGCACCCGCGAGGCGGCACGGTCGCCCTATGAGGTGAAGGCTGGCGCCATCATCCCTGGTGTCATGGAAAGCGGCATCAACTCGGACCTGCCGGGCATAATCAAGGCGCGGGTGCGCGAGAACGTCTACGACACCGCCACCGGGCAATATCTGCTGATCCCCAAGGATTCCATGCTGATCGGCAGCTACGACAACGGGGTGGAGATGGGCCAGGAACGGGTGCTGATCGCCTGGAACCGGATCATCTATCCCGACGCCTCGTCGCTGGATCTCGGCAGCATGCCCGGCGCCGACCAGGGCGGCTATGCCGGCTTCTCCGATCAGGTGAACAACCACTATTTCCGGACCTTCGGCAACGCCCTGTTGCTGTCGATCTTCTCGGCCGGCGTCCAGCTCTCCCAGCCGCAGCAGCGCGGCGACACCCGCGGCGGCTATGACGCGCAACAGATCATTGCCGGCAGTCTCGGCCAGCAGATGGGCCAGCTCGGCGCGGAGTACGCCCGCAAGGGTCTGAACGTCGCTCCGACCCTGGAAATCCGACCCGGCTACCGTTTCAACATCATGGTGACCAAGGACATGATCATCCCACCTTGGTAGAAATGAGGAATGTGCGATAGGTGTTCTAAGAGCCGTTTCAATCTTAGCGGCGTTTAGATAACATTTATCGCTCCGTTCAAAAAATCACACCCCTATTACTAATATAGTAAATACACCCAAATCACTGCGCTTATTATCTTGTCCGATTGACTCCGATTAGCGCCATAATAATATGATGGCATTGAAAATTCTTGGGGTAAGGCTTGCCGTTCGGAACAGATCGGACGTGAGTGGAGACGCGGCTCGCTCTTTCACCATGTCGTGACAAGGGACTGAGCGTACATCCCAAACGCACAGAAATATTAGTGAGAGTATCGTTTGCGTCGCCACTCAGTAAATAACCAATCATGGCGCCTGACGGTGAAAGCGGAGCATATCGGCATGTAAGGAATTGGTCTTTCACATCACCCAAATAGTCGGCCAGGGTGCCAGGAGTTTCGAGCACCTTAGCCTCCAGTGGCCAAATGACTCGTGAATCCGCCCTAAAGACGAAGCCGATGTCGTATTGGGGCGGTTGTGCTGGAGAGGGTTGTTTAGTTTCCCGTTCATGTGGGCCATGCTGAACGACAAAAGGTTCGTAGCCCGACATGTGCTCTTGAATACTGGCTTCCAAACGCTCGGTTATACTTCGTTCAAGATCGGTGCCGTCGAACGGGGGGCGCGTCTTCAGAAGCTCATCATAGCCGCTCCACACCCGTTCCAACATGATATCTTCGCTGTTGCGCATCCAGATCGAAGCACCGGCGATGAAGGCCTCGTCGATTGGCGGTCTGGGCCGACTCCACTGCACACCTCCAATCACTGAATATGTCCTTTTTGCTGTGCGAACGCCATGATCTGAAATAGGTCCGCGGAAACTTCATCCGCATCGTTCAATGCGACCGAACGCGTCCAGTAACGCACCGCGTCCGGTTTCATCAGGAAGATTGTAGGCGACGATGCTTGGCCATCGTAAATGCGAGCGGCTAGGCTCTTGACCGCAGCTCTCCCGTGTTCGAACGAGCGACGCCGTTCGGCCATCCGCTGCATTTCGGCTAAGAGGGCTGGGGCGTCCACGCGTACATACCTCGGTTCGCCGCTGTCTTCTTCGACCAGTTCGAAAGAAACCAATCTAAAGGGCATGGGCTCCGTTCCCAACGGACAGAAGATGTTCGCTTGGACACCCTTGTCGGAGCCGAACCCCGCTTTGAGAACCCGCGTGAAATATTGGGCGTATTCGGTCAACACGGGTTCGCTGTCGCAAGATGGCTCAAACAAGGGAGAAGAGTTTTTGCATGTGGGACGCAGGCCCGGCTGATCGCGCACGTTGCGAAAATCGGTGACGTTGATGTCTACCATGTCCTCAATCAGTGCGCGCTCGGCGTCCGTCAACCCAAACGCGTCAAACACTTGGGTATCAAAATCCCTCGATCCTTTAATAAGGTCGAGATTGCCAGGGCGTGGCGGTAGTGGCACATCAAGGAGATCTCCCACCGTAGTCTCAGGACGATAGGTTGCCATGCGCCCGCTGGTTAACTGGAGGAAGTACACAGCCAGCTTGCTATTGTAAGTTAGACAAGCAGATGACAATATATCTTTGTCAGCGGTCACCGTAACGTAGCTTTGTGAGCAAAGAAGCCCTTTCAGCGTCTTTGATCGTACCAGTCTGGCTTGAAACCGTCCTGTCTTGATCTGCCAACCCTGTTTGATGAGCAACTGCGGTGCCGCAAATGCGGCGAAATTGGTCGACGCTTTTCTATCGGCTCGAATTTCGTCGACTATCTGCGGGACTTCTTCAGCATCGAGATACACCGCAGAACTCGCTGGAAACTGGTTTTCCACAAAGAGGCGTCGACCATTCAGTGAAGGAAAATGCTTTTTCCTGTCACCAAAGATGATCCCTTCCCTGGTTCGCGCCTTTTCTTGGGTGATCAATTTCGCGAGCGTCAGCCCTTTTCTCAGCTTTTGGAGCAGGCTGATGTCACGAGGCGTTCCCCACATCAGTGCCGTCCATACGAAAGGTTCGGATGCGGCATCGGATGCGTTGATCCAGCGATAGTCGCCGGGTTCGACAGACACTGCGAATTCTTCGACAGGTTCCGAGGGCGCTTTGGGACTGATATAGGCGATATGATGGTCCAACGATGGTGGTTGCGGACGAAGCACCACCACGCAGGCGGGCGAAACCGAAACCTTCCGTGTATGGAGTTTTCGTCCGAACATCCGGAAGCGTAAAGCCGACAGATTGAATACCGCCTCAACGGTGTGGCTTGAGAAAAGCCTCTGCCGGAAACGGATCGCGGGCTCCCCGCTGTTAAACAGCAATGAAGCGGCGGACTGAATTAGTGCCAACCGACCAGAAGATTTCAGAAGAGCTGCACCTTTGGCGATAAACAAGCAGCCGATGTCTTTGTTGGCAACTGGCCAACGATGGCGCTTGTCATTGCTCCACTCGCGCGCGACATCTGTCAGAAGATTCTTCCCCCACGGGGCATTGCCAATAATCAGGTCATAACATTTAACGCCTGGACCAATAGAACCCAAAGGGGTTACAAAGCCAGGATGTTCCTCGAAAAAGTCGGAACAGATCAAACGATCGCCGCGCATTGGCGGAAAATGTACGTCCGCCCAGTAGCGGCGTGGCTCTATTTCATCGCACATGGCGAGATAGAGACTGAAGCATGCAACACGCACCGCATGCTGATCTTTATCGACCCCCAACAGGTTTTCGGTGAGCATGCGGCGCATGACATCGGCGGTGATGGCTGTACCATCATGAGCCTTCTTCCACCGATGTACGAGGCGCTGGAACGCTTTAACGAGAAAGATGCCTGATCCACATGCCGGATCGAGAATATGAATATTCCAATCTGTCTCGTTCCAAGGCAAAACCTGATCGAGAACAAAGTCCACGAGGTGCGGGGGCGTATAGAAAATCCCCTCATCCGATGCTCGCTCGCTTACAAAGGTTTCATAAATGCTGCTAATAAATTCGAGCGGAATTACGTCGAACGAATAGAGCGGCCAGAGGCACACTTGGCCCGAACCAAAATCAATGTCGCCTCGAAGAAAGTTCGCGAGAAGGTGTAGATGTGATGCGTTGACTAAAGCGCGTTCGGCTTTCCAGCCTGAAGCACGTTCATCCGAAGTTACGCCTTTGCCCGGAAAGAGATCCCCATTGAAGCGGACGTTGAGCCAGTCGAACAGACGATAAGTATCCTCATAGTCTTCAAGAATTTCAGGCAAACTGCCATAGATCCTAGACAGAACACCGACTTCTTGGAGTTCGGCCAGTTTCGCGCCATCAAGAGCAGCGGCACCATCTGCGTCGCGCCGATCGAATAAAAACTGAACGAATATGACGCGCGCCAGCAGATCATGACAAACGTCGTCATCTTTAAGGCCAGCCACTCTCAATTGCTCCCGCATCTCGCTAAGATTTTGCAGTAGCATCTGATCGGCACGGCCATCTCGGTTGAAACGCTGTGCGTGTGCAGTCAAGAACTGGCCTGAAATCAGGTTCAGCCAGTGCAATACGCGAGCTGCACGAGCCTGCAACTCTCCTTCTCGGGATGCGATCAGATCTGATGCGCTGATCTGATGAACCACATGCCGCTCGACGAATTGGTCTCGCACGGGAGCTTCACAACAACTCCAGACCCGAACCAAGTGAGGTTCAATAGTAATAAGAACTGGACTATGGGAGAAATTCCAAGCTAACCGGTGAAGCTCTCGCAGCAAAGCGTCCGAAGCTTTACCCGCGAACTCCACAACTATACCGAGCGGAGCCTCCGTAGCATCGTCAGTCAAGCTAGTCGAAAGTATCCCGATCCGGCAATGCTGGCTAGGCTCCAACCGCTCCAAGGCGCGACCGATCTTATCACGAGCCAGCCGAACAAATGTTGCTGGTCCTGCTCCTGTCGGGGCAAGCATCTCCGACGCGTCTGGCCAACCCAAAACATGGGCGACCGCGCCGAGCGTCAATGGCTCAGTCGATGTCATGTGCCTAAACCGCGTCCATTTTGGGAACTGTAGTTTTTCCCCGTTGGGGTTGAGATGGTCTTTGACGGGGAAGCGATTTGCGACTGTGCATGGCTTCGGCTTGCAATGATCTCAGCCGAGCTACGCTCCTCAAACTGGACGTGATTTAAATCTAATCGTTCTTGAGAATCGCCGCCGAAGCGTCCTGGCCGCGCACGGCCTCGCGAGCGCTTTCTAATAGGATTGGCTTTTGCGATTGCCGCGTCGAAGGGAAGGTCATGGCTTTTGAGTTCGGAAAGCAGAACCGCGATAAGACCCAGATGCCCTGGTACCTCACCGATGCTGGCATAGTTCGAGATGGAATTCG
>NZ_BADK01000118.1 GCF_000333595.1 Azospirillum sp. B506
CTTGCAGGGGCTGTAACCGCCCGGAGCGATACGGCCGGGATTGATCCCGGTGCGATGGATCTCGCCGAAGCCGCGCAGCCCCATCTCCTGCGCCGCGGCCAGCGCGATGCGGCCGCAGGCCTCGGCGTCGCTGCCGGCATGGTGATGGTCCAGCGCGATGCCCAGGAAATCGGCCAGGTGGTTCAGTTTGTGCGCGGTCAGCGTCGGCCAGGCCCGGCGCGCCATCACGACGGTGCAGAGATAGTCGCAGGCCGGCCAGTCCAGCCCATAGTCGGTCAGCGTATGGCGCAGAACGCTGATGTCGAAGGCGGCGTTGTGGGCCAGGATCAGCCGGCCCTGCACCCGCTCGCGCAATGCCGCCCACACCTCCGGAAATTCGGGAGCGTCGGCGACGTCCTCCGCGCGGATGCCGTGGATGACGCTGTTGAAGGCGTTGAAGCGCAGCTCGCGCGGCCGGATCAGATGCTCCTCCGTCCCGACCACGCGCCCATTCTCGATCCAGGCGACGCCGATGGAACAGGCGCTGGTGCGGGTCTCGTTGGCGGTCTCGAAATCAATGGCGACGGCGTGGCCGGAAATGGCGGTCATTGAGGTCCGATATGGCTGAGGTCCGACAGGCCGGCAGGTCAGAGGCGGAGAATGGCGGCAAGATCCTCGGGAAGCGCGTCTTCCGCCGCCAGCACCCGCAGCTTCAGCAGGCTGGCCACCGCCATGGCGTCGGTGATGGCGCCGGCCATGATCATGTCGATCACCTCGGCGAAGGGCACGCGGCGGACCGCCAGCACCTCGGTCTCGTCGGGGGCGGACTCGCCCTGTACCAGATCCCAGGCGACGAAGGTGTGGGCGACCTCGTCGGTGATGCAGTTGGACAGATGCAGCGTCATCAGCGGCATCCAGCGCCGCGCCGTCAGGCCGGTCTCCTCGCGCAGCTCCCGCGCGGCGGAGT
>NZ_BADK01000117.1 GCF_000333595.1 Azospirillum sp. B506
CGGGAACCCAGACTTCCGGCAGGAAGCCTGCCGCATGCAGGCGCGCCAGGATCACCGCGTCGATCTGTCGTGTCTTCACGCGGGCATAGGCGATGGCCCGCACGAGCCGGGGGTTGGCCACGGCGACCCGCTTGACGAAAGGCCGCAGGACACGCTCCACAGCCGAGCTGTTGCCGGTGGCCTCGATGACCACCTCGTCGGTTGGCTCAAGGGTCTTGGCAAATTTCAGGAAGCGATCATGGGCAAGGTCGACCCTGGCTTCCTTTGTCACCTGGCCGTCCACCAGGAAGGCGACTTGGGCGAACGAGCGGTGAATATCCATGCCGATGATGCGCATGCTCCTTCCCTCCAGTGGTCCGTCCAGTGGTGGTTCGGGAGCTGGCGGGCTTGCACGACATCTACGGATCCGCGCTCGCAGCGCAACCGGGCAAGTCGTAGGAGGCGGCCATGTAACAACGCGAGCTCGCAGCTCATCGTAAGGACGGCCTGCCGCCGTTTCATGCTCCCGGCGCCCCTATCCCGGTGGACGATAGATACCGCAACCGCGATCTAATCGCCAGAACCGGCCAGCGCCAGGTAACAGCATGCCAGTTAACAATGCCGCCGAACGCGGCCTGCGCGGGATCGCCCTCGGGAGGAAAGCCTGGCTGTTCTGCGGCTCCGATCGCGGCGGCCAGCGGGCGGCGATCATGTACGGCCTGATCACCACGGCGAAGCTCAACGACGTCGATCCCCAGGCATGGCTCGCCGATGTGCTGGCCCGCATCAACGACATCCCCCAAACCCGCCTGCACGAACTCCTCCCCTGGGATTGGAAGGCAATCCGCGAGCAGACGAAAGCTGCCTGACCGCGGCACTCAGCGGATGCTTACCCCGCCTGCACGAACTCCTCCCCTAGGAATGGAAGGCAATCCGCGAGCAGACGAAAGCTGCCTGACCGCGGCACTCAGCGGATGCTTACCTGCCGCGAATCCTCCAATTGGAAGGAACTGCCGTCGGCCAATCGGATCGGCCAGCCGGCGACCACGGCCTCCAGAAACTCCTGGGCGGTGAGCGTGGCGGCTTCCTTGGGCGTCACCGGTGTTTCGACTGGGGGCACGGTGAACCTTCCTTAATTGCGGCCGAGCAGGAATGCGGCGAGCTC
>NZ_BADK01000116.1 GCF_000333595.1 Azospirillum sp. B506
GCGGCGCTGGGCGAGGCCGGGCGCCGGCTGGGGGGCGAGTGGGACCCCCTGTTCGCCCAGGCTCCCACCTGGCGCTTTGCCCTGTCGGCGGGCCTGTGCGGCGCCACCCCGCTGGTCGGCGTGTGGATGCCCAGCGCCGACCGCGTCGGCCGTCCCTATCCCTTCACCATCGCCGCCGGCCTTCCCGCCGGCTTCGACATCGCCGACGCCCCCGCCGCCTGTGCCGCCTGGCTGTCCCGTGCCGAGTCGCTGGCGGCCGATGCCTGCCGCTCCGGCGCCGACGTGGAGGGTCTGCCGGCCCGCCTCGCCATCCTCGGCCGTCCGGAGCCGGAGCGCGTCAGCCCCGCCACCCGCGCCCTGCTCGGCCGCCTGTCCGGCCCCCTGCGCGCCGATGCCAGCCTGTGGTGGACCCGCGGCGCCGGCCGGATCGCCCCATCGCTGCTGTCCTGCCCCGGCCTGCCGGCCGGTCCCCGCCCGACCGCCTTCCTCGACGGCGCCTGGACCCGCTGGGGCTGGGAGAACGCCGACGAGGGGTAGGGGGGAGGGGGTTACCGGCTCCCGGCCATCTCACGCTCGAACCGCGCCAGCGCTTCTTCCAGCGCCCATTGGACCCGCGCCTTCTCGTTGCGCGTGGTCACCGGGCGGCAGGCGTCCTCGCGCACCGGCGGGGCGCAGCCGGGGGCGGACCACAGGCTGTCGCCGGGCAGGAAGCTGTGCTCCAGGCTGGCGCGGGCCAGCCCGACGAGGTCGGCATAGCCCAGCCCGAACTCTTCCACCGCGCGCTGCAGCTCGTTGGTCAGGTCGATCCGGCTGACGCCCTCGTCGTCGGTGGACAGCACCACCGGCACTCCGGCGGCACGATAGACCGGCAGCGGGTGGGCCTTGCCGCTGACGCCCAGGATCTTGTCGTTGCTGGTCAAATTGACCTCCACCGCCACCTTGCGTTCGGCCATCTCCCGCAGCAGGCCCTGGGGATCGTCCTCATACATCACGTCGACGCCATGGCCGATGCGCCTGGCCCCGGCGATCTCCACCGCCTTGCGGATATGGTCGCGCAGCCGCTCCGGCGGGACGAGGCCCAGCGTCAGCTCGCCGGCATGCAGCGCGATGTTGGTGCCGGGCTGGCGCCGCTTCGCCTCCGCCACCATGCGCATGTGCAGGTCGTAATCGTCGAGCGCCACCGGGTTGTCCTCCGGCGCCACGAAGTTCAGGCCGACCACGCGCGGCTCCTGCGCTTCCAGCAGGGCGTTGAACAGGGTCGTCGCATAGACCGGGCCGGGGCTTTGCGTGCGCGACACCTGCTGGAGGTAGCGCACCGACACGGCACAGCCCGGCCGCGCCGCCGGCGTGCCGCAGCCGAGCAGGCTGCGCATCCGCGCCTCGGCCGCGTCGATCTCCTGCCGGGCCGGGGCGACCAGCGCGGGCAGCCCGGCGGCGATCAGCCGGTCGGCGGTGCCGGACAGGTCGCCCGCCGCCTGCGGGGTCCAGCGGAAGGCCTTGCCGATGGCGGCGGCCGGGCCGGTGCCGAAGGACACCATCAGCTCGACATGGCGTTCGCCCTGCCGGCCGGCGCGGTCGACCACCTCGGCCAGCAGGTCGCCGGTGGAGGTGGGCGTCGAACCGGCGGCGGCGCGGAAGCGGCCGAAGGTGGCGAAGAACTGGTCATGCAGGCTGTAGCCGGACACCGGCAGCGCATCGCGCGTCGACAGCGCGTCCAGCGCCATCGGGTACAGCACGCTGTCGGCGATCGCCGCCGCCGCGCTTGGCCGGGTGGATTTGGCATCGCCGCAGGGCGCCTGGGCGGTCGGCTCGACCAGGGTCTTGCCCTTGACGTCGAAGCAGAGGCCGGCATCGGCCGCCATCCGCATGTAGGTCTCGGCATAGACCGCGCCGGTGAGGTGGCTGTGCAGGTCGGCGCCCTTGGGCATGCGGTAGAGGAAGGCGCGCAGTTCCGGCGGGCTGGTCCGCACCGCCTCGAACCGTCGCGCCGCCGCCGATCCGGCGGCATTGCGGTCCGAAACGGTGCCGTCCGTCCGGCCGGTGCCGCCGCTCCCCATCTCCGCCGTGGCGCAGCCCGCCAGCAGCAGCGTCGCCGCCAGTGCCCCCGTGACTCCGCTTCTGATTTTGCCGCCCGTCATCGATTCGCCCCTTCACTCGCCTTTTGCGGGTAAAAATGCCGTGATAATCCCCCGGATGCAATGGCTGGGGTTTCATCTCGCTCCCTCTGGCGGGGCGGGAAAGGGCGGTTATCGCTGGGCACAACCCGCCCGCCGGCTCGAAAGGCTGTAGCGGGGTGGCAATTCCCGGTATGGTGCGGCACTCCTTTCGTGTTCCCGCCCATCCTGGAGCCGCAGCGATGACCGACCTCTCCGCCCCGACCCTGCTCGACGCCGCCAAGCGTTTCCGCAGCAACGATCTGGCGGGGGCGGAGCAGGTCTGCCGGGCGATCCTGGCGACCGACGCGCACAATGCCGGCGCCCTGCATCTGCTGGGGCTGGTCGCCGCCCACACCGACCATCCGGAAAACGCGCTGGCCCTGTTCGCCCAGGCCATCGCCGAGGACGGCAACGACCCGTCCTTCCACAACAGCCGCGGCAGCCTGCTTTTCCAGCAGGGCCGCCCGGCGGAGGCGGAGGAGGCCTTCCGCGCCGGCCTTGCCATCAACCCGCGGCTGCCGGAGCTGCACGGCAATCTCGGCAACGCCCTGAAGGCGCAGAACCGGGTCGAGGAGGCGGCCGACTGCTTCCGCGCCGCGCTCGACCTGCGGGCGCAAGCGCCGGAGATGCACCATTTCCTCGCCGCCACCCTGCGCGAGCTGGGCGAGCTGGAGGAGGCGGAGGAGCATTTCCGCACCGCGCTGGCCCAGGCGCCCGACTATCTCGACGTCCATTACAGCCTGGCGGAGCTTCTCTCCACCCGCGGCCGGCTGGCCGACGCGGAGGCCGAATTCCGCATCGTGCTGGCCGCCGCCCCGCGCTTCGTCCCGGCCCAGGTCGGGCTTGCCCATGTGCTGCAGAGCCTCGACCGCGCCGCCGAAGCCATCGAGGTGATCGAGGCGGCGCGCGAGCAGGCCCCCGACCATCCGATGGTCAAGTTCACCCGCCGGCTGATCTACTCCAACGCGGTGCCCGGCTGGCACCTGCCGATGATCAACGATTTCGAGCGGAACGAGGCCTACAAGCAGTCGCTGGAACGGGCGGTGAAGCCCGACTCCCTGGTTCTGGAGATCGGCACCGGTTCCGGCATCGTCGCCATGATGGCGGCGCGCGCCGGGGCGAGGAAGGTGGTGACCTGCGAGGTCAACCCGATCCTCGCCCGCGTCGCCAAGGAAACCGTGGCGCGCAACGGCTATGGCGACCGCATCGACGTGGTGCCGCGCCTGTCGACCCAGCTGACGGTGGGCGAGGGCGGCGATTTGCCGGAGAAGGCCGACGTCTTCGTCTCGGAACTGATCAACATCGGCATGCTGGCCCCGCGCATGCTGTCGGTGCTGCAGCATGCCCGCACCCATCTGGTGAAGCCGGGCGGCGCCATCATCCCGCGCGCCTCCACCGTCTACGCCATGCTGGTGGAGACGCCGGAGCTGGCCCGCATCAACCCGGTGGAGACCATCGACGGTTTCGACATGGGCAGCTTCGACGTCTTCCGCTCGCCCGGCTATCAGCAGATCGACCTCGGTGCCGACGCCCACACCCCGCTGTCGAAGCCCTTCACCGCACTCGATTTCGACTTCACCCGCAACATGCCGGAGGAGGGCGAGCGGGTGATCGACGTGACCATTGTCACCGCCGGCACCTGCCACGGCGTCGCCTTCTGGTTCGATCTCTTCATGGACGACGAGGTGGTCTACAAGTCGGAAAGCCGGTCGCGCACCAACCATTGGAAGCAGGCGATGACCTTCCTGGAAAAGCCGATCGCCCTGTCGGCGGGCGACCGACTGCGCATCGTCGCCCGCTACGACAACAACCAGATCTCCTTCGGGGTGGACGGATTGGCAGGGGGTGAGCGGGGGTAAGCGGGCGTGAGCGACGCCGTTTCCTCCAGCGATATCCCCTCCCGGCGGGCCATCGCCTCCTGGTGCCTCTACGACTGGGCGAATTCGGCCTACAACACCATCATCACCACCTTCGTCTTCTCGGTCTATTTCGCCCGCGGCGTCGTCGGCGACCCGGTCGAAGGCACCGCAAGGTGGAGTGCGGCGATGACCGTGGCCGGCGTCGCCATCGCGCTCCTCAGCCCGCTGCTGGGCGCCATCGCCGACCGCGCCGGGCGGCGCAAGCCGTGGATGGCGCTGTTCACCCTGGTCACCGTCCTGTTCACCGCCGCCCTGTGGTGGGTGCGCCCCGATCCGGCCGACGCCGCCTTCGCGCTTGCCTGCGTCGTCGTCGCCACCGTGGCGTTCGAGCTGGCCAACGTCTTCTACAACGCCACCCTGCCGGGGCTGGTGCCGGCGCGGCTGCTTGGCCGGGTGTCGGGCTGGGGCTGGGGCATCGGCTATTTCGGCGGGCTGGCCTGCCTCGTCCTGGCGCTGGTCGGCTTCGTCCAGGCGCCGGCCCCGCTGTTCGGCCTGTTCGGCATGGCGTGGGCCGACTGGGGGGCGCAGGCCAATGTCCGCGCCACCGCGCTGCTGGCCGCCGTCTGGTATGGGCTGTTCGCGCTGCCCTATTTCCTGTGGGTACCGGACGAGCCGGCGACCGGCCACGGCCTGCTGCGCGCGGCGCGCGAGGGGGTGACGACGCTGGCCGCCACGTTGCGTCAGGCCCGGCGTTATCGCGAGGTCGGGCGCTTCCTGATCGCCAGCGCCTTCTACCGCGACGGCATCAACACCATCACCGCCTTCGGCGGACTCTTCGCCGCCGGCAGCTTCGGCATGAGCTTCGAGGAGATCCTGGTCTTCGCCATCGCGCTGAACGTGGTGGCGGGGGCGGGGGCCATCGGCTTTGCCTGGATGGACGACCGGGCGGGGGCGAAGCCGGTGATCCTGATCGCGCTGGCCGGCATGACCGCCTGTTCGGTGCCGCTGCTGCTGGCGACGGACCGGCTGTGGTTCTGGATCTTTGCGCTGGGGTTGGGGCTGTTCTTCGGGCCGGCGCAGGCGGCCGGGCGGTCGATGATGGCGCGGCTCGCCCCGCCGGGCATGGCAGGGGAGATGTTCGGCCTCTATGGCCTGACCGGCCGCTTCGTCGGCTTCTTCGGGCCGCTGCTGTTCGGGCTGGCGACCCAGGCCTTCGCCAGCCAGCGCGCCGGCATGGCGACGGTTCTCGCTTTCTTCGCCATCGGCTTCGGGCTTATGCTGGCGGTCCGCGAACCGGCCCGTTAGAAAAGGGCCTGTGTCAAAGCGCCGCACACGAGACCATTCGAGGGCAGAGCTGTTACCTTCGTTTTTGCTGCGACGCACAAATGTCGAAGCCGAGGGGTACGGACCATGCTGCACATCAAAGACATCGAAGCCTTCGCCCGCATCAACGAGGCCCTGAACGAGGAGCCCGGCACGGATCGGCAAGCCGAACAGCCCGGCCAGGACTCTGCCAGCCCCACCCATCCGGCGCTGGTGATGGCGATGCTGGCGACCGGTCGCCTGCCGCTGTCGGCGCTGTCCAAACCGGATCAGGCGACGACCTCCGAAGTGCTGACGCCGTGGAGCAGGATGTTCCGCCGCTCCTGACGGCGGTCCGTCCGGGCGGGGAGCCTTGGAGATGGGGGCAAGATTGACACGGATGTCACGGATGTGGCGTTCCGAAACTCCAGTTTCCGCGGGAGGCAGACGCTTCGGCAAGATCGGAAAAATCCGTGTAATCCGTGCCGAAATCCCTGACATCCGTGTCGATATTGTTTCCCATGCCATGATTCCGGGATCTAAGGCCGATACCGGTCGCCGTTGCAAAAACTCCGAATAAAAGGAAATAATTCTTATAATCTTTCCGCAGATACCCCCTTCCTGCGGAGCCAGCGCATGCCCGTCGATCGCCGTTCCTTCGTCGACGACCTTTCCGGTAGCCTGTGCGAGGGGATCGCGGATTGCCCTCTCTCCCCCGCTCACGCGCAAACGGAGTTTGCGCTGACGCGACAGGCGGACCTTCGGTCCGCCGAAAGCGGGGAGAGGGAGGGGACCCGCGCCGAAGGCGTGGGGAGGGTGAGGGGGCCGACGCGCGATCCGCGCACCGCCAAGGGGGCATGCTGCCCCTTGGCAATCCCCTGGCGCGGTCGTTCCGTCCGCGCTGCCCCCCTCACCCAACCCTCTCCCCAGGGGGAGAGGGCTTATAACCTGTCGCCTCACCCAACGGCTCTGCCGCGACACCGGTAGGCGGAGAATGGAACATCACCCGGCCCCCTGTTCCACGCCGTTCCATCCTCCTCCGCTCACAGAAGCGACAGCTGGTCCCCCACCGCCGGCGGCACCCGGAAGCGGCTGCAGTCGAGCTGCCAGTTCCGGCCACCCAGCCCATGCTTCCGGCAGGCCAGCGTGAAGCGGTGGCGCAGCAGCTCGGCATAGGGGCCGGTGCCCTTCATCCGCGTGCCGAAACCGGAGCGGTAGAGCGCACCGTCGCGGCTCTGCCGCATCAGGCTCAGCACGCGGTCGGCGCGGTTGGGGGCGTGGACGCGCAGCCATTCCTCGAACAGGGCGGCGATCTCCAGCGGCAGGCGCAGCAGGATGTAGCTGGCGGCCGTCGCCCCGGCTTCGGCCGCCGCCACCAGGATCGACTCCAGCTCATGGTCGTTCAGGGCGGGGATCATCGGGCTGGCGAGCACCGCCACCGGCACGCCGGCCTCGGCCAGCAGGCGGATGGCCTCCAGCCGGCGCGGCGGGGTGCTGGCCCGCGGTTCCATCGTCCGGGCGAGATCGCGGTCCAGCGTGGTGATGGAGATCGCGACCGACGCCAGCCCGTCCGCCGCCATCGGCGCCAGGATGTCGAGGTCGCGCAGCACCAGCGCCGATTTGGTGATGATGCTGACCGGCTGGTTGAAGTCGCGGCAGACCTCCAGCACCCGGCGGGTGATGCCCTCCGTCCGCTCGATGGGCTGGTAGGGATCGGTGTTGGCCCCCAGCGCCAGCGGCTGGCAGACGTAGGATCTTGCCCGCAGCTCCTTTGCCAGAAGTTCCACCGCATTGCGCTTGGCGAACAGCTTCGTCTCGAAATCCAGTCCCGGCGACAGGCCGAGATAGGCATGGGTCGGCCGGGCGAAGCAGTAGATACAGGCGTGCTCGCAGCCCTGATAGGGGTTCACCGAGCGGTCAAAGGGAATGTCCGGCGACTCGTTGCTGGTGATGATCGACTTGGCCGAGGCCGGGGAGACACTGGTGCGGACCGGATCGGACAGCGCCTCGTTGCCGCCGTCCCGATAGCCGGTCCAGCCGTCGTCGGTCAGGACGCGGGTCTCGCGCTCGAACCGCCCGGTATCGTTGCTGACCGCCCCGCGGCCCTTGATCGGGGATCGCCGTATCTCGTCCATACCCGCAGCTTAGCCGCGGCAAAATGGAACGTAAAGCGAACAAACGGCGTGGGGCCGTGTCATTGCTTCCGCTACCGAGCAAACATAAAGATATCTTTATGCTTGCATGGCTCTGGGAGCGCTGATACACCGATGGCCAATGACAGCGGCAGGGCCGGGGATCCGGTGCGCCTGGAATTCCGCTGCCCGACCGTCACCGCCCACCAGGAGTCATCCCTCATGGCCGCCGAATTCACGGACTACAAGGTCAAGGACATCAGCCTCGCGAGCTGGGGCCGCAAGGAGATCACCATCGCCGAGACCGAGATGCCGGGCCTGATGGCCCTGCGGTCGGAATTCGGCGCCTCCAAGCCGCTGGCCGGTGCCCGCATCGTCGGCTGCCTGCACATGACCATCCAGACCGCCGTGCTGATCGAGACGCTGACGGCGCTGGGCGCCACCGTGCGCTGGTCGTCCTGCAACATCTTCTCGACCCAGGACCAGGCCGCCGCCGCCATCGCCGCCGCCGGCATCCCGGTCTTCGCCTGGAAGGGCGAGACGGAGGAGGAGTTCTGGTGGTGCATCGAGCAGACCCTGCGCGGCCCCGATGGCTGGACCCCGAACATGATCCTGGACGATGGCGGCGACGTCACCCAGATCATGCACGACAAGTATCCGGAGATGCTGAAGGACGTCCGCGGCCTGTCGGAGGAGACCACCACCGGCGTCCATCGTCTCTATGAGATGATGAAGAAGGGCACGCTGAAGGTTCCGGCCATCAACGTGAACGACAGCGTCACCAAGTCGAAGTTCGACAACCTCTATGGCTGCCGTGAATCGCTGGTCGACGGCATCAAGCGCGCCACCGACGTCATGGTCGCCGGCAAGGTCGCCGTGGTCGCCGGCTATGGCGATGTCGGCAAGGGCTCGGCCGCTTCGCTGCGCTCGCAGGGCGCCCGCGTCCTGGTGACGGAGATCGACCCGATCAACGCGCTCCAGGCCGCGATGGAAGGCTATCAGGTGGTGACGATGGAGGATGCCGCTCCGCAGGGCGACATCTTCGTCACCGCCACCGGCAACGTCGACGTCATCACGATCGACCACATGCGGGCGATGAAGGACCGCGCCATCGTCTGCAACATCGGCCACTTCGACAGCGAGATCCAGATCGACGCCCTGCGCAATCTGGTCTGGGAAGAGGTCAAGCCGCAGGTCGACGAGGTGGTGTTCCCCGACGGCAAGCGCCTGATCGTCCTGGCCCAGGGCCGTCTGGTCAATCTGGGCTGCGCCACCGGCCACCCCAGCTTCGTGATGAGCGCCAGCTTCACCAACCAGGTGCTGGCCCAGATCGAGCTGTGGACCAACGCCGCCAACTACGAGAACAAGGTCTACGTCCTGCCCAAGCACCTGGACGAGAAGGTCGCCCGCCTGCATCTGGACAAGATCGGCGCCAAGCTGACCACCCTGACCGAAAAGCAGGCCGCCTACATCAGCGTCCCGACCGCCGGCCCGTACAAGCCGGACCACTACCGCTACTAAGCGGTTGCGGGGTTGAAAAAGAAGGGCGGTCCCGGTGGGGCGGCCCTTTTTCTTTGGTACACGTAAATTTTCCTCTCCTGTCCCGGAAGAGGGAGCATCCCATTGCCCGCGTTCGCTTTTTCCCACGGTGCTTGCCATCGAAAGCGATGCGCATCACCATGCGCCCCATCACCAGGAAGACCGGCACCCGCGCTCAGCTGGCGTCCAGATCCCGCTCCAACCACTCCACCATGCCCTTGCCGGCCGCGACGCCCATGGCGAAGCAGCCCTGCAGCAGATAGCCGCCGGTCGGCGCCTCCCAGTCCAGCATTTCGCCGGCCAGGAACAGGCCGGGGCGGCGGCTCAGCATCGACCGCTCGTCCAGTTCCGACAGGCGGACGCCGCCGGCCGAGGAGATGGCGCGCTCGATGGGGCTGACGCCGGTCAGCACCACCGACAGCCCCTTGATCTGCCGGGCCAGCGCCACCGGGTCGGTCAGGTCGGCGGCCGGGGCGAACTCGCGCAGCAGGGCGGCTCGCGGGCCGCTCAGCGACAGCGACTTCTTCAGGAAGGTGGACAGCGACTCCGCACCGCGTCGGCGCAGGCGCTTGACCAGCTCGGCCTCGGCCATGTCCGGCAGCAGGTCCAGCGTCAGGGTCGCCCAGCCTTCGGCGGCGATGGCGTTGCGGAGCGGCGCGCTCAGCGCATAGACGGCGCCGCCCTCGATCCCGGTCTCGGTGATGACGAACTCGCCCTTCAACCGGCGTCCGGCAGCCGAGAGGCCGACGCTCTTGACCGGCTGGCCGGCGAAGCGGTCGCGCAGGTGATCGGACCAGGGCACCTCGAAGCCCATGTTGGACGGCACCAGCGGCGCGACCTCCACCCCCAGCCCCTCCAGCAGCGGAATCCAGCCGCCGTCGGACCCGGTGCGCGGCCAGCTCGCCCCGCCCAGCGCCAGCAGGGTGGCGCGCGGAGTGACGGTCACGGTCTCTTCGCCATGGCGGAAGGCCGCATGGAAGGTTAGCGCGCCGGTTTCGTCCCAGCCGGTCCAGCGGTGGCGGCTGTGCAGGGTGACGCCCAGCCCGTCCAGCCGCCGCAGCCAGGCGCGCACCAGGGTGGAGGCCTTCATCTGCACCGGAAAGACGCGGCCGCTGCTGCCGACGAAGGTCTCGATGCCCAGCCCGGCCGCCCAGCCGCGCAGATCGTCCGGCGAGAAGGCGGCCAGCAGGCGGCGGAACAGCGGCTCGGCGTTGCCGTAGCGCGGCAGGAAACGGTCGAGCGGCTCCGAATGGGTCAGGTTCAGTCCGCCGCGCCCGGCCAGCAGCAGCTTGCGCGCCGGAGTGGGCGTGTGGTCGAACAGGGCGACCCGCAGACCGGCGGTCGCGGCGATCTCCGCCGCCATCAACCCGGCGGGGCCGGCGCCGACGATCGCCACGTCAGGGGGCGCCACGTCAGGGATGGTATGGGGCACGGGCATGGGCTTTCGCAAAAGACCATGCCCCCACCCTTTCCCATGCGGCACGGGGAAGGGCGGGGGCATGCGGGAGTGGGCCTCAGTCCCTTGAAATCAATCCTCGTAATCCTGGTCCTGGGCCACTTCCTCGGCCAGATCGGCGGCGAGATCGGCGAAATAGCCGGCATCGACGTCCAGGCCGTTCTCCTCGCAGATGCGCATGAAGATGCGGTAGGCATGCAGGATGGCGACGTCGAGGACGACAAGGTCCCCTTCCTCGCTGTGGCGGTCGGTGATGTCCCGCTCCTGAAGGGTGCCGACGATGTCGTGTGCGGCGGCCTGCAGGACCGCATCCATGGCTTGTTTGTGTTGGGTCGACATCGTGTGGATCCTCGTTCCGGTCGTGCTTCGCATCCCCGCCCGGCCGGACCGGCGCCGTATGGCCGGCGGGGGTGGCCGAACCGTCGGACGGAGCGGGCACGTCGGGGGCTCCGTTCGTCCGCGATAGTTCGGCCTCCCCCTTGTTGTAGAATCCTTTTTCACGGGCGAACAAGCCCCTTCACGGGGAGCGGACCCGTGCCCTTCCGGGGAGCCTCGCACCGCAATCCCCGCAGCCATTTTCCCGGTATCGCCCGTTCAGCGCTTGAGGGGGGCGAGCAGGGCGGCGCCGACATAGCCCAGCGTCTTGCCCTTCCGCCCGATCCTGTACCAGTCGCCGACCGCCTCCAGCACGGTGACCCGCTCGCCGGCCTCCAGCACGTCCAGCACCTTGGCGTCGCAGACCGGGGCGATCCGCAGATTGCCGGCGGCCCGCAGCCGGGCGACGGTGCCGCCGGACAGGCGCGGGCGCTGTGCCCGACCGGGCAGATCGTCGGGCAGGGCACAGCCCCGGTCCTCCCGGCCGGCCTTGGCATAGCGGCCGGGGGTGGGGAGCGCTGCGGGTTCGCTGCGGGGGACCCGGCTTGGGACGGCTTCCGCCAGGAAGGCGCTGGTGACGTAGCCCTGCGGCTTGCCGTTCCGGCCGACCCGCTGCCAGCCATTGGCCGGAGCGCCGAAGGCTATCACCGGCTCGCCCTTTTCCACCGTGTCGAGGACGCGGCCCTTGGCGTCCGGCGTTGCCCGCAGATAGATGCCGGCAGTGGCGGTCATGGTCCGCTGTGCAGGAGCGGTGGCGGGCGGTTTGGCAACCGGTTCGGCAGGGGAGGGCCGGGGCGGTGCGTCGTTCTGCGGCTTCATCGCCGGCAGCGGCGGCGCCTTGACGGTCGGCGGTGCTTCTGCTGTCCCGGAAGTGGGGGCGGGGGGCAAGACGCTCATGGCGGCGGGCGATCCCGCCGTCGGATCGGCGGCTTGGGCTGGACCGGGTTGCGGGCCCGGCGGCCCCAGCGGGGCTGGCACGTCCGGCGGGTGCTCCCAAACCACGCCCGGGGTCAACGGCGGCGAAAGCACCTGTGTCGGCGTCAGGCGGGGAAGGGCGACGATGGGGGCGGGTGACGGGATCGGCCGGTCGGCCGCGGCTTCCGCCAGCGCATCGGCGGGGCAGCTCAACAGCCCCCCCAGCAGCAGGGCCGGTGCCGCAATCCGCAGACAGGTGAGCAGCCTTGCTCCAGCCATCACCCTCTCCTCAGTCGAGCGTGATGCGGGCGATCAGCGTCGGCAGCGTCTGGCAGCGCAGCAGCCCGTCCAGCGTCCGGTGCTCGGCCAGCCGCAAGGTCAATGCACACCCGAAGGAGTTCACCGCCAACTCGGTCTGCGCCAGCGTGCCGACGATGCTGGACGGCCGCGCGATGCTGTAGCCGGGCGCCCCCAGCTTGCCGGCGAGCGCGCCGTTGACCGGGCTGAAGCCGTCGATCTCCAGCGTCATCGGCCCGAGATTCTGCACCACAACCTCGGAACTGGGATCCTCCTTGGTCGCATAGAGCTGGACCGGGACCGCACGGTGGCGGGCGATCCAGTCCTTCAGGGCCAGATTGGCGACCACCGCATCGCGGCTTTGCAGCGCCGCCTCCATCGCCGTCTGGCGCAGCGCCGGGTCGTTGCCGCCCAGCGCCGCCTCGAAGGCGGCCAGCCGCGCCGCCCGGTCGCTGCCGGCCAGCTTGCCGCGCAGGTCGGCGACCTGGGCGACGCGCGCCTCGACCGCCCGGCGTTCCATCTCGGCGCGGGTCGCTTCGGCCTTGGCGGCGGCGGTCTGCTGGGCCAGCCGCTCCTCTTCGCGCCGGCGGCGTTCGGTGTCCTCGGCCAGCCGCTGGGCGGCGTCGCGGTCCAGTTGTTCGCGCAGACTTTTCGCCTCGGGCGTGCCCAGCACGACCGTGCGGCCCGGCAGTTCGGCGGCGGGCTTGCCCAGCCCATCGAGCAGCCCGGGGGTCTGCGGGGTCACGGCCACCGTCCAGCCGCCGGCTCCATGGCTGGCAAATGCAGTCGCGACCCAACTCTTGGCCAGTCCGGCCTCTCCGGCCGGGCGGAGGAAGGTCACCGGCCCTTCGCGGCTGTCCACCAGATAGGTCGGGCCGCCCAGCACCAGCTTCGCGGTCACCCGTGCCGCCACCTGCGGTTCGGGGGACGGAAGGGCCGGCAGCGGTTCGACGGTCAGCGACTCGATGCGCCAGGGGGCCGGCAGCAGCGCCTCGACCCTGGCACGGAGAAGCGCGTCGGGAATCCTGTCCGCAGGGGCTGCCTTCGCGGGATCTGCGGTCTCGGCAGCCCGGACGCTTTCGGCCAGCGTGGCGGACGAGATCCAGATGGCCAAAAGGCTCGCGGTGGTTCCGGCCGCGATGCCGGCTGTGATGCGGGCTGCGAATCGTCCGTTTCCCGGTCGCTTCATCGCCGATCCTTCCGTTTCCACCGTCCGGCACTGGTATAGCGAAGGTGCCGGTCAAGGGAAGCGGCTTTTCCCGGTAAAATGTTGATCTGCGGTTGGACACAATTCCCGCCTGCGCCCGATTGTCGCGTGCGACCGCAGCTATGGGTCGAATTGGACTTGGACGCCACACGCTACTTGCAATATGGTCACACAAATGGATGTATTGGCCCGCATCGAGAGATCGGGACGCGCAACGAATGGGGAACGGGGTTTCCGATGGAGGGCAGGGGCGGAGGTAAGGACGGACCGGGGCTGCTCTGCCGCAATGTCAAAGTGAGCGGCCGCCGGACCAGCCTGAGGATGGAGCCGTACATCTGGGATTCGCTAAAGGAAATCTGTGAGCGTGAGCGGCTGACGCTGAACGAAATCTGTACTCAGCTCGACGAACGGCGCGGGGAGGCGAACCTCACCGCCTCCATCCGCGTTTTCATCGTCAGCTATTACCGCACGGCGAGCGGCAACCGAGGCTTTTCCGAGGGGGGCCAGTCGCCCCTGTTGCGCAGGGCGATGGACGACGCCGTCCCCTTGGATTGACGGGAGCGCGCGAAGCGCTCCCTGCCTTCGGGTCACCAGCGCAGGCTTGGCATCGCGTAGGTGGGCATGTGGCCCGATGCATCGGCCAGGGCGCGCAGATTGACCGCATTGACCGCCGCGCCCCAGGCGGCGCCACCCAGTTCCTCCTGATGGATGCCGGCGGTGACCAGCGACACGTCGATCCCGGCGGCGTTGGCGCCGGCGACGTCGGTGCGCAGGCTGTCGCCCACCGCCAGGATGCGGCTCTTGTCGGCGATGCCCAGCAGCTTGAAGCAGCGCTCGTAGACCGGGGCATGGGGCTTGCCGTGCCAGCGCACGTCGCCACCCATCTCCTCGTAATGGGCGGCCAGCGTGCCGGCGCAGATCACCAGCATCGGCCCGACCATCACCACCAGATCGGGGTTGGCGCAGATCATCGGCAGCCCGGCGTCCAGGCAGGCGTCCAACTGCGGCTGATAGTCGGCAACCGTCTCGCCGAAGGTGACGATGCCGGTGTTGACGACGAAATCGGCCTCTTGCGGAGTCGCGGCGATCTCATAGCCAAGCCCGTCATAGACGTCGATGTCCCGCTCCGGCCCGATGTGGTAAAGCCGCCGGCCAAGGGCGGCGTGCCAGGGATCGTCGCGGTCGCGCAGCGCCTCGTAGGTCGCTTCGCCCGAAGTCATGACATGGTGGTAGCGTTCGCGCCCCAGCCCCATGCCGTCCAGCTTCTCGATCACGCCGGGGGTGCGGCGCGGCGCATTGGAGAGCAGGCACAGGGTCTTGCCGGCGGCGCGCATGCGGTCCAGGCAGTCGGGCACGCCGGGATAGGGCTGTTCGCCGTCATGCAGGACGCCCCACAGGTCCAGGATGAACCCGTCATAGCGGTCGATGACTTCGGCGATGCCGGAAATCTGTCGGATGTCGGCCATGGTGTCCGGTCGGTTTGATGGAAGGGGTCGGATTGCATCGATCGGATTGCATCGACAGGCCGATCTCAGCGTGGTTGCAGCAACTCCGCATAGACCGCCAGCGTATCGGCGCACATGCGGTCCTTGGTGTAGCGGTCGGCGACGAAGCTCATGGCGCGGGCGCCGATAGCCTCGCGCTGCTCCGGGGTCAGCGACAGGGCCTCGTCCAGTGCCCGGGCGAGCGCGTCGGGATCGTCCGGCGGCACCACCCAGGCGGTTTCGCCGGGGATGACGGTTTCCTGATAGGCGCCGATGGCCGAGACGATCACCGGCTTGCCCATCGCCTGAGCCTCTACGATCACCCGCCCGAAGGCTTCCGGTTCGCGCGAAGCAGAGACGACCACCGTCGACAACAGGTAGGCCGCGGCCATGTCGCTGCAATGGTCGGTCATCCGCACCATGCCGCGCAGGCCGGCGGTGGCGATGCGGTTTTCCAGCTCCTCCCGGTAGCCGGTGCGGCCCTGATCGGATCCAACCAGCAGGGCCAGCACGTCCTTGCGCCCCAGCTTGGCCAGCGCGTCGATCAGCACGATCTGGCCTTTCCAGCGGGTGAGCCTGCCCGGCAGCAGGATCACCGGCCGGTCGTCCGGCAGGTTCCATTGTTTGGCGAGTGTCACCAGCCGCGTCGGGCTGACCCGGTCGGGGGCGAAGACTCCGCGGTCGATGCCACGGTGGATGACACGCACGCTCTGCGGATCGACCGGGTAATTGCCCAGCACATGGTCGCGGATGAAGCCCGAGATGGCGATCACCCGTTCGCCCCGGGCCATCACCGAATTATACCAACGCTTCAGCCGTCCGCCGACCGGCCCCGAACCGAAATTGTAGGGGGCATGGAAGGTGGTCATGTAGCGGGCGCCGGTCTCCTTGCAGGCCAGCCAGGCGCTCCAGGCCGGCGCGCGGGAGCGGGCATGGACGATGTCCACCTTGTGCTCACGGATGATGGCGGCCAGCCGGCGGGCATTGCGGCGGATGGTCAGCGGGTTCTTGGAGGCCAGCGGCAACGTCAGGTGGGGAATGCGGGCGCGGTCCAGCTCACGCACCATCGGCCCTCCCTCCGATGCCACCAGCGGCGTGCCGCCGGCTTCCTGCAGGGCCAGCGCCATGTCGATGCAGCCACGCTCCGCCCCACCGGTTACCAGCGTCGGCACCACCTGCAACACCGTCGGTGCCCTCCCTCCCGGCCAATGCTCTGGCAAGCTGGGGGCAGAGGTATCGTGATGGCCGTCCGCGTTGCGCGGGGAATGGTCGGTGGTAAGGTGGGGGTCGAAATCCATGATGCCGGCTGCTCGCAAGGGGCGGCCCGGGACCGGCCACAGGCCCCGGCATGCCGGCGCCCCATCGAGCCCGGTGCCCGACCGCCTGCCGGTGTCCGTTTGTCGAAGGTGACCGTATGACCGAAACCGCAGCCCATCCGGGCGGCGCGCACCATAGCCTAACGCGCGGTGCCGCGACCATAGCCTATCGCCACACCCCTGCCGGCCCGTCCGGGCAGGGCAGGCCGGGCGTCATGTTCCTGGGCGGCTTCATGTCCGACATGACCGGTGGCAAGGCGACGGCGCTGGAAGCCTGGGCGGTGGCGCGCGGCCTGTCCTTCACCCGCTTCGACTATCAGGGCCATGGCGCCTCCAGCGGGCGGTTCGCCGACGGCACCATCGGCCTGTGGGCCGACGATGCGCTGGCGGTTTTGGATCGGGTGACGACGGGACCGCAGATCCTGGTCGGGTCCTCCATGGGCGGCTGGATGATGCTGCTGACCGCGCTCCGCCGGCCGGAGCGGATTGCCGGGCTGGTCGGCATCGCGCCGGCGCCGGACTTCACCGAAGACCTGATGTGGGACATCTTCGACGCCGGTATCCGCCGCCGGATCATGGAGGAGGGTGTCTGGAACCGTCCCTCGGACTATGGTCCCGAGCCACAGCCGATCACCTGCGCCCTGATCGAGGACGGCCGCAACCATCTGCTGCTGCGCGGCCCTATTGCTTTCGACGGTCCCGTCCGCCTGCTGCATGGCCAGCGCGACCCCGATGTCCCCTGGCAGCTCAGCCTGCGGATTGCCGAAAGGCTGACCGGCGACGATGTTCGCGTGACGCTGGTGAAGGACGGCGACCACCGCCTGTCCCGTCCCCAGGATCTGGAGCTGCTGTGCCACACCGTCGGTGCCCTGGTGGATGAAGTCGGGGTGGATGAAGTTGATGGGTGAAACCGGAGCGGTTTGACCTGCTGCCAAAAAAACGTCGCTCGCGTGAAACAGAGGCTTGCATCGCCGCGAACCTCTGGCTATAACGCGGGCCTCTGCGGAGGGGTGGCCGAGTGGTTGAAGGCGCACGCCTGGAAAGTGTGTATACGTCAAAAGCGTATCGAGGGTTCGAATCCCTCTCCCTCCGCCACGAAATCAGGCTGAAGCGTCGATTTGAGAAAATCCGCTTCAGCCTTTTTCTTTTCCAGTCAGACGATGATCTTGCAGGCGGTTTCCGCCGCGGTATTGGTTGATTGGTTCGATGTGCAGACCGACCGGATGGTTCGGCGCAGCCACTGGTGGGCGGGTTGTGCGTCCAGACGACGGTGCCAGCGCAAGCAGGTGACGATCCGCGGCGATGGAAACGGCAGGTCGCTCACCGACAAACCTGTCCGGTTGCACAGCGCCAGGGCCATCCGCCGCCGCATCACGATATAGAAATCCTGCCGCTCCAGAACCGCTTCGCATCCCAGCAACGGCACGGAATGACGGACCTCGCGCCGGGCGCCGCGCTCCCCCAGCCAGCGGTCCACAAACTCGGTATCGTCGCCGGCGGATGACAGATGAAGGTGGGGCAGGGCCGTCAGTGCCTCCGGCGTCAGTGTCTCAGGAGCCTCCCGTGTCCGGTGCAGCACGGCGAAATCGTCGCTGAACAGTTCCTCCGAGGCGAAGCGCTCCAGCTGGGGGCGGGCCTTGCCGATGAACAGGTCGAGGTCGGCCTCGTCGATCATCCGGTCGATGTCCAGTGTGCCGCTGGGCCGCAGGTCGAGCCGCAGCAGCGGGGCGGCGGCGGATACCGCGGCCAGGATCGGCGCGGAAAGGGAGACAGCGCTCGCATTGTCGAGAGCGATGGTGAAACGCTGCGTCGCCGTTGTCGGATCGAAGGGTCCCGATTGCAGACCCAGCTCCAGGCAGCTCAATGCCTGCCGTACCGGGCCGGCCAACTGCTCCGCACGGGCGGTGGGCAGCATCCCGCGTGCCGACCGTACGAACAGGTCGTCCTTCAAGGCGTGGCGCAGCCGGGCAAGTGCGTGGCTGGCTGCCGGTTGGCTCATGCCGAGGCGCTCGGCCGCGCGCAGGATGTTGCCCTCCCGATAGATGCTGTCGAAAACCCGCAGCAGATTCAGGTCGATGGTGGCGATGTTCGGGTGATCCATGACAGGCGGCGGCAGCGTTCAGAATGATAATCATATTCATCCCGTGCATGTCGCAATGTCGAGCTTTCATTTCCGCTCCGCCAGCCGCACCGGGCATAACCATCCTCGCAAAAAATCCGCCGTACGGCAGGGCCGGCGGTGAGAACGGCCGGCAACTGCCCAGAGAATGGAGCGTCGATCACCATGCCTACCTCTGCCCGCCACTCCCTTATGGCCGTTTCGCGCGCGGCTGGCCGCATCGCCATCACAGCCGCCCTGTTCGCGGCTGTGATGGCGCCGGCATCGGGGCGTGCCGCCGAAGTCGTGGATGTGCTCGGCCGTCACGTGACGGTGCCCGACCGTGTCGAGCGGGTGGTGCTGGGGGAAGGGCGGCTGTTCTACGCGATGGCGGTGCTGGACCATGACGCGCCTTTCAAACGCATCGCCGGCTGGCAGAATGATTTGCGCAAACTGGACGCCAAGACCTTCGATGGCTATGTCGCGCAATATCCGGAGGCGGCGAAAATCCCACTGATCGGGGAAACCTCCGAACAGAGCGTCAGTGTCGAGCGGATTCTGTCGCTGAAGCCCGACCTCGCGATCTTCAGCATTTCCGGCCATGGCCCGACTGAGCACAGCCCAGTGGCCGACGTTCTGGCGCAAGCGGGGGTGCCGGTCGTCTTCGTGGATTTCCGCGTCCATCCGATTGAGGGCACCCGGCAGAGCTTCGCCGCGCTCGGCAAGGCCCTGGGGCGGGAGACTGAAGCGACCGCCTATCTCGATTTCTATAACCGCCATCTGAGCCGCATCGCCGACGCGGTCGCCGCGCTGCCGGAAAGCGCGCGGCCGAAAGTGATGCTTGAGTTGCTGGCGGGTGCCTGGCAGTCACCGGGCCATACCACCGGCAGCGGTGGGATGGGCGAGGTGATCGCCGCGGTTGGCGGCCGCAACATCGCAGCGGGAGTGGTGCCCGGCGCCATCGGCGACATCAGCGTCGAATATGCCCTGACCGCCGATCCGGACGTCTATATCGCCACCGGCAGCCGCAATCCTGGGGTGTTGCTGGGTGCCCAGGCCATGCCGGAAGAGGCGGCGAAAAGCTTCGCCAAGGTGCTGGCCCGTCCGGAATTCGCCGGATTGCGGGCGATCCGCGAGGGACGCGCCCATGCCCTGTGGCACGAATTCTACAATTCGCCCTACAACATCGTCGCCATCGAGGCGCTGGCGACCTGGATCCACCCGGAGACCTTCGGCGACGTCAAGCCGCAGCAAACCCTGCAGGAGCTTTACAGCCGGTTCCTGCCGTTCAAGCCGAGCGGGACCTACTGGATCGACGATGCGCCGAAGTCCTGAGCCGAAGCCCGATCCCATGTCCGCCTCCGACCTGAGCAGCGCCAACCGCCCTTCGATCCGCCGTTCTGAGGCCCCGAGCTCCGGGGGAAGTGCGGCGGTGGATATGGACGTCGCCATCGCCGGGCACCGGCGCCGCATGGTCCGGCGCGTCGTCCTGCTGGTTGCCTTCACCCTGGCCATGCTGGCGGCCGGACTCGCCGATGTCGTGACCGGTCCGTCCGGCCTGACGCTGCATGACCTGTGGCGGGCCGTCCTGGCACCGGGAGAGGTGGACCGGACCACGGCGGTGATCGTCTGGACGGTGCGGCTGCCCTATGCGGTGATGGCGCTGCTGGTCGGCGCGGTGCTGGGCCTGTCGGGGGTGGAGATGCAGACCATCCTCGACAATCCCCTGGCAAGCCCCTTCACGCTGGGGCTGTCCTCCGCCGCGGCGGTCGGCGCCTCGCTCGCCATCGTCTTCCATCTGGCGCCGTTCGGCCTGCCCGAAAGCTGGGCCGTGCCGACGCTGGCCTTTCTCTTCGCCTTCGGATCGGTGCTTCTGCTCCAGGCCATGGCGCGGCTGGCGCCGGCCGGGCGGGAGACGCTGGTGCTGCTGGGCATCGCGCTGGTGTTCAGCTGCCATGCCCTTGTGGCCCTGCTGCAGTTGATCGCACCCGAGGACGTGCTCCAACAGCTGGTCTTCTGGACCTTGGGCAGCGTCACCCGCGCAACCTGGGAGAAGATCGGCGTTCTGGCCGCGATCTTCGCGCTGGTGATGCCCTTTTCAATGGCGGCGGCCTGGAGCATGACGGTGCTGCGGCTGGGCGAGGATCGCGCCTTGAGCTTCGGCGTCGATGTGCGGCGGCTGCGCTACGCATCGCTGATCCGGGTCAGCCTGATTTCCTCCATCGCCGTTGCCTTCGTCGGGCCGATCGGTTTCATCGGACTGGTCGGACCGCACATTGCCCGCATGCTGGTGGGAGAGGATCAGCGGTTTCTCCTGCCGACCAGCGCCATGGTTGGCGCGCTGCTGCTCTCGCTGGCGTCCGTCGCCAGCAAGGCGATCATGCCCGGCATCATCGTGCCGGTCGGCATCGTCACCGCGCTGGTCGGCGTGCCCGCCTTCGTTCTTCTCATCCTCCGGCAGCGGCGGTGACTGTCATGGACCAGGATATCTCCAGCGGGCTGGTGGTCGAGGGCGTGTCCCTCGGCTATGGCCGCACGCCGATCATCCGTGACCTGACCCTACCAGCCCTGCGCCGTGGCACGCTCACCGCATTGATCGGACCGAATGGGGCCGGGAAATCCACCCTGCTGCGCGGCTTGGCCGGGCTGGGGAATTTGACGGGAAGCGTCCGCCTCGACGGCGAGGAACTCCACCGCCTGCCGCGGGCGGAGCGGGCGATGCTACTGGGTTTCATGCCGCAGTCGCTGCCTCCACCGATCAGCCTGTCGGTACTCGAATCGGTGGTCGGCTCCCTGCGCGCCGGGACTGGGGCCTCGTCCCATTCCCGGGCGGGCGACCCGGTCCGGCGTGCTTACGCCACGCTTGCCGACATCGGCATCGCCGAGCTTGCCAACCGCGAGCTGTCGGCCCTGTCCGGCGGCCAGCGTCAACTCGCCAGTCTCGCCCAGGCGGTGGCGCGGCGCCCGGCCGTGCTGATGTTGGACGAGCCGACCAGCGCACTCGATCTGCGCCACCAGACCGTGGTGATGCGGGAGGTCGCGCGGCTGACGCGGGAGCATGGACTGGTCACGATCGTCGTCATGCACGACATCGCGCTGGCGGCCCGTCACGCCGATCAGATCGCCGTGCTGCGCGGCGGCGCCCTCCGGGCCTTCGGTATCCCGCGGGAGGCGATCACCGCGCGGCTGCTGGCAGACGTCTACGACATCGACGCGCGGGTCGAGACCTGTTCGCGCGGCAGCCTGCAGATCATCGTCGATCACGCGCTCTGACAGCCGGCCCAAATAGAAAAGCCCGTCCCGTGTCCGGCATAAGCCGGGTCGGGACGGGCCGTCAGTCGTTTCCGGTGTCTGGAACTGGGCGGTCAGCCGGTCCTTACTTCGACCGCGACACGCGGCGCAGGAAGTCGATGAACTGCGCCTGCTCTTCCGGAGACAGATCCTTGACCATGCCCTGATCATGGGTCTGGACCCGCGGGATCAGGTCGTCCATCAGCGTTTGGCCTTCCGGCGACAGGCGCAGCGCGTAGGAGCGGCGGTCGTTGGGAGAGGGGGCGCGGACGACGAGGCCGCGCGACTCGAGCCGGTCGATCACCGCGACCATGGTCGACCGGTCGATGCCGACCGCCGTGCCCAGGTCGGACTGCGACAGCCCTTCATTCTCGCGGATCATGATCAGCACGCCGAACTGGCCGGGTGTGATGTCGTGCGGAGCGACCGCATTCTGAAAGCTCTGGAACACCGCCACCTGCGCCTTGCGCAGGTTGTAGCCCACCAGTTCGGGAAGGGGGCCAAGGGCGAGCTTGCCGTTCTTGCCGGGCCGCAGACGCGACCGCCGGTCGGCGGGGGTGGAACGCTCGTTGTCAGTCACCGTCGATGCCATGTTTTTGATGAATTATCGGATGAACGGATAAAATGCGGGCATGGCCTTCGTTTGTCAGCAAGAACTGTACGGACAATAGGCTATGCATACCAGATATGCGTTAGACGTATTGGTGGGCGCGCACACAAATTCCATCTTGAAGAGTCAAGAAGTGATCGACGCCGATTCGACGCCGATCGCCCGCCCCGCGGTTTCCCCTGCCGCGCGCGGGTTCCCGAATCGGAGCTTCCGACGCCCGGTCCCCCCCAGACCGGGCGTCTTCGTTTTTTGCCCGCAGTCCGATTCAATAGCCGGCAGGAACGCTGGAACGTCTTGCAGGGCAGGGCGGGCAGTTGGGCGCTTGGTCCATCGCCGGCTTTCGGGTTAGCTGTTCGGCAGTCTACCAACCAGAGAGCCGATGCCATGGCCTTCGCCATTCCCCTGTGGTCCCAGCCGGCCGTCCCCGTCGCGGGCGGCGATCCGTTCCCGGTGCGGCGCATCTACTGCGTCGGCCGCAACTATGCCGCCCATGCGCGCGAGATGGGCGCCGATCCCGACCGCGAGCCGCCCTTCTTCTTCATGAAGCCGGCCGACGCCATCGTCGCCGACGGCGCCACCATCCCCTATCCGCCCAAGACCGCCAACCTGCACCACGAAATCGAGCTGGTGGCGGCGATTGGCACCGGCGGGCGCGACATCCCGGTCGACCGCGCTCTGGACCACGTGTTCGGCTATGCCGTCGGGCTCGACATGACCCGGCGCGACCTGCAGAACGCCGCCAAGAAGGAAGGCAAGCCCTGGGATATGGGCAAGGGCTTCGACCGGTCGGCCCCTTGCTCCGCCATCCGCACCGTTGCCGACATCGGGCATCCGGACAAGGGCGCGGTCACTCTGGAGGTGAATGGCGAGCTGCGGCAGAAGGGCGACCTGTCCGACCTGATCTGGTCGGTGGCGGAGACGATCTCCTACCTGTCCGGGCTGGTCGAGCTGCAGCCGGGCGACCTGATCTACACCGGCACGCCGGAGGGTGTCGGCGCGGTGGTGGCCGGCGACGTGCTGACCGGCGCGGTCGAGGGCGTCGGCACCCTGACCCTCACCATCGCCTGAGCCGCCGCCGATGCGCATCGCGACCTGGAACATCAATTCGGTCCGCATGCGTCTGGACCTCCTCTTCCGCCTGATGGAGGAGGAGCGGCCGGACGTGATCTGCCTGCAGGAAACCAAGGTGGTGGACGCCGACTTCCCGCTCGGTCCGCTGGCGGAGCGCGGCTATGTCCACGCCCACATCCACGGGATGAAGAGCTACAACGGTGTCGCCATCCTGTCGCGCCTGCCCTTCGAGTCGCAGGACGTCCAGCACTGGTGCGGCAAGCAGGACTGCCGCCACGCACTCGCCCACCTGCCGGGCGGGATCGAGCTGCATTGCGTCTACATCCCCGCCGGCGGCGACGTCCCCGACCCGGCGGTGAACGACAAGTTCGCCCACAAGCTCCAGTTCCTCGACGAGATGACCCACTGGCTGGGTACGGAACGGACACCCGACCGGCCGATGGTGCTGGTCGGCGACCTGAACATCGCGCCGCTGGAACAGGACGTCTGGAGCCACAAGGAACTGCTGTCGGTGGTTTCCCACACGCCCATCGAGGTGGAAAAGCTGGCGGCGATGCAGGCCTCGGCCGGCTGGGTCGATGCCATGCGCCGCTTCGTTCCGCCGGAGGAGAAGCTCTACACCTGGTGGAGCTACCGGGCGAAGGACTGGGCCGCCTCCAACCGCGGCCGGCGCCTGGACCACATCTGGGTGACCCCGCCGCTCGAAGGCGCGCTGACGGGCATCAAGGTGCTGCGCGATGCCCGCGGCTGGGAACCCAAGCCGTCGGACCATGTGCCGGTGATCGTCGATCTGGATGTCTGAAGATGTAGGGGCTGGAGGGTGAGGGGGCGGTTGCGCCCCCCCTCGCTCCGGCGAAGCCTTACTCAAGCAGGCTGATGTTCAGCCGCAGCAGTTCCGGCGTGCCGTCCTCAGCCAGCCGGAACAGGTGGGCGCAACCGTTGCGCAACTCTTCCGCCGGGTCGTCGCGCATGTCCCAGCCGGTGGCGAGCGAATAGAGCGCGCGCAGGATGCCGTTGTGGGCGACGGCGCCCGTGGGTCGCCCTTCCGCCGCCAGATCGGCGAGCCAGGAGCGCAGGCGGACCTGAACCTCGTGCGGGCTTTCGCCGCCGGGGGCCTTGAAGTCCAGCCCCAGCCGGTCGTGACGGGCCGGCATGCGGCCGTCGGCGCGCAAGTCCTCGGTGCGCTGGCCTTCCCACTCGCCCCACTCCATCTCGACGATCCGCGGTTCCGGCGTGGGGGCGAGGCCGAGCAGCAAGGCGGTTTCCCAGGCCCGGCGTTTCGGGCTGGCGACCCAGCGCAGACCGGCCGACTCGGGTGGCAGGCGATAACGGGCGACCCGTGTCCGGCCGGCGTCGGACAATGGCTCGTCGATGCTGCCCTGGATGCGCCCTTCGGCGTTCCAGGCGGTTGGGCCGTGGCGGAGGATCAGCAGGGTGGTCATGACGGTACCGGACGCGGGTGACGGGAAAGCGCCCGGAGTTTAGAGTTTCCGTGCGATCCGCGCTTCAGACCATTTTGTCTGGAATGATCCTACTCTAGCGCTTCGCCGTCTTCTGCACCGGCATTTCCTTCACCTGGGCCAGGGCCACGCGGACACGCGACAGATCCGGCATCGTGAGAACGGCCGATTTCCCCGGAGCCTTGGCCGGCTTTCCCGGCGGTTTGCCTGCCTTGGATCCCTCATTTTTGGAGCCGGCATCGGCCAGTTGGACGCGGCTCTTGCCGCTGCTCTTCTGAGCCAAAGCCTGGGCCCTGGCGCGGGCGCGGGCCTGTGCCTCCAGGATCTGCGGCGCGCGCGGTTCGTCGGTTTTCGGTGTCCAGGTGCGGAAGGGGCCGGTGTCGACATGGACATGGCCGGTGTGGGCATACATGGCGTAGCCGCCGCGCTGCATCGCCGCCGCTTCCTCGGCCAGACGCGACGGCGGGATGCCGGCGATGGAGAAATCCGCCGCCTGTCCGCGCATGTGATAGGAGTTTTCGGCGACGTTCGGATTCGTTCTGGCCAAGCTGGCGTTGGTGGCGCTCGACCGGTAGCCGGACGTGATGCGGATCGGCGATTCGGGCGGAGCGCCGACTCGCTGGCGCAGTTCCACCAGCATGTCGACCAGAGCCGGATCGACCGGGATCACCTCATCGCTGCGGCGGTCGCGGAACAGGACGGCGATCTCGCGCATCGCGGCTGGATCATATCCGTCGCCGGGACGCCAATAGGTGACGGATGCCGTCTCGCCGCTGGCAGGGTGGTGAAGGACCACCTTGCGCGGTTCGCCGTCCAGCTTCGTGCTTTCCAGCGGAGCGGTGGCACAGCCGCCAAGCTGCGTCGCGACGGTCAGCACGGCAAGCATCCCCAAGGCACGACCGGTCATGCGCATCGCTTTCCCCCGAGCTTTGCACGCTTCAACGCCCCGCCTTCCCCAATCCAAGCGGGGTTGCACACCGATCTAATACCAAGATTGTCACAGGAGGCCAGTGTGACAAAGCAACCTGTGGCGCATTGAACACGCACAAGCGCTTTTGCTCAGTGGATTCGACTGTTGGCGATTCAACCAATACAGATTGTGCCGGTTCTTAGAGGGACAGCTCCATCCCTTCGCGGGCGACCAGCGAACCGGGACGCATAGCCTCCGCCTGCGCTGCGATGACGTCCAGCGCGTCATCGGTGCGGGCCGGGTCGTGGTGGAAGATCACGGCGCGGCCGACTCCGGCGACTTCGGCCAGCCGCAGGCATTCCTGCCAGGTCGAATGCCCCCAACCGACGCGCGACGGGTATTCGGCGTCGGTGTAGGTGCTGTCATACACCATGACGTCGGCGCCGCGCAGCAGGTCCAGGATCACCGGATCACGCCCCTCCGCCGGATGTTCGGTGTCGGTCAGAATGCACAGGCTGTGGCCGCCATGCTCCACCCGGTAGCCGGTGGCGCCGTCGGGGTGGTTCAGGCGGCAGGTACGCACCACGACATCGGGTGCCAGTTCCAGCGTCTGTCCGGCCTGGAAATCGCGGAACTGGCAATCGGCGCGGAAGATCTCGACCGGCACCGGGAACAGCGGCGCCGTCATCATGTCGGCCAGCACAGTGCGGAATGGCCGCTCCGGCGGCAGATGCCCCGCCCACAGCCGCAGCCGGCTGGCCGGATCGAAGGCCGGGGCGAAGAAGGGCAGGCCGCTGATATGGTCGAGATGGCTGTGGGTCAGCAGCAGGTCGATGTCCACCGGTCCGCCGTCACGCGACAACGCCTCGCCCAGCGGACGGATGCCGGTCCCACAGTCGAAGACGATGTGGGCGCCGCCGCATCGCACCTCGATGCAGGCGGTGTTGCCGCCATAGCGCACGGTCGCCGGACCGGGTGACGCGATGCTGCCACGCACCCCCCAGAAGCGGAGGACAAAGGGAGAGTTCGCCTCGGCCGTGTCCTGAGTCGGCTGTTGAGCGGAATTGATGGTGGTGCGAACAGTCATGACGACGCCATCGTGGCTGCCGAGCTTGTCCAAGTCTAGTAAATCTCTTCCGCCCGCCTTTTCTTCCAGGCGGCTCCCTTGGTTGGGGGAAAGGCATTCCGAATGGGGTGTGACGCGAGTCGCCACCCTACGAAGGGCATCTGTCCAAACCCATAAGATGTGGTAGGTTGGGGCTCGTCGCGCATTGCGCGGCATGACTTCTTCAGGGTCCCCGCGTGGGTGGGGACCGGCTCCGGCGGAACCCGACGCGGATGGATCCTGACAAGCTCGCCAAAGTCCTCGCCATGGCCGAGTCGGAGCACCAGGGCGAGGCGCTCTCCGCGCTGCGCGCGGCACGCATCATGCTATCCCGCGCCGGCCTGTCGTTCCGCGATCTGGCGGAGCGCGCCCGTGTGCCGGTGCCGCCGGCTCCCGAACCGCCGCCAGCCGCCCAGGCGTCGGAGCCCGCCGGTGCGCCGGCACCGCCGCCGCCGCCGGACGAACTGGTCCGCGGTCTGCGTCGGCAGGTGAAGGATCTGGAACTGGAACTCGCCACCCTGCGGCGCCAGCTCGACAAGGCGGCGGGCGACGCCGACCGCCAGCGAGGAGGCCGACCGTTGGCGCACGCTGGCGCGTGAAACGGCGGGAAAAGCTGTGGGACATGGGCAAGGCATTGGAGCGCAAGCACTCACGCCACGCCGACACCGAAAAGCGCCGTGCCGTCCTGAAACTGCTGCAGGACCCCGCAGCGCGCTGCTGTCCGATCGGAAGATCGCGCGCCGCGTCCGCTTGTCCCCGCATAAAGTCCCC
>NZ_BADK01000115.1 GCF_000333595.1 Azospirillum sp. B506
CTCGCGCGGGAAGTCCTTGAGATAGGCGGCGAGCTCGGGACCCGGCTCCTCCGTCTCCAGATAGGGGCGCAGCTCGCGCTGCAGCCAGTCGTCATAGGCGAAGGGAATGTGGTTCGCCTTCTCCTCCAGGAAGAAGTCGAAGGGGTTGATCGCGGCGATCTCGGCGACCAGATCGACCTCGACGATGAACTCGCGTGTTGCACCGGCGCCGTCGAGGTGCTGGCGGGGGAGGATGGCGCGCTGGTCATCCGCATCCCGGCGGCGGCCATGTTCGCCACCGGCAGCGATGCCGTGAAGGCCCGCCACCGCGTCGTCGTCGAGCGGGTGGGGCAGACCCTGGCGGCGGAGGCCGGCAGCATCCTGGTGGTCGCCCACACCGACGACCAGACCCCGCCGAATGGCCGCCTTCCCACTGCCCAGGCCCTGACCGATGCCCGCGCCGAAGCGGTCCGCAAGCTGCTGGAGCGCAGCATCCCGCCAACCCGCCTGTCGGCCGAGGGGCATGGCGACCAGGAGCCCATCGCAATGAACGACACGGCGGCCGGGCGCGACGCCAACCGGCGGATCGACATCCGCCTCTATCCGCATTAGGGCGCCCGCCATGGCCGACCCCCGTCCCGTCAAGGCCGGCGCCAGCCCGGCGAGCAAAACGGCGAAGAAGACCGTCAGGCGCCGCCCCCGGGACAGGCGCAGGCCCGCCGCCGCACCATCGCCGCACCGTTCCGCCCGCAGCCGCTGGGCGGCGTCGCTGCCGGGCGCGCTGGCGCTGGGGCTGGCCGGCTGGCTGTTGCTGCCCCGTCTGGCGGCGTCCGTCGCCCCGCATCTGCTGCCGACCATTCAGCCGGACTGGAGCGTCCGCCTGCTGCCGCTGGTCGTGGCGCTGGCCGCCTGGATCGCCGTCAACCGCCGCATCGACGCCCGCGAGCGCGCCGCCAACGCCCGCCTGCTGGAGGCGCTGGCCGCCGGCCGCGATCCCGAGTTGAAGGCCTCGCTGGAGGAGATCGGCGCGGTGCGCAAGCGCCTCGACGCTGCGCTGGGCCAGCTGCGCAAGCGGCGGGGCGGGCGCTATCTCTACCAGCTTCCGTGGTATCTGGTGATCGGCGCCCCCGGGTCGGGCAAGACCACGGCGCTGGCCAACACCGGCCTCGTCGCCAGCGCCGTCGCCAGCGCCGTCGACGGCACCGCCGCCGGATCGCCGGCGGGAGCATTCGCGGGGCCGTTCGCAGGGTTGGGCGGCACCCGCAATTGCGACTGGTGGTTCACCGACCGCGCCGTCCTGATCGACACCGCCGGGCGCTACACCACCCAGGACAGCCGGCGCGCGGTGGACGGGCGGGTGTGGTCCGGCCTGCTCGACCTGTTGAAGGAGCATCGCCCGCGCCAGCCCGCCAACGGCGTCCTGCTCACCGTCAGCCTGCCCGAGCTGACGGGCTGGCGCGATGCCGAGCGCCGCAACCACGCCATCCTGATCCGCCAGCGCCTGAATGAGCTGCGGGTGCAGCTGGGCGTTCGGCTGCCGGTCTATCTTCTGCTGACCAAGGCCGACCTGCTGGACGGCTTCGCCACCTTCTTCGATCCGCTGGACCGCGAGGCGCGCAGCCAGATCTGGGGCCTGACCCTGCCTGCGGACGAAGCGGAAACCGGCCCGCTCTCCACCTTCCGCGACCTTTATGCCGGGCTGGTGCGGCGGCTGGACGAACGGCTGCTCGACCGGCTCCACCAGGAGCCGGACATCCGCCGCCGCAGCGACGCCTTCGCCCTGCCGCTGCGCGTGGCGGAGCTGGAGCCGGCGCTGGCCGACATCGTCGACACCGTCTTCGGCTCCGAGCATGGCGAGGAGACTCCGCGCCTGCGCGGCCTCTACCTGACCAGCGCCACCCAGTCCGACGCCTCGCTCGCCCTGCTGGAGCCTGCCGCCGCCGGCCCGGCCTCCACCTATTTCCTCGAACGGCTGCTGCCCGACGTGGTCTTCCCCGAGGCCAACCTCGCCCGGGTCGATCCGATGGTCGAGCGCGCCCGCCGCCGACGCGCCCTGCTGTCCGTCGCCGCCGCCCTGACGCTCGGCCTGGCGGTCGGCGGCTGGTGGCTGGCCAGCGCCCGCGGCAACGCCGCCCTGCTGGAGCGCGCCGATGCCGGCGCCGCGGCGGTGGAGGCGGCCCTGCGCCTGCTCGACACCCCGCCGCGCTCGCTGGCGCGGGTCGACGATGCCGATCCCGCGGCGATCCTGCCGGCGCTCGATGCCCTGCGTGCCCTGCCGCTGGCCTTCGACGAGGCCCGGACCTGGACGGAGCAGGAGTGGGCCGCCCCGGCGCTGGCCGGTGGCCTGTACCAGGGGGGGCGCATCGCCGCCCCGGCGCAGGAGGCCTACCGCCGCGCCCTGCGCAGCCAGTTCCTGGCCCGCATCGCCCTGCGTCTGGAGGAGCGGCTGCGCGCCGACTGGGCCTTGCCCGACCAGCTGCGCCAGACCCTGCGCGTCTACCGCATGATCAGCGGCCAGATGGGCGGCCAGATGGGCGGGAGAGCGGAGCCGATGGATGCCGGCGCCTTGGCGGAGTGGCTGGCGCTGGACTGGCAGCGCACGCTGCCCGGCCCGGCCAACGAGGCGCGGCGCCGTGCGCTCGGCGACCATCTGGCCGCCCTGCTCGCCGCCGGTTTCGCTCCCGTCCCGCCCGATGAGGTCCTGGTCGCCCGTGTGCTGGAGGTGCTGGCGNCATCGACGCCCTTCATCGAAACCGACGGCACCCGCCGCGAGGTGGACGCCCGCTCGGGCTGTCCGTGCTGGAAATCGCGCACAAGAACAGCCTGGACCTGGAAAGCGCCTGCGAAGGATCGCTGGCCTGCTCCACCTGCCATGTCGTGATCGAGCCGGAGTGGTTCGACGTCTGCCGGATCCCCAGGAGGACGAGGAGGACATGCTGGACCTCGCCTTCGGCCTGACCAAGACTTCGCGCCTGGGCTGCCAGATCATCATGACCGAAGAGCTGGATGGGCTGGTCGTCCGCCTGCCGGGCGGCAGCAACAACGCGATGAAGTGACGGTCCGGGGGAACCCTGTTCCGGCCGCCGGGCCAGCGTCGCACAGACGTCTCACCCGGCGGTCTCCTTTCCTGCCTTTTCCGGGCGATTGTTGATGGCGACACTGTTCCCCGACCCGATGGAGAAGCTGTTCCAGTTGATGACGGCGTTCCGGGAGGTCTGGTCGATGATGACGCTGGTGCCCGACGGGGTGGCGATGGACACTGCCCCGGCGGCGACCGACGGACCGGCCGGCAAGGTCTGGGCCGAGGCCGGTGCGATGGCGCTTTCCATCAGGGCGACACTGGCGATCAGCCACAGCGACAGTTTGGCCATGGATCGTCCGGAACACCGGGGCACCGGGTGCCATGGTGCTCGGGACGATTCCCGGCCGGGGATGGCATCGTGGAATGCCGCCGGTGCCGGAATACGGGCAGTCTTGGCAAGACACGTCATCGCGCTCACAACGCACCCCTGTCGTTCCGCTTGGTGGCGCACCTGTACCGGCTGCACTCACTGCGGGATCGTCCTGACGATGCGGGACGATCATGAGAGGTTGCAGCGCGTCGCTTCGGAACACCCAATGTTGCGGACCATAAGGGGGTGCCCGGCGGTGCGGCACCCCATGATCATGGGGGCGTCGGCGCATCCCCATGAATATGGGGGAAGGGGCGGGGCGCTCACCGATAAGGGGTTGTTGGCCCGGAGAACGCCGATTATCGTCGATCGGT
>NZ_BADK01000114.1 GCF_000333595.1 Azospirillum sp. B506
CTGGTGGAAGCCGCCGGCGCCCGACCGCTCGCGGGTGGTGCGCGCCATCGACGATCCGGTGCTGCGCGTCGAATGGCATCCCGACCGTCCGCCGCCGCTGGGTCCCGCCTTTTCCGCCGCCCGGTTCGAGGGGTTGAGGCACCGGCTGCGCGAGCAGTTGAGCACCGCCGACCGCAACATCGTGGTGGAGGTGCAACTTCCCCCCGAAGGCCGGGCCGGTGCCGGCCCGCCTCCCCCCTTCCTGGGCGGCGACGAGCCGCGGCGCTGGGGGCCGCATGTCCGGCTGTCGGTGCGGCTCGGCGACGGATCCTGGCTCAGCTTCACCGGCGGCGATCCGCTGCCCGGCCCGTTCCGCATCGTCCGCTTTCTGCTGTGGATGGGAGGGGTGGCGGCGGTGATCCTGGTGGTTTCGCTGCTGGCCGCCCGCAAGGCCGCGGGGCCGCTCGCCGGCTTCGCCGCCGCCGCTGAACGGCTCAGCGTCGACGGGCAGGCCGATCCCCTGCGGGAGGAAGGCCCGCGCGAGCTGCGCGCCGCCATCCGCGCCTTCAACCGCATGCAGGCGCGGCTTGCCCGCTTCGTGACTGACCGCACCCAGATGCTGGCGGCCATCGGCCATGATTTGCGGACGCCGATCACCCGGCTTCGCCTGCGCGCCGAGCTGGTCGACGATCCGGAGATGCAGCGGCGGATGCTGGCCGACCTGGACGAGATGGAGGCGATGATCTCCGCCACGCTGGCCTTCGCCCGCGACGACGCCCAGCGCGAGCCGCGCGGCCGCTTCGACCTTGCCGACCTGCTGCAGAGCCTGTGCGACGACCGCGTCGATGCCGGCCACCGCGCCGCCTACGAAGGCCCCGCCCATGCGGTGGCGGAGGGGCGTCCGGTGGCGCTGCCCCGGCGCTGGCCCACCTGATGGACAATGCGATCAAGTATGGCGGCGCTTTCACGTCCGGCTGGAGACCGGCGCGGACGGTGCCGGTCAGCATAGCAACGCCCAGATCCACATCGACAACGACGCCCCGGCATCCCGGAGGCGGAGTTCGAGAAGGTCTTCGCCCCCTTCTATCGGCTGGAGCGCTCCCGCTCCCGCGACACCGGCGGCGTCGGTCTGGGCCTGTCCACCGCCCGCAGCATCATCCGCGGCCATGGCGGCGACGTGACCCTGGCGAACCGCGGCGAAGGCGGGCTGCGCGCCACGGTGACGCTGCCGCTGTGACGCGCACCGGGGGGCGCGGGCTCATCCCTGGCCGGCGCCGTCCTCCAGATCGATCCGCCCGGTCAGGAAGTCCAGGAAGGACCGCAGCTTCGGCGGCTGAATCCGCCCGCCGGGAAACACGGCGTGCAGGTCGACATCCGCTCCCTTCCAGCCGTCGAGCACCCGTGTCACCTGCCCGGCGGACCGGTAGGGCCGCATGGCGAAGTCCGTGGCCAGCACCAGCCCGCCGCCGGCCAGCAGTGTCGGGATCAGAATCTCCGGGTCGTCGGCCGCGATCACCGGGTCGATGGCGGCGTCGATCTCCTCCCCGGGGAAGCCCCCATGGCCGTCCCCGCCGGTCCGGAACAGGCGCCAGCCATAGCCGGAGGGGCGCCGGGCGGTCATGTTCGCCAGCGTGAGGTGCCGGATCAGTTCGCCGGGGTGGGCCGGCATGCCATGGGCGGCACAATAGGACGGGGCGGCGTAGACATGGCGCTGCAGGACGCCCAGCTTGCGGGCCGCCATGCTGGAGTCCTGCAGCGTCCCCATCCGGATCGCCAGATCGATGTCCCGCGCCACCAGGTCCAAATTCTCGTGGCTCAGCACCAGGTCGATGCGGACATCGGGGCAGCGGGTCCGGAATTCGGGCAGGAGCGGCGCGATGACCTTCATTCCGAAGGACGGCGGGGTGGTGAGGCGCAGCCAGCCACGCGGCGCGTCGCGCAGCTGGGCCACCGCGTTTTCTGCCTGTTCCAGCTCCCCGGCGATGCGGCGGCAGCGTTCGAAATAGACGGTCCCCGCCTCGGTCAGGCCGAGGCGGCGGGTGGTCCGGTGCAGAAGCTGGATGCCGAGCCGGCGTTCGAGATCGCGCACCTTGCGGCTCAGCGTCGTCTTGGGCAGCCGCAGCCGCCGGGCGGCTTTCGTGAAGCTGCCTTCCTCAACCACCTTCACGAAGGCGATGGTATCGTTCAGGTCCTGCATCCGCCGCCCCGCCGATTGGATCGGAAATCGGCACAATGTTGCCCAAGCCTGACGGGTAATCAAGGCCGGCCCCGGGTGCTAGTTGGTGGACAGGCGCGGCGGCCGGACCACGAACCGCCGCCGGAGTCGAGCAACACCCCGAGCAACACCCCAGGGACAGGAAAATGAAGCCACAGATGCTTGTGCTGGCCGTTGGCCTGCTGTTCGCGGCCATCCCGGCCGGACAGGCTGCCGACAACACGGCCGCCCAGCCCACTCCGCAATCGGCGACCCAACCCGCCGCCGCCGGAATCTACCGCTTCGCCATCGGCGACCTCCGCGTCACGGCGCTCAGCGACGGCACCCTGCCGCTCGGCATCAAGCCGCTGGTCAAGGGGCTGCCGCCGGAGCGCATCGATGCGCTGCTGGCCGAGCGGTTCGAGCGCGATCCGCTGGAAACCTCGATCAACGCCTTCCTGATCGACGCAGGCCCGCGCCTGCTGCTGGTCGATACCGGCGCCGGCCGGCTGTTCGGCCCCTATGGCGGCAAGCTTCCGGCCAGCCTGGCCGCGGCCGGATACCGCCCCGACCAGGTGACCGACATCCTCCTCACCCACATCCACACCGACCATTCCGGCGGGCTGACGCTGGACGGACGGATGGTGTTTCCGAACGCCACGGTCCATGTCGGTCAGGCCGACATCGACTTCTTCCTCGACCGCGCCAACCTCGCCAGGGGATTGCAGCCCCGCCTGTATGAGGAGGCGGTCGCCACGGTCGGCTCCTACCTCAAGGCCGGCAAGGTGAAGCCCTTCAGCGAACAGTCGGAAATCCTGCCGGGTGTCACGGCGATCCCCACCCCGGGCCACACCCCCGGCCATGCCTTCTACCGGGTGGCGAGCCGTGGCGAGTCCATCGAGTTCTGGGGCGACATCATCCATGTCGGCCCGGTGCAGTTCCCGCATCCGGACGCCACCGTCGCCTTCGACATCGACCAGGACGCCGCCCGCGCCCAGCGTCTGAAGCGCTTCGCCCAGGAGGCCGGCAGCGGCCAGTTGACCGCCGCCGCCCATCTTTCCTTCCCCGGACTCGGCCGTCTGCGGCGCGACGGCGACGCCTATCGCTGGGTGCCGGTCGAGTACCGCAACCGCGAGTGAGGCGGCCGGGCAGGGGAGGCGGGGCGCCGCATCCGCCCACCCCCGCAATTGCGGATAGCGTCATCCTTTCGCCACGGTCGGGAGACAAATAATCGTCGCTTCGCCGCCGGCCTTCCGGCCGGGCGGCTGTGAGCGTATGAGGATCGAAGCGGGAACGTTTCCCGCCCTCACCACACAGACCTGACAGGGCCAGCGAGCGCGCCGTGACCGCCGACCGACCGGACCACCAGACGGACCATCGCGCGGGCCAGCTCTATGCCGGCCCCCGCCCGCTCCGCACCCGCGAAGACCCGTCGCCGCTCGACCGGCTGACGGCCGGCGAGTTCACGCGCCTGTTCGCCGCCAAGGCGGTCGAACTGGCCCGCGACCGGCTGGCGACCGCCGGTAAGGGCAAGCCGCGCCGCAAATCCCCGCCGCCCTCCGCCGCCCCGCCGCCGACGCCCCTCAGGCAGCCCCGCCGGCCGCGTCGCGCATGGGCGTCCATTTCTCTTCCGCCCATTTCCCTTCCAAGGATCTCCTTGCCGAAACCGAAGCAGCCCGCCCGCCGCTCCGGCGGCAGCCAGCCGCCGCAGCCCCCGTCCCCGCCGGCCGGCCGCCCCGGCCGGGCGCCGCAGCCGCCCCGCAAGGGTGGCGGCTGGGTCAAGCGGCTGGTGCAGTGGGGCCTCGTCGCCGCCATCTGGTGCGGTATCGGGCTGGGGGCGGTGCTGGCCTGGTTCGCGCTCGACCTGCCGGACATTTCCAAGGTGGCGCAGTTCGAGCGCCGCGCCTCGATCACCGTGCTGGCCGCCGACGGCAGCGAGTTCGCCCGCTTCGGCGACCTGCACGGCACGACGCTCAGCGTGCGCGACCTGCCGCCGCATCTGGTCGGTGCCGTGCTGGCGATCGAGGACCGCCGCTTCTACAGCCATTTCGGCATCGACCCGCTGGGCCTTGCCCGCGCGGTCTACGTCAACTGGCGTTCCGGCCGGGCGGTGCAGGGCGGCTCGACCATCACCCAGCAGCTCGCCAAGAACCTGTTCCTGACGCCCGAGAAATCGCTGAAGCGCAAGATCCAGGAGGCGATGCTGGCGCTGTGGCTGGAGAGCCGCTTCACCAAGGACCAGATCCTCACCGCCTATCTGAACCGCGTCTATCTCGGCGCCGGCACCTTCGGGGTGGATGCCGCCGCCCGCACCTATTTCGGCAAGCCGGCGACCGAGGTCGACGTGCGCGAGTCGGCGGTGCTGGCCGGCCTGCTGAAGGCGCCGTCGCGCTATGCCCCCAGCTCCAACCCGGACGAATCGGCGGAGCGGGCACGGGTGGTGATGGCGGCGATGCTGGACGCCGGCTACCTCACCCAGGCGCAGTATGACGCCGCCCGCACCGCCAAGCCGTCGCCCAAGCGCAAGCCTGGCGGCGACGGCCGCTATTTCGCCGACTGGGTGACCGATCTGGTGCCGGGCTTCGTCGGCCCCGACCATGGCGACGTGATCGTCCGCACCACGCTGGACCTGAGGATGCAGCGCGCCGCCGAACAGCGGCTGGAGGCTCTGCTCGCCGGCCCCGGCGTCGCCGCCAATGTCCGCCAGGGGGCGCTGGTCGCCATGAGTCCCGACGGCGCCGTCCGCGCCCTGGTCGGCGGCCGCGATTACGACAGCAGCGAGTTCAACCGCGCCACCCAGGCGCTGCGCCAGCCGGGATCGGCCTTCAAGCCCTTCGTCTATCTGGCGGCGCTGGAGTCCGGCTGGACCCCCGACAGCATGATCGACGACGCTCCCGTGCAGCTCGGCACCTGGAGTCCCGGCAATTACGACGGCAAGTATCGCGGCAGCATCACGCTGGCCTCGGCACTCGCCCATTCCTCCAACACCGCGACGGCGCGGCTGATCGACCGGGTCGGCACCGACCGGGTGCGGCGCATCGCCTCCAACCTCGGCATCGCCTCGCCGCTGACCCGCGACCTGTCGCTCGGGCTCGGCACCAGCGAGGTGACGCCGCTGGAGCTGGTGCGCGCCTATGCCGGCATCGCCAACCGCGGCGTTCCCGTCTGGGCCTATGCCATCACCGAGATCAAGAGCCGCGACGGCACCGTGCTCTACCGGCGTCAGGGTGGCGGCGGCGCCGCGGTGGTCGATCCCGTCCATGCCGTGCAGCTGTCGCAGATGATGACCGGCGTGCTGGAATACGGCACCGGCCGCAGCGCGAGGCTGAACCGCCCGGCGGCGGCGAAGTCCGGCACCACCCAGGACTATCACGACGCCTGGTTCGTCGGCTTCACCGCCGATCTGGTTGCCGGCGTCTGGCTGGGCAACGACAACAACGAGGCGATGAAGAAGGTCACCGGCGGCACCCTGCCGGCCAAGCTGTGGCGGGAGTTCATGCTGGACGCCCATGCCGGCAAGCCGGCCCGTCCGCTCCCCGGCCTGGACGGCGTCCCCGCCTGGACCCCGCCGCCGGGAAGCGCGCCGCCAGCAGCCACGATGCCCGGCGGTGTGCCGCCAAGTGGAGTACCGATGGCATCGGCCGACGCGCGGTCGGGCGGCGGCATCGGCTCGCTGATCGAGAAGATCGCCGGCACGCCCGCCACCGCGCCGCGGGTTCAGTACGACTACAGCAACAGCGGGGTCCGGTAGGGGAGTTGTCGGCTTCGATTCCCCCACCCTGACTCTGCCACCCCCAGGTTCCCCCCGTCGCCCCGACCCTGCTATACCTCCCCCCGGATTTCCCCAGAGCGGACGACAGATGCAGGCGGACGAGCGATTGGCCGGAGCGGACAGGACGGAGGCGGACGACCGTCCGCTCGCCGTCGTTCTTGCAGCCCTGGCGCCTGACGCCCTCACCTCCGCCCCCACCTCTGGCCCCACCCCCGACAGCGCCGATCCGCCCGCCGGCCTGCTCCCGGACGCGCGTCCACCCGGCGCCCCTGCCCCATCTCCCCTCAACCCGCTGCTCACCGTCGCCGCC
>NZ_BADK01000113.1 GCF_000333595.1 Azospirillum sp. B506
GCGGCGGGACAGCTTCGCCCCTTCCGGGTCGGTCGGGCCCGGATTGACTTCGACCACGCCGAGATGGTCGAAGTGATGGATCATGTTGTTGATCTGGTCGGTATAGCTGGTGGTGCCCAGCGGTGCTACCCAGGCGGCGCGGTTGGCGAAGGCGGCCAGACGCACCTGGGGCGGCTGACTGGCATCCATCACGATCCGGTAGTTCTCCTTGGTCAGCACCTCGTTCGGCACGCGGGCCGGCCAGAAGGTGGGGACATTGGGATCGTAGCTGGCGTCGTAACCCGAGCGGCAGCTGCCGGTGTCGGTCTGCCACGGCACCGCCATCCAGCGGGTGATGCCGCCCGGCAGCTGGCCATAGAGCGGACCGTTGGGGATGGTCACCGTGTCGCTGGACAGGATGGCGCCCATGCCCGGCTCAACCCAGCCCTTCGGCGCATGGGCGAAGCGGAACGGCGCCATATACAAGGTGGAGGCACGGACCGGCCACGTCATCTCGCAGCCGGGATGGAAGGCATCGGCGAGGCAGAAGTCCAGTGCGGCGCGGGTCAGCACGTCACCCTGCTCGTCCAGCGGCACCTGATCGAAGTCGGTGTAGACCGGGACCTTGCCCCAATCGTCGTCGAAGTCGCCGGCGACCCACTGGTCGAGGAAGCCCAACTGGGTCTTGGTCAGCGCGGTGTATTGGCGCGGAGTCTGGGCTGGCGGGATGTTCATCGCGTCGCCATAGACCCAGGGCCAGGGCATCGGCGACCAGCTGTCCACCGTGTCATGGCGGAAGGAGTTCTTCAGCACCCGCCGGGTTTCCTGGTTGGCGAGGCTGCGGTCGTTCAGCCGGGCGATCCATTCCGGCTTGGTGAAGTCGTTGGCGGACTTCCAGCCGAAACCGGCGGCGAAGCCGGCATTGACCCATTGCAGCCCGGTCATCCGTTCGAACACCGGGTAGATGTCGCGAGTGAAGGAGGGGCGGGCCGGCTTCGGCAGGGTGCCGGCCTGGATCGCCACGTCGCGCATCAGGTCCCACATGGTGCGGACCGACTTGCGCTGCGGCCCGTAGTTCGGTGGGGCCACCACGATCCAGGCGGGTGTGACGGGCAGCTCCATGCCGTTCAGCTTGACCACCGCATCGACCGGACCGTCGGCGGTGTCGTCATGCCAGCCCTCGTTGTTGCCGAAGGTGATCGCCTTGGTGCCGTTGTAGGAGGCGGAGAAGCCGCGCCCGCCGGTGACCAGCAGGCGGTGGTCGCCTTCCTCGCACCACATGCGGCCGAGATAGACCGGCTCGCCCTGATGCATGAATTTGCCGGCGACCAGCTTGCGGCTCTGCTTGCCATGGCCGGCATGGATCGTCTGCTCGCCGGCATCCAGAACAAGCGCCTCGCGGTCGGCGACGGTCGGGTTGCGCAGCGTGGTCGGGTCGGCCGAGGCCGCTTCCGGAATGTCGAGCGCCAGCTGGAAGCCGTACCAGGCCGATTTCTTGTTGGCGAGATGGACCTTCCAGGTGACGTCGGCGCCGCTGTCCGGCGCCGTCAGCTCGCGGACGATCCGGCCCATGGCGTTGACGCCATAGATGCGGAAGCGCGCGGCCTGCGGCAGAAGCCGGCCTTCGGCGTCACGGTAGGGGTTCTGCGCCGGGTCGTCGCCGGCCATCAGCGGCTTGGGATCCGGCACTTCGGGGCCGACGACATAGCCCTTCGGCGCGTTGCCGACGCGGGCGACGCCGATGGACGGATAGATCACCGCCTTGACGATGCAGTCGTCCTTGGGCAGCGGCGGTGCTTCGGTGCGTGGCACCGTCGGCTGTTCCAGCGGCTGGCCATTGGCCTGATGGCGAACATCCGCACCGTGGTTGTAGACCAGCTTGCGCACTGCGGCGATGCTGCCCTGCGGAGCCTGCTCGACCGGCGTGCGCCAGATGTTGAAGGCCAGTTCCTGTCCATAGTCGCCCTGGCCGCGGGCGCAAACATCCTGTTTCGGCAGGATCAGCGTCGCCACCGGCTGGTAGGGGTATTCGTCGGTCGGCCATTCCTCCGTCGCCTTGTCCAGCGGATAGCCGGCGCTCTTGGGGACCACCTGCACCATGAAGGTGAAGCGGTAGTCGTCCTCCAGCAGCCGGTTGGCGAGGTCGGTGGCGAGATAGTTCTTGTCGTCGGTCGGCACATTGACCGCCGGATGGCCGGGCGGTGTCGCTTCCGGCACCAGGGAATATTTGGCGTAATGATCGGGGCCGAAATCGAAGGGCAGGATCGCCCAATATTGGGTGGTCAGCACGCTGCCGTCGACCTGGGCCGACATCGCATTCAGGATGTCGTTGGTCTTCGGGTGCGTAGTGAGATAGCTGGGATAGTCGTTCAGGACCACGCCGGCATAGGTGAACTCGCACATCTCCTCGGCGTTGTCGACGAAGAAGACCGGGTAATTCTGCATGATGAAATCGGCGACGTCACCCTGCTCGCCCAGCGCGTTGACGCCATCGACGCCCCAGACCTTCAGCCCGATGCCGAGCGTCGATCCCAGATCCGGGGAGGTCGGGCCGGTGTCGCTGGAAAAGCGCACCCAGGCCGACAGATCGTCCCTGGCGAAGACACCGACACGGAGCGACTCCGGCCGGTTCGGATCCATCACCAGCCGGCCATGAGCGGCGCCGTGCAACTTGCGGAAAACCGCGCGTTCCGCCGGCTTCTGGCCCAGTGCGATGCGCTTCATCTGGCCCATGCGGATGAACATCTCGTCCAGCCGCTGGGTGGCATTGGTGGCGCAATCGAAGCAGGGGGGACTCTTGGTGGGATCTTTGGCCGTCATTCGCTCCGTCTCCTGTATCGTCCGGCGCCGCCGCCGGGGCGGGGTGGTGGTTGGGGCGGAAAGTTGTTTTCCGAACATGATTTTCCCGTCCACTGTGTTGTGCCTAATCAAGCACTTCGCCGATTTCCACTATAAATAATCAGTATTGCAGATATTTAACTGTTTTTCGGGAATGTATGGAAATGAATCATTATCAAGGTTGAGAAGATTGCTGGAAGTGTCGCGCTCAAAGTGGTGGAGTCATCGATGTGGGACGTCCCACAGTCCTCCACCCTGTCCCGCTCCGGTGTATGATGGGCGATCCGTTCCGCAGGGATCCGACCAGAATGACCGAAAACTTCTTCGACATCGTCGCCGCACGCTTCCCCACCGATGCCGGCACCCCGTTCATCGAACTGGACTCCGGCAAGCGCTACAGCTATCGCGACCTGATGGAGACCAGCGGCCGCTATGCCCGGCTGCTGACGGAGTTGGGTGTCGACAAGGGCGATCGGGTGGCGGTGCAGGTGGAGAAGTCGGCGGAGGCGGTCTTCCTCTATCTCGCCTGTCTGCGCGCCGGTGCCGCCTATCTGCCGCTGAACACCGCCTATACCAGGGCGGAGGTCGGCTATTTCCTCGGCGATGCGGAGCCGGCGGTCTTCGTCTGCACGCCGGGCAATCTGGCGGGGCTGGCCGACACCGCGAAGGGGGCGGGGGTGGGGGCGCTGTTGACGCTGGGCGGGGACGGCGACGGCAGCCTGCCGGAACGGGCGGCCGGGCTGGATCCGGCCTTCGACACGGTGGCCTGCGCGGCGGACGATCTGGCGGCGATCCTCTACACCTCCGGCACCACCGGGCGGTCGAAGGGGGCGATGATGAGCCACCGCAACCTGTCCTCCAACGCCGCCACCCTGCATCGTATCTGGGGGTTCCGGCCGGACGACGTGCTGCTGCATGCCCTGCCGATCTTCCACACCCATGGCCTGTTCGTCGCCACCAACTGTGTGCTGATGAACGGCAGCGGCATGCTGTTCCTGTCGAAGTTCGATGCGGACGCCGTGTTCCGCCTGCTGCCGCGGGCGACGGTGATGATGGGGGTGCCGACCTTCTACACCCGGCTGCTGGCCGACCCGCGCCTGACTTCGGAGGCGGCTGCGCATATGCGCCTGTTCATCAGCGGCTCCGCCCCGCTGCTTGCCGACACCCACCGCGAGTTCGAGGCGCGCACCGGCCATGCCATCCTGGAGCGCTACGGCATGACCGAGACCGGCATGCTGACCTCCAACCCGCTGGACGGCGACCGCATCCCCGGCACCGTCGGCTTCCCTCTGCCCGAGGTGTCGGTGCGGGTCGCCGACGAGAAGACGGGGGAGCCGGTTCCCGATGGCGATGTCGGTGTTCTGGAGGTGAAGGGACCGAATGTCTTCTCCGGCTATTGGCGCATGCCGGAGAAGACGGCGCAGGAGATCCGCCCCGGCGGCTGGTTCATCACCGGCGATGTCGGGCGGATCGATGGGCGCGGCTATGTCCACATCATCGGCCGCGCCAAGGATCTGGTGATCTCCGGCGGCTTCAACGTCTATCCCAAGGAGGTCGAGACGGTGATCGATGCCATCCCCGGCGTGGTGGAATCGGCGGTGATCGGCGTTCCGCATCCCGACTTCGGCGAGGCGGTGATGGCGGTGGTGCTGCGCCGGCCGGACGGGATGGGCGGCGGTGTCGACGAGACGGCGGTGATCGCAGCCTGCAAGGAGCAACTGGCGAACTTCAAGGTGCCGAAGGCGGTGGCCTTCGTCGATGAGCTGCCGCGCAACGCCATGGGCAAGGTGCAGAAGAACCTGCTGCGGGAGACCTGCAAGGACCGCTTCGCGGGCTAGGTGGGGGCCAGGGGCAATCGCGACGAAGCGGCTTCCTCCCAGCGCCCGCCAGGCGATCCGACTCCACCTCCGAACGGACGGCCTGGGCGGTGATATCGGCATGGCGGACCAGCCTGCCGGCATATTCCAGGCGCAGCGCCAGCGTGTCGCGCCCCACCTCCGCCAGGGTCAGCGGCGCCCTCATCCGCTCACGGTTACCGACATCGCGGAAGGATAGGGTGGCCCGCTCGCTCTGCCATCGCGAGTCGTCGACCGGGTCGTTCTCGAAGATCACCATGCTGTCGGAGGGAGCGGTGCCGGTCCAGCTTTGCAGGAGCGGCGGCAAAAAACGTCTTTACTGAAAATAATAATCGTTCGCATAATGGGGCGCGGCATTGCATCCTGCCGACCGGTGGACCTCAATTGCGGCGGGTGCCGTTACCGGGTTGGCCAAGCAGCGGGGCTGGGGCGGCAGAAGCACTGGGCATCTCGCAGCTATTGCCTGCACCGTCCTTCAGCCGGTCGGACCGTTCGCCTACTGCAAATCGTCTTGCAAATAAGAATCAATCTCATTATGCCAGAAAGTGGCACGTGATCTTCGAGGCTGGCCTTCCTCGAAAGCGATCATCCCATCCGCGTCCTCACCTGAAGGAGCTTCGGCATGAGCTGGGACAGCCCCGACACGCTATTCCACGTCGTGGTGGACGAGGAGGAAGAGCATTCGATCAGGCCCGACCATAAGCCGGTGCCCGCCGACTGGTGCGCCGTCGGCGTCAGCGGCTCCACGGAGGACCGCCTCGCCCGTGCCGAGCGGGTGTGAGCCGACATGCGCCACCGAATCCCGCATCCAGTTCCGCAGTCCGACCGGCGCTGACGCGATCGGACCGGACGTCCTGGTGCTGTCCAAGGTCATCGGCGGCAGCCTACCGCCATCGGTGCTGTTTGCCGGCAATCCCAGCCTGTACCGCCGGCCTGTACCGGCAGGGCTGCTGCGACGCGACGCACGGCCTTGGCGACACCTTGCACTCCATCCTGCCGATCCGCGCGCAGGAAATCGCCGCGGCCCTGACCGGGGAGCCGGAGCCGCGGCCAATCAATCCGCAAACTGACATCAGCATTGTGACGAATGGGGGATCATCGGAATGAAGACGAACAGGCAGCCCGGACGCCTTGGGGGCAGGGGGCGCGTCCGCCTGCTGGCGTCGGTCGCGGCGGCATCCTTGCTGCTGCCGGCCGTGGCCATGGGCCAAGCGACAACCTCCGGCACCGGGGCGGCTGGCGGTGGGGCGACCGGCAGTGGGGGGGCTGCATCGTCGGGGGCGATGACGCTGCCGTCGATCGACGTCAGCGCCGAGCGCCAGCGTGACGCCAACCCGCCGACCAGCGTCGGCTCCAAGCTGCCGCTCGCCCCACGCGAGGTGCCGCAGACCGTCACCACGGTCCCGCGCGAGCGGATCGAGGAACAGAAGCTCATCACGCTCGAAGACGCGATGAAGCAGACACCGGGCGTCACGGTGGAGCCGATCGACGGCAACCGCCTGCAGTTCTATTCGCGCGGCTTCGAGATGACGAACCTGCAGTTCGACGGCGTGCCGACGACGCTGGACAGCCGCATCTTCGCCTCGCCCGATCTGGCGATGTATGAGCGGGTGGAGGTGCTGAAGGGGCCGGCGGGTCTGTTGAACGGCATGGGCGGCCCCGGCGGCGCCATCAACCTTGTCCGCAAGACGCCGAAGAAGACGCTGGAAGGCTATGGCGAGCTGACCGCCGGTTCCTATGCCAATTACCGCGGCGAAGGCGACATCACCGGGCCGCTGAACCAATCCGGCAGCCTGCGCGGGCGCTTCGTCGGCGCCTATCAGGACCGCAACGGCTTCCAGGACTGGACGACGCAGGACCGGGCGGTGGCCTATGGCAGCATCGCGGCCGACCTGACGCCCGACACCACCCTGACGGCCGGCGCCTGGTATCAGCGCATGAGTTACAAGGGCGCCTGGAACCTGCCGGGCTATGCCTCGGTGGTGAACGGACAGCCGCAGTTGCGGCTGCTCGACGTCGACCGCTCGACCTCGCTGGGCGAGGAATGGAACCGCGACATCTTCACCACCAAGGGCGGCTTCGCCGATCTGGAGCACAAGTTCGACAATGGCTGGGCGGTGAAGCTGGCCACCCATTACATCGACAATGAGATGGACCGGAAGATGGCCTACGCCTATTCGCCGGTCACGCCGGGGGTCAACCGGACGACGCTCTATGCCCAGAAGGTCCGCTACGATCAGGATCAGATCGGCGCCGACCTGTCTGCCAGCGGCAATTTCAGGCTGTTCGGCCAGACCCACGAGGCGGTGGTCGGTGCCAATTACGAGCGCTGGACCTTCCGCCACCGCGCGGCCAATCCGGTCGGCAGCTGGTCGGTGACGCAGAACATCTTCTCTCCCAACGCCTCCGCCGCCGAACCGGTCTGGCGGGACTGGCAGAAGGACACCAAGACCACCACCGACAGCTGGGGCACCTATGGCGTGCTGCGGCTGAAGCTGGCCGACCCGCTGAAGCTGATCGTCGGCGGGCGGATGAACTGGTGGCAGACCAAGGTCGATGCCGACGCGCTGGCCGGCACGCCGGAAAGCAGCGCCTCCGTGCGTGGCAAGGTCACGCCCTATGCCGGCCTCGTCTACGACGTCAATTCGACCTATGCGCTCTACACCAGCGTGACGCAGATGTACCAGCCGCAATCCCTCGTGGATGCGTCGGGCAAGGTGCTGGAACCGCTGAAGGGGCGGCAGTATGAAGCCGGCGTCAAGGCCGACTACTTCGGCGGACGCCTGCACGCCACCGCGTCGGTCTTCCACATCGAGGAGGAGAACCGGGCGCAGTCCGATCCGCGCTTCCCCAACCAGTCGATCTACATCTCCGGCGGCAAGGCGCGGAGCCGCGGTTTCGAACTGGATGTCTCCGGCGAGATCCTGCCGGGCTGGGACGCCTATGCCGGCTACACCTTCACCCGTGCCAAGAGCCTGGACAGCAGCGCCAACTCCGCCAGCGCCTTCACCGCCATCGCGCCGATGCACCAGATCAAGCTGTGGACCAACTACCGCCTGCCTGAGAGCATCGACGACCGGCTGAGCGTCGGCGGTGGCGTGACCGCCCAGACCTCGATGTACAACGAGTTCCCGTCGCTGAATTATGCCCGTCTGACCCAGGGCGGCTATGCGACGGTGGACGCCCGTGTCGCCTATGACGTGACCGAGAAGGTCACGGCCGCGGTCAATGTCAAGAACCTGTTCGACCGCACCTACTACCAACGCATCAACAATGTGCAGTCGGGCAACATCTATGGCG